>CAYVGO010000009.1:0-19719 GCA_964450725.1 uncultured Muribaculaceae bacterium
GGTAAACCTTCATAAAATATTATAAAGATGAAAATTGTTGTTTTTACAGGTTCCGGCATCAGTGCCGAAAGTGGTATTGCTACCTTCAGAGACAGTGGCGGCTTGTGGGCAAACTATAAGATTGAAGAGGTTTGCACTCCAGAAGCATTGATGAATAACAGAGAAAAAGTTGTTAATTTTTATAACATGCGTCGTCAAGAGGTATTGTCAAAAGAGCCCAATGCGGCACATCAAGCCATCCGACGTTTGGAAGATTATTTTGAAGTAGAAGTGATCACCCAAAATATTGATGACTTGCATGAACGTGCGGGAAGTAAAAACATTACTCACTTGCATGGTGAAATACGTAAACTCTGTAGTTCTTATGATGTTTCAAAAACCGTAGTACTTGAGGGCTGGGAGCAACCTTTAGACTTACGTCATCAAGACGGCTCTCTGTTGCGTCCGTTCGTTGTTTTTTTCGGTGAGCAAGTGCCGCTGTTAGATAAAGCCATCCGGATTACGCAAACCGCAGAACTGTTTATTGTTGTAGGAACATCTTTACAGGTTTATCCGGCGGCATCACTGTTGCACTATCTCCCTAAGGGAGTACCCGTTTATCTTATAGACCCTCATATTCCACACCTTCAATTGGCTCAAAACCCATTGTACACCTTTCAGGAAAAGGCAACTATTGGAGTAAGTTCAGTTGTAAATCAGTTAATCCGTAATTTAAAACTTTAGATGACCAGATTACGCTCCTATTGTAAAATCTATCTCTTTTGGCTGCTTGTATTTCTCACACAAAAGCCATTGTTTATCCTCTTTAATCTCTCACAAACCCACTCAATAACCTTTACAGATTGGCTTGATACGCTCTACCATGCCTTCCCTTTAGATTTATCGGTTGCCAGTTATCTCACCGTTATCCCGGGTTTATTGATTGTGCTCTCATGCTTTATCAATAAGAAGGCTATTGAGTTTGTGATGAGTGGTTATCACTATCTCTTTCTGTTTATCTGCGTACTGACATTTACGACCGATGCGATGCTTTATGGCTACTGGGGATTTAAATTAGACAATACAATCTTTATCTACCTGAGTTCGTTTGCTACTATTATCGGTAATGTGGAGTACAAAGAGTTGGCTTTTGGGTGCTTGTTTTTGTTATGTTATTATGTTTTACTGTTGTGGTGCTATCGGTTTTGGATAAAGAAAGATTTCAGACTGTATCCAAAAGTTCATTTTGTTTACGGCGTTCTCTTTTTTCTTGCTACGGGTTTACTTTTTATTCCTATTCGTGGAGGTTTAGGAGCTTCAACAATGAATATCAGTCGGGTTTATTTCAGTAACAATATGTTTCTTAATCATGCTGCTGTCAATCCGCTGTTTAATTTATTGGAATCTTCTACCCGAAGTGAAATTAATAAAGATAAGTACCGCTTTATGACCAATGAGGAAGCAAAACAAATGATGTGTAACTTGCTATCCTCTGAAGATACAACAGCGGCAAGGCGGTTACCTATCCCCCACCCTAACATTATTATGGTCATTTTAGAAAGTTTTTCGGCCACCATGATTGAAAGTTTGGGCGGTGTGAAAGGAGTTACCCCCAATTTAGACCGTTATGGTGAAAAGGGTATCTATTTTAAGAATGCTTACGGTAGCAGTTTCCGTACGGACAGAGGAGTAGTTTCGGTGTTAAGCGGTTATCCGGCACAACCTACTACTTCTATCATGAAAATACCTCAAAAGACAGAAAACCTACCTTCTCTCTCTAAAGCCTTACAGCCGGAGGGATATCAAATGACTTTTTATTACGGTGGTGATGAAAACTTTACCAGCATGCGTTCTTACCTTGTATCTTCGGGTTTCCACGAACGTATATCGCAATCTGATTTTCCTCTAAAGCAACAAAGTTCCAGTTGGGGTGTTCCTGATGAGTTTTTGTTTCAAAAAGTCTTAGAAGACCTGACCAATTCACCTTCTCAGCCCTTTTTTAAGGCAATGTTGACCCTCAGTTCTCATCCGCCGTTTGACGTACCGGGTACAAAAAAGTTTGACAATGAAGTTCTTAATGCCATGGCTTATACAGACAGTTGTCTTGGGTTTTTCTTAGACAGTCTTCGCACTCTGCCCTTGTGGAAAAATACTTTAGTCATTTTGGTCGCAGACCACAGCATGATTTATCCTTCAGACTTACCGAACCATCTTCCTTTACGTTATCAAATTCCGATTATTTTTACCGGAGGTGTAATTCAGCAGGGAGAAAACAGGCACAATATTGTTTCACAAATAGATATTGTACCTACGGTATTGTCATTGTTGGGATTACCTGCCACTGATTTTCCTTTTGGTAAAAACATGCTTGACACCAATGTCCCCTCCTTTGCTTTTTATTCCTATCCCGATGTTTTTGGGTTTATATCAGAGAGCGGAGTTGCGGTTTATGATTGCACGGCAAAGCAATTGATTTATTCAGAACAAGCGGCCGATACCAATCTATTACAAGGCAAAGCCTATCTGCAATCGATTTACAGTGATTTTCTTCATCGATAAAAAAACAATTAGCGATTACTGTTTATAACCCGTAGGCTCAATTTATACACCCCCGACACTCGGAATAATCACTGTTTTTCTATTGATATTAACTCCCAATAGTTGTTAATCAATTCAAATTTTCAATCTCTTTCCTTTGTTTACTGTATTGTTCATTCGTGTAAAATGACTACCTTTGCTCCCATTCAAATTGTCAGATTCTGCTGACAAAGAGGTATGTAATCACTATATGTACAAGAGAAATATACTTTTCATCTTTTTTTTATTCTTCTTGACGGTAAAGACTTTTGCTATACCTGATGTTTTTGAAAGAGTGTCCGTAAGGTCGGGATTGTTTTTTTACAATCAAGACCATACGGTTGATTACTTAGACGTTAAACCCATTGCGGTTTATGTTGAAAAATTTCAACAAGAGTATGAATTGACACTCAGGGTCAAACCAGAATTTAAACACAGTTTTGTTACCTTAGGTTCTACACAGGATATTGAAATAAAAGACAGTTTGTTAAGATTAGATTCAACATCCTATAGGTTTACCTTTACATTCAATCTTCCGTTAGCCAATTACCTGTCATCTCTTCCTATTATTATCAGCGGGCAACAACAATCTACAGAACAAATTATTCATCTTTTACCTATTATTTCTCCTTCGGCAAACTTCTTAATCTCCACCACAGAGTTGTATATTGGCGAAGAAAAAGGTTTTTTTATTGAGGTCAACAACAGCGATTTTTTCAGAATCAACTCAGAGTGGAATCGCATTGATTTTATTGATTACAGATTATCTCACAATGACCAAAATCTGAAGCTTTATTTGGTTGCACGTAATGTTGGCAAACATACTTTCACGCTAAACATTCCACTTACATTACCTATGTTAGTCCAAGGTCGTCTTGTTTTTGAATACTCCTTTGCACCCATTGTGTTTACCGTCAATAAAACCCGCATTGCCTTTCTGAACTTTGAGAAAAAAGAGATTACTTTAGATGATGCTGCCAGAAGAGAAGGGGTTGTACTTTATATGGATAATCATACATCTTTGGAAATCGGCAGAACATATAAAGTAGAAGATGTTGAAAAAAATGATAAGGCAAACCCTTTAATTGCAGAATTATATGTTGCCGAACGGGCTCGAAACAATAAAGTAAAATGTATTCTACGTCCGGAGCAGTATCATCAAATGCAAAACGGATACTTATATTTAAAAATGGATGGACAAACCCGATTTATCATCAATCTGAATATCACACCGCCATTACAAATTACAAATATGATGGTGATGCACGAAGGCGGTGTCTGGAGTGACAGTAGAGATGTAAATCCCGGAGAAACTGTATTTGTCAAAATTGATGGTGTATCGTTACATAAATCTAAATTATCTTGGGAAGGAGACGCCGAAGTTTCTACGGATACTACACAAACTTCTGAAATTGTGAAGTTTTATAAAGTTAAAATACCTCTAACAACCACCAGTGACAGAATTGTTCTGAAAACAGAACAAGGACATACAGGTAGATACTTACAAATCAAAGAATATCAACGAGCGCGCCCGTTCGACTTCATCTCAATACATTACAATAAAGTATCTGCTCCATTGTCTCAATTGAACACAAAAACTTATATTTCACGCCAATCTTTGAAAGATGTCGTTTTTGAGTTTAATAAAAAAATCATTGACCAGCCAAATGACTTATATGGAAAGCAATATCTCAATTTTGACATCAACTATATTGGAGCAAAAGGAGAATTAATTGAGTTTCAAAAAATAGATAACCTTGTGGTTACTCCTTCTGAAAGTTCTGTGCGTGGACAATATTACAAAAGAAGAGGAAGAGACCAGTTACAACAATTATCTTTAGACAGTCTGTTTCACTTTAAGATGAAAAACTTGGATGACTACTCGAAAATTACGGTCAATGTCAGCCACTCATCACAACAATATACTGCAGGAGCAAAGTCTAAAGAGATAGAAATTGTTGTACAACGTCCTTTTCGATTCGATATTGATGTTTCATTGCCGGCAGGTATGATGATACAAAACTTAGGACTTACCAAAACCGAAATCGAAGCCAGAGATACATGGCAAAAATCGTTGACTGCATGGCAAGAAAAGTTGGGAAGTGGAGAAATTTTTGTTACCGGAACAGACAAAAACGGCAACTTGGTCTATAATATTGCACAGCCTGAGGAACCTAAAAAAGCAAACTTTAGAGATAATATCGGAAACATCAGTATTGCGGTCATTGCACAAATCAGTTTTCCTGACCCCAACCGAGTCGGACGTATCTATCCCTGGCGTATTGGTGTTGGCGTGTTGGTGTTGAATGCTTTAAACTTAGCATCATCAACCCCTTCTGACCTTGCGGGAATAGCCGTATTCAGTATCTATCCTTTACGTAACAGTAAATTGTTTAACTTACCGATACACCTTGGCGTAGGGTATAAAATCAATGAACGAATTCCTTTTATCATGTTAAGTCCGGGTATAAGTGTCCGATTTTAAGTATTAAAAAAATGAACCGATTCCATTACGGCATATTGATATTTTTACTACTGTTTTCATGGAGTGTGAGCGGGAGACAAACATTCTTCCAATCTGTAACCATACAAACCGATGACAGTACAACCTTTGATTCCCAAAATCATTGGATTACTTACGGTAATATATCCGGTATTGTTTTTGTAACCCCCGATTTTTCCCCCATTATCCAAGTTTCTATCTCTTTTCAGGAAAAGTACAATAATATACCTATGGAGGTGCTTGAATCTCCGGATTTTATTGTGTTAGACTCTGTAGCAAATGATACTACAGAAATGTCATTCAGATTACAGATAAAAAAAATATCATCATTAATTCGGGTTTATTTCAGAATAATTGAATCGAAGGAAATTTTGTGCCTCAACCTTTTACCTACCATTGCTCCCGCCATCAGTTTTAACCCTGCGAATCATGAGATTTATCTTGGAGAAACCAAAACTTACCAATTGACAGCGAATCAGATTGACTATTTTTCCATAACGCCAGAATGGGTAGAACAAGGAGAGATAAAATATCGTCTTTCAAAAGACGGTCAAAATATTAATGTTCATATATGGTCAAACACCGCTGGTAAACAACGTGTAACTCTGAAGTTAAAAACACAATATCCTTACTATCAAGACTCGCTGCACCGATTAAACTATGACATTACACTACCTCCGGTAGATTTTGACGTTAAAAAAGTAAGACTGCCATTCATTAATTGTGATAAGCAGGAAATTACATTTGACGATAAAATCAAAAGAGAAGGAGCCATATTGGTTATTGATGCCATTCCCGGGATTCAGGTAGGACAAACTTATAGAATTGAGGCACAAGAAGCACCCGGAGGAAGAAGAATCGGTGAACTTTTCATCAAAGAAAGTGTTTATAACGATAAAATGATTTGTTTACTCTATCCTGAAGTTTTACATCGTATCACCAATGGATATTTATACCTCAAACTCAATGATGTAGCCTTATTTATCGTCAATATGGACATTACTCCACAATTTACCATACAAAGTTTATCTGTGATGAGAGATGGAAAAAATTGGATAAACAGCAATGAGGTGTATCCCGGTGAAAACATTATGGTAAAAGTACAGGGACTTTCTCTTTATAAAGGAAATTTAAAGTGGGAAGGAGTAGATAATGTTGTCAGCGACACTTTGGAAACTTCAGAAACCGTACGATTCTTTAAAATAAGTATTCCCATTACTATTACCACCAATAAAATAGAGTTAATTAACTTTGGAGTCAATACAGGACAAGCATTGGTAGTCAAAGAGAGTCAACGTCCGCGTCAGTTGGACTTTGTGAACGTAAATTTTAGCGGAAAAGATTCTCCGATGGATAAAATATCTAACCAAACCTACATTTTACGTAAAGCCATCTCTGATGTTACTTTTACTTTTAATACCAAACTGATAGACCAGAACAATGTTTTCTACGGAAAACAATACCTCAACTTTGACATTAAATATTATAACCCGGAGGGAAGATTGATGGAGTATAAAACTTTGGAAAATGTATTGATTTGTCCCTATGAAAAATCTACCAGAGGTGCATTTTACAAAGACCCGGCAGAACAAAATACTCCAATCTCTTTAAATTCTCTGTTTACTACAAAAGCCAACAACTTAGACGATTACTCAAGAGTATCTGTGAAAATATCTCATAACTCGGAAAAATATAGTGCACCTCCAAAAGTCAAGCAACTTGATTTGGTATTACAGCGGCCGTGGAGATTTGATATTGATATATCTTTCCCTGTCGGTATGTTGCTTCAAAACTTGGGGACATCTCAAACAGACCGCGACAAGATAGATAGAGTAAGAATGGAACAGAGTAACTGGGATAAAAGTTTAGCCTTAGGAAAAATCACGGACAACCCTGACCTTGCAACGGAAAGTTTACCTTATGTTCCTCGACCTTCAGAACCTCCAAAGGCAAAAATAACTGACAATGTCGGAGCTATTGCCATTGCTGTGATTGCTCAGTTTAGTTTTCCTGAAGCTCGACGTGTGGGTAAAGAATATCCTTGGAGAATAGGTGCCGGATTTATTGTGGTCAATGCCCTTAACTTTACATCAGAACTTTTACCTGATTTGGCAGGAGTGGTCGTAGGAAGTATTTATTTGTTACCTCACGATAAGGTCTTTAATATTCCTATTCATGTCGGATTTGGATATAAAATCAATGACAAAGTGCCATTCTTTATGCTTACACCCGGTATTAGTTTGCGGTTTTAATCGGTCTGAAGAAGTTTCTACTCTTCTCGAATAGCGTCAATGGCTTTAATCTTCATGGCACGCATTGCGGGAATAAGCCCTGCCAACATTCCTGAAGCAATAATAACTATGGTTGCCATTACGGCAGGAAAAAATCCCATAATCGGAGACTTAAAAAACATATTGGATGAAGCAGCTCCGGCACTCAATATTTTATCTACGCCTGCCATAACTCCAACCCCGGCAACCATTCCAAGTAAACCCGCCAAAGAAGTAAGGACTAAACTTTCCATCATAATTTGCATGATAATAGATGTTGGGGTAGCTCCTAAAGCCCTTCTTACACCAATCTCTTTGGTACGTTCTTTAACTGTTACCACCATAATATTACTCACTCCGATAATACCGGCGGCTAAAATTCCCATGCCAACAATCCACACCAAAGTATTTACTCCCAAAAACAGGTAGTTAAACATGGTAAATTGTTTTTCTATATTAAATCCACCCAACGCTTTTCTATCCGTGGGAGAAATTTCATGACGCTTTTTTATAAACAGGTTAATGTCTTCCTCAAGGCTGCCAATCCGTTGGTTATCATTGGCGGTAATAGCGACAAAATATACTTGATTTCCCATATTGTATACCCGCTGCATGGTAGTATAAGGTATAACTACCGTTTCTTCCGGCCGACCACCCAAACTAATCATATTATTATTGGTTGCATCAAGAACACCCACCACCTGTACATAAATGCCGTTGACTTTAATACTTTTACCGATAGGGTCTTCTCCATGAGGAAATATAGTTTTCCTTACACGCTCTCCAATTAAACAAACTTTTCTATAATGAAGAATATCCAAATCATTAATGTAGCGCCCTGCTAAAATTTTACTTTTAGAAATTTTGTCATAATCAGGATATTTACCTTCTACACCAAAACTACCCCCTTGCTCTTGATAAAAGACATTATTTCCACTACCACCATTATTACCCCATAAAATGGGAGAAACATATTTTATCATCGGAAAATGTTCCTTTATAGCATCAACGTCTTCAATTTTCATTGACCAACTTCTATCTTTACGAAATCCTTTATAGGCTTCAGCCGTACGGTTTGTCCACATTACACATGTATTGGAGGCAAAATCTTTGACACCATCATATATTCCGTTTTGCAATCCATTACCGGAACTTGCTAAAATAACTAACATAAAAATACCCCAAAATACGCCGAATGCCGTCATAATACTACGGGCTTTATTACGAGCAATGACTTGCCATAATTCCGACCAACGATCTTTGTCAAACATAAATAAAACCGAGATTTTACATTAAAAAAAAATAAGCAAGCAAAGGTAAGCGTTTTAATGTATAATCGAAAATGTAGAATGTAAAATATAATGGTTAGTGAAATACACTCTGTGGAGATTATTGCCCATTGGTGAGAGGAGCAGAAAGGTGGGTTTCACTTCGCTCATCCTCCGGTTGTTTCTCCGAAAAGAAGGGAGATAGTCCGGGAATTTGGATTGAATTATAGTATCTCTACATTCGCAGTAGGTTTAGAGTGTATTTCAAATTCTAAATCATAACTTTTCATTCGTCAATTTTTCAATACTTTCCCCCGATAAGTACCTACAGTTCCCTGCCGAAGTTTAATACTATTGCGGGCTTTAGCCCTTGTCTGTATCAATTCTTTACTTTTGTTTGTCATCTGCTCTAAATTTGTGGACACATCGTCCATAACGTTGTGGACACATCATCCATAACGTTGTGGACACGTCATCCATAACGTTGTGGACACATCATCCATAACGTTGTGGACACATCGTCCATAACGTTGAGAATGTATTACGGCATAAATTGTAGTATTGTCTGCTGTATTTGGAGTAAGCGTGTATTTACCCGGTCTGAGCGAATTTTCGGAAAGTTGTAACTTAATCATAGCGTAGTAAATGGAAATGTAGAATGAAGGACTACTGCGAAAAAGGTAACAATGTAGAGACTTGGCTACAACATCTCTACGTTTAGTGGCACAAATTGATGTAATTTAGAAAAGCAGATAAAACAAATGGTAAAACTTTTTATATTGCGTGAGTAATCTTTGTGTTTAGAATGTAGAATTGAAGTGAAAGAGTGAACTGTCATCCAGATAGTATAAATCAGTATATGTATCAATGAAGGATTTCTGTAATGGCTGTTTTTCGATTGAAAAATAGACGTTAGAAATCCAAAATATGACCGGATAAAAATAGGGATAAGAGATTAAAATATGAAAACATATCATTACTTTTGCAGAGATAATCATTTTATGTCATGGAGAAATTCACAACACTTACCTCAACTTTCTTACCTCTATCTGTTGCAGATATTGATACAGACCAAATTATCCCTGCCAGATTTTTAAAAACCACCACCAAAGATGGGTTAGGACAAAACCTTTTTAGAGATTGGCGGTATAATGCAGAGAATCTGCCGATAGTCGATTCTTTATTTCATCACCCCCATTATAGTGCTGCCAAAATTTTGGTTGCAGGACGTAATTTCGGCTGCGGAAGTAGTCGGGAGCATGCGGCTTGGGCATTGACAGGATATGGATTCAGGGTAGTAATCAGTAGTTTTTTTGCTGACATCTTTAAGAGTAATGCACTCAACAACGGATTGTTACCCATACAGGTTTCGGAAGATTTTTTATCTGCCATCTTTTCTGTTGTCAACCATCAACAACCGTCGGCATTGACTATTGACTTGGAACAACAAACGGTAAAAATAGACAAAACCGGTGCTGTAGAAAAGTTTACCATTAACAGTTACAAAAAAACATGTTTACTCAACGGTTATGATGATATTGATTACTTGTTGTCCATCAAAGATGAGATTATACAGTACGAAAAAAGTGTAGCATATTAAGTATAGATATAATGAAACACCCATGTCTAAGATTTAGACACACAAGGAAATGATTGTATATCAATAGCTTACAAAATATAAACAGATGAAAAGAATTGCAGTTTTACCCGGTGACGGTATTGGTAAAGAGGTTACAGCCCAAGCCGTGAAAATATTACAACATCTCTCAAAAAAATATAACCTTGACGTTCAGATTGACTACGGTTTAATCGGAGCATCGGCAATTGATGCTACCGGAAATCCTTTACCCGATGAAACCATTGCATTATGTAAAAGCTCTGATGCTGTTTTACTCGGAGCCGTAGGAGACCCTAAATTTGACAATGACCCCCATGCAAAAGTAAGACCGGAACAAGGATTACTGAAAATAAGAAAAGTGTTGGGACTATATGCCAATATCCGCCCAATACAATCCATCCCTTTATTATATGAAGCATCTCCTCTAAAAACTCATTTAATCAAAGATGTTGATTTTGTGGTGTTCAGAGAGTTGACCGGAGGAATTTATTTCGGAGAAAAAGGCAGAATGGATGATGTAAAAAAATCATACGACCTTTGCCTGTATTCAGAAGAAGAGATAGAACGTATTACTCACAAGGCTTTTCAGGCTGCACACCATCGTAAAAAGCATTTGACGTTGGTGGATAAAGCCAATGTCTTAGAAACTTCAAGATTGTGGAGAGATGTTGTCGGAAGGTTAGCCAAAGAGTATCCTGATGTAGTATTAGACTTTATGTTTGTTGACAATGCTGCAATGAAACTCATTCAGCAGCCATCATTTTTTGATGTTCTTTTGACCGAAAATATGTTTGGAGATATTTTGACAGACGAAGCATCGGTCATCACAGGTTCTATCGGTATGCTACCTTCTGCCTCTGTTGGAGATCAATATGCTCTCTTTGAACCTATCCATGGCTCTTTTCCGCAAGGTGCCGGTAAAAACATTGCGAATCCTAACGCGACCATACTTTCATTGGCTTTATTGTTAGAACACATCGGATTTGATACCATCGCCAAAGAAGTCAATGCGGCTGTGATGAAAAGTTTGGCTGACGAAGTAGTAACACCCGATATTGCTCCGAACTCAAAATACGGAACTCAGGAAGTGGGAGACTATATTGTCAAATTGTTACATTGATTGTGAGAATTATCGGCGGATATTTAGGAGGTAGAACTTTTACGGTTGCCAAAGGCGCACAACTACGTCCTACCACCGATTACGCAAAACAGGCACTATTCAATATTTTAGAGAATAAAATAGACTGGGAGCAACAAATTGTTTTAGACTTATTTGCCGGTAGCGGGGGCATAAGTTATGAATTTGCTTCACGCAATGTTCAACACATTGATTGCATAGAACTGAATCATAAAAATATTATCAATATAAAACAGAACCTACAGGCTTTAAACATTAAACAGGTTAATGTTTTGGAATATGATGTGTTTAAGTTTTTACGCAATGACCATTTCAATCAATCCTACTCACTAATTTTTGCCGACCCGCCTTATGAATTAAAGGGTGTAGAAGATTTACCCGGCTTGATTTGTGGACATCCGGTTATTTTAAGTCCGCAAGGGTTGTTGATATTGGAGCACTCCGTAAAACATGATTTTTCCAAAGTACCCGGTTTTATTCAACAACGTAAATATGGGGCAGTTGTTTTTTCATTCTTTCAAAAATAGTATCTTCTATTGTCTTTGTGGTTTGGTGCTGTGTGGTTGCTTACCAACATCATATACAACGCCCGAATTGCCGCTACTTTCTGTAATACCCAATGAAAACCACAGAATAACCATTGCCGAAATAAAGTCGTTATACACTAACAATCCCTCCCTAATTCAGGATGATTTATACTGCTGTGCTACGGTTGCAAGTAATGATGTTGCCGGAAATTTTTACAAAGAACTTTATCTGCAAGATTCTACCGGTGGACTTTTAATGAAGGTCGAACTTTCTAAAGTATCAGAAAAGTTTGGAGAAGGACGTACGGTGATCATCAAATTACACAACTTGGCTTTTTCCGTTGAAAACAACATGCCCGTCTTGGGTAAGTTAAACGGTTCTAAAGTAACCTCTTTACCCGAAAATTCCATAGACAGTTTTATTTATAAAACCGATTCTTTCCAAGAGATTCTTCCTGCAAAAATTGAAACTGAAGTATTGCCATCCGCTAATTTATTAGGAACATTGGTTGCTATTGAAGGGGTGTATTTTAAAGAGGGTGGTGATAAAATCAGTGAAATCACCGTAAAAAACAATCAAAACTTTACGGTAGAGTTTATCAATTCCCCCATCACCCTGAGAGTTTCTCCTTATTGTAAGTTTATAGAACGACGTTTACCTGAAATTACTCAGCGTTGTACAGTTAAAGGAGTTCTATCAAGATATAACAACCTATGGAGTTTGATTATTAGCGATTTCCAAGACATTGTGATGATTGATGAATAATCTGATGATACGTATATGCTTATTCATTCTATCTGTAACCCTGACAACGTTCTTGTATGGTGAAGATACTATTATTCATTCTAAAAATTATCGCAAATTCGAGAAATACATTCAACAACAAGAAGGTATGGCTTCCATTGATACTGTCTTGGTACAAAAAGATTCGTTGTTGATTCAATACCACGTTAGCCAACCTACATTTTTCACCATACAATCAACGGTACCTCCATCTTTTTCTACCTCCATCTTTGACCCCAAAATCATTGATACTTGTAAAAAATATACTTACCGACAGTTACAAACAATAACACAATCCATTATTGGTAAAGCTGAAAATCAAGGCTATCCTTTTGCTAAAGTCCATTGGGTTACTGATACGGTGATTGTAACCCATCTTCAAACCCTGTTTCGGGTTACTTTATCTGTCGATATAGGACATCGTATAACTATGGATACCGTGATACAGCAGGAAAATATTGTATTGCGAAATTACATTGTCAGACAACAGTTGAAGATAAAAAAAGGAACACTCTATGAAGAGAAAAAAATACGAAAGATAGACAACTATTTCTCGCAACTTCCCTACGTTAAAATCATTCGACCGCTTGAAGTTGAATTTCTGCAATATAAGGCTACGCCCTATCTCTATTTACAGAAAAAAAACAATAACAAGGTCAATGTGTTACTTTCATTTTCTCAAAATGACAAAGGAAAATTTTTACTGCAAGGAGAAGGAAACTTAGAACTGTCGAATGTCTTTAAAGGTGGAGAATCTCTTCGACTCAATTACACCTATTTTGAAAATAAACAACAACATTTTTTCGGAAACATAGCCCTTCCCTATCTGCTGTTTGGCATAGCGGGAACTTCCGTAAACCTGAGTATTACTAAAAGAGATACACTCTACTTCAACTTAACTACAGATTGGTCACTATATTATACATTTGACTTTTTGGGCAGAGCCGGTGTTTTTTATCGATACGAAAAAAATAATGACATTGCCAAGAAAACCAATACCTCAACCAATCTCTATGGAATTTCTCTGACATGGAATGAGCAGGAACGGTTGTTGTTTTTAAACAAAGATTATGCCCTTAAAATCGTGTTGGGAACCGGAACAAGACAAGAGTTAGAAACTCAACAAAAATATCAGCAATTGATGGCCGAGATACAGACAGGAGTTGTAATCCCTGTCTACAATAGCATTCAGTGTTTGCTTCGAGCTGAAGGTAAATTTAAGTATATTATTAACAATCCTCTTCCGCTTTCTGAGGGAGAATTACATTATATTGGCGGCATCCATTCCATCAGAGGTTTTAGCGAGCAGTCTTTACCGGCACAAAGTTATGGCATGGCAAGCATAGAGCCGTTTTGGCAAGTGAATCTTTTGAAACTGTCAATGTTTTATGACTTTGCTTATACCTACCACTCACAACATCAATTTTTTCATGGTTATGGAATCGGCGGTCGTTTATTGATGAAAAATAATGAACTAACACTTTACTTAGCATTAGGTTCACCTGTAACATCACCTCCGGTTTTCAGTACCATAAAACTTCATATAGGATATAATTTTATTTTTTAAGAGCGAGAAACTTATTATCTCCAATGTCGAAAAATTATATTCAACATTTCAAAGGTTCTACTTTAAACAAAAAATCCTGAACATTGTCAGGATTTTTGGATGTAAGAGGCAATCTCTATTATTACATTGTTGTAATTCTACAAAAATTAATAGGCTACAAATTTAATCAACAAATAAACCAGAAAATAAATTGGCAATAGAATAACTAAGGAATATTTCACGATGTATCCGAAGAAACTTGGCATTTTTACTTTTGGTTCGCAAATGGCTTTTACCATAAAATTAGGACCATTACCAATATAAGTCATAGCTCCAAAAAATACTGCTGCCACAGAAACTGCAATAATATATTTTGCTGTATCTGCATGGTGTGCAAAATCGTTGACAGCAACTTTATCATCAATACTAACTCCATATTTTGCCATTGATGCAGTTAAGTAATTCAGATAAGTCGGTGCATTATCTAAAAATCCTGAGAGTGTTCCCGTAGCCCAATAAATAAGGTCAACGGTTAATTTATCTCCTAAACTTTTAGCAAAAGCCGCAACATTTGCCAATGCGGGTATCATGGCTGCAAAAATTCCTGCAAATAAAAAGGCGACTTCTTTGATAGGCCCAAAGGTAAAATTATTAAGTTGTAACGCTTTTTTATCGGCTAACTTATAGGCTAAAAACATGACCGAGAATTGTATAATTTCACGAACCCCGATAGGAATGTGCCATTTGGCATATAAATCGGGAACCCAACTCATTTGTCCGGGATCTATAAATACGGCAACTAAGATAATGAGCAAAAATATAACATTGCGTAATCCCGTGAACGTGATTTTTCCGGTATATTCATTGGTATCATTAACAATATTACGTCTATCATAGAAATAAAATACTCCTAAAATAAGTAGAATCGCAAATAGCCAAATGTACCATACATGCTGTACTACCCACATAAATGAAATTCCTTTCAAAAATCCGAGAAACAATGGCGGATCTCCAATCGGAGTTAATCCTCCACCGACATTACTGACCGTAAAGATAAAGAAAATAACATGATAGGGCTTTAGTCTGTTTTTATTGATATTCAAAAACGGACGTATCAAAAGCATTGATGCTCCTGTTGTTCCAATAATGTTGGCTAAAACGCTACCAATCAATAAAAATATGGTGTTGACCATAGGAGTCGATTTTTTATCGACTTGAATAGCAATACCTCCGGAAGCTACAAACAAAGAGCCTAACAGGGCTATAAATGAAATATACTCTTGGGTGGTATGAATAACACTGGTGGTATCTTTGAGTACAAAAATATAATAGAGTACAACCAATGCACCCAAACCAAGCGAAATCACAGGATAATATTTTTCCCAAAAATGGTGAAAAAACAATGGCCCAATGGCAATGAGTATAAGAATGGTAAGAAATGGAATCACTAAAAACAACGGTGGTGTTGGATGTTGTGCGTGAGATTCCTCTGTGGATATAGCATCTGTTGTATTGGTTGACTCCTGTACAACTGTAGTCTGTTCTAAAGTTTGGGTTTCTTGAACAGTCGCCATAGAATAATTAACCGTACACACAGACAGTACGGCAAAAAACAATAAATACCTTAAAGTTGTCATGGTTTTATAATTAATAAATGAAAGAATTAAGAAGCGTGCAAAAGTACTATTTTAATTTGACATACTACCCAATATGATAAGTTATCTGATGTTTTTGACAGAAGTCAAACAAATCATTGTCTAATTCTACTTTTTTATTTTGAGAAAACAAGGATAGAGTATTATTTTCGGCATCCGTAATTTTAAAGTATAATTTTATTGTGCCTTGATGTTCATTGCATAATCCATCCAATTGCATCACCAAACTCTCCGATATATTTCCCAGCGGTAAAGAAAATGTGAGTTTTTTAATTTTATTTTTGTGATATTCCGGTAATAAATCTATGGATTGTATTTTCATTTCCAATTCGGGTGTGTGACTGTCTTTTCTTCCCCAAGGTTTTTCTTGTACAATTCCTTTGATTACTACTAATAATCCGTTTTTAAGGTAGTTGCTTGCTTGTATATAATCTTTTCCAAAAAGTAAAAACTCTATACTTGATTTGTAATCTTCAATATGAAATCTTCCATAAGGATTGCCGGTTTTGGTAAACAGATGTTGTACGCTTCCCATTACTCCGGCAATAGTAAATTGTCTATTTTTGGGATTTGCTAAGTCTTTTAAATCTTCGGTAGTATGGGTAATACAATGGTTAATGATTATTCTATATTCATCTAAAGGATGTGATGAGAGATACATTCCTACCAATTCTTTTTCTTTATGCAGCATTTCAATTTTGTTCCATTCTTCCACTGTTGGTGGAATGGGTTTTTGTAACATTTCATGGGTTACGGTTTCTCCAAAAATAGATTTTTGAATTTGTGGAGTTTTTGGATTAAACAACTGCGCATACTTTACTAATCCGTCAACAAATGTAGGTCCGTCTTCTACTGGGCTATATAAATAGGCAACCCGTGGTATTTTAAAGTCATCAAAAGCTCCGCATAATGCTAAAGATTCTATCGTTCTGCGATTCAATCCCAGCGGACTCATACGTTCAACAAAGTTATAAAGGTCTGTAAATAGTCCGTTTTTATCTCTTTCTGTTACAATCATATCTACAATAGATTCTCCAACTCCTTTAATGGCACTCATTCCAAAACGTATGTCTCCCTCTTTATTGGCACTAAAAGTTCTGTAAGATTCGTTGACATTAGGACTTAATATATTGATGCCCATTCTGCGACACTCTTCCATATATTTAGACAAGTCTTCTACATTGGTGCTGTTATAAGTTAATAGCGTTGCCATGTATTCGGCTGGATAATTAGCCTTTAGCCATGCGGTTTGATAAGCAACATAAGAATAACAAGTAGAGTGAGATTTATTAAAAGCATACTTGGCAAACTCTGTCCAATCTTCCCAAATTTTCTCTACCACTTTCACATTATGTCCGTTTTTCATACAGCCAGCCAAAAACTTCTCTTTGAGCGGCGGTAATTTCTCCACTAACTTTTTTCCCATAACCTTTCGTAACTCATCACTCTCTCCGGGCGTAAAACCTGCCAATTCTCTTGACAATAACATGACCTGCTCTTGATAAATTGTAATACCATAAGTATCTTTAAGGTATTTCTCCATCACCGGAATATCATAAGTTACGGGTTTACGTCCGTGCTTTCTTTCTATAAAATCAGGAATATATGACATGGGACCGGGACGATATAAGGCATTCATCGCTATCAAATCTTCAAAACGCTCAGGCTTTAAAACTCTCAGGTGTTTTTGCATTCCGTCAGATTCAAACTGGAATGTACCCATGGTATCACCTTCTCCGTAAAGATGATAGGTTTTAGGGTCATCAAAGGGTATTTTGTTAATATCAACCTCTATACCTTTATTCAATTTTATATTTTCAAGTGCCATTTTTATGATGGACAAGTTTTTTAATCCCAAAAAGTCCATTTTCAACATTCCCGCAGATTCAATCAATGAACTTTCATATTGAGCAATCAAAATATTTTCTTCTTTTCTATCCGTACTTATCGGAATATGATTCATCAAACTGTTTTTACCGATAATCACTCCACAAGCGTGAATCCCATGTCCTCTTACCGTACCTTCTAACTTTTGTGCATACTTGATAGTTTCCGATATTACTTTATCATCCGAAGCCACTGCATTTTTCATCTCAAACACATTATGAATGGCCGAATCAATGGTAACAGGCTCTCCACTTGGAATTTCATCAATAAACTTTGCTAACCTATTACTTTCGGGAATGGGTAAGTTATGTACTCGTGCCACATCTTTAAGAGCGAGTTTTGCTGCCATCGTTCCAAAGGTTACAATGCGGGCCACCCGGTCTTGTCCATATTTTTGAGCCACATATTGTAAAACTTTATCACGTCCTTCAACATCAAAATCAATATCAATATCGGGCATTGAAATACGGTCAGGATTTAAAAAACGTTCAAACAGTAAATCGTAAGCCAAAGGGTCAACGTCGGTAATTTTTAAACAATAGGCTACAACAGAACCTGCCGCAGAGCCTCGACCCGGCCCCACAAAAATACCATTCTGGCGAGCATAGCCGATAAAATCTTGAACAATGAGAAAGTAACCGGGAAATCCCATATTATTGATTGTGTTTAATTCAAAATCAATCCGTTCTTTAATTGCTTCCGTAATTGTTTTATAACGTTCTTTTGCACCTTCATAGGTCAAATGAATTAAATATTCACTGTCTTCCTTGAATGGCTCCGGTAAAGGAAATTCAGGCATAATGGCGCCTTCTGTAATTGCATAATGCTCTACTTTATCGGCAATTTCCATGGTTGTTTGTAAAACTTCGGGAATATCTGCAAAGATTTCTGCCATTTGAGTTTGTGTCTTCAAAAACTCTTGTTTGGTATATAGCATTCTTCCCGCATCTGCCATTGTTTTCCCGGTGTTAATACATAACAATCGCTCTTGTGCATCGGCATCCTCTTCATTCAAAAAATGGACATCATTGGTGGCTATAACTTTTATAGATAATTCTCTTCCGATATCTAATATTATGGGATTTATTTTTTTCTGTATCTCAAAAACCTCATGATTGGCATCTGCCCTATTGGTTTCCAATCGTTGAATTTCCAAATAAAAATCATCTCCAAACCAAGATTTAAAACGTAACGCAGCCTCTTTTGCACCCTCTATATTACCGACTCTGATTTTATGAGGTATTTCACCTCCAATACATGCCGAACAGCAAATCAGTCCTTCTTTGTACTTCTCCAATAACTCAAAATCTATCCGAGGACGAGCATAAAATCCTTCCGTAAAACCTAAAGATACCAAACGTACTAAATTATGATAACCCACCTTGTTTTTTGCTAATAAAATAAGGTGATTCCCTCTATCCTTACTCGCTCTTCCCTCTGCGGCAATATACATTTCACAGCCAATAATGGGTTTAAAGTTTTTGGCTCTCTCTAATTTCTCTTGCAACTCAGAGGTATTTTTACCTTCTTTTTCTAATGTCTTAATCTTTTTCTTAATACCATCTACCAATTTTTCTTTGATGTACAAATAAAACTCCAAAACTCCGTACATATTACCATGGTCAGTAATTGCCAATGCTGTCATACCGTCATCTAAGGCTTTATTGACTAATTTTGAAACTTTGGCAATACCATCAAGAATGGAGTATTCTGTGTGTACGTGAAGGTGGGTAAATTGAGACATGTTAATGAATTATGAATTATGAATTATGAATTGAAATACACTCTAAGAATAGCAGGCAGCCGTCTTTGCGAGGGCTCTGCCCGAAGCAATCTCTAAAATAACGATGAGTTATGAACTGCAAATGACCAAAACATTTTTTTACGGCTTGCAGTAATCCTGCAAATGCCAAAAACTCTTTTTTACGGCTTGCAGTAATCCTGCAAATGACTAAAACTCTTTTTTG
>CAYVGO010000009.1:19819-23219 GCA_964450725.1 uncultured Muribaculaceae bacterium
TAATCCTGCAAATGCCAAAAACTCTTTTTTACGGCTTGCAGTAATCCTGCAAATGCCAAAAACTCTTTTTTACGGTTTGCAGTAATCCTGCAAATGACTAAAACTCTTTTTTGAGGCTTGCAGTAATCCTGCAAATGACTAAAACCTTTTTTGGATTAGGTCTTTTATAGACATAAGAGGCGACTTGTTTTTCGTAACTTGTAATTGATTTACACTGCGACTGTCTCCTCTACAATCAGATTTTCTATAATAAAGTCTTGACGCTCTAAAGTATTCTTTCCCATATAAAATTCCAATAAATCTTGGCTTACGTCTTCTTTAGATAATCGTACTTTTTCTAATCTTATTTTGTCTTCTACAATAAATTCTTTAAATTCCGAAGGTGAAATTTCTCCTAATCCTTTGAATCGGGTAATTTCATGATCTTTCAACTCCGTTACTGCTTTTTGTCGCTCTTTTTCCGTATAACAATAGCGTGTCTCTTTTTTGTTACGTACCCTAAACAGTGGCGTTTGTAAAATATAAAGATGACCATTATGTATTAATTCAGGGAAAAATTGAAGGAAAAATGAGATAGTCAGCAGTCTGATGTGCATTCCGTCATCATCTGCATCTGTAGCAATCACGACTCTGTTGTATCGCAAGGTGTCTAACCCTTGTTCTATATCTAATGCCGCTTGTAAAAGATTAAATTCTTCATTCTCATAGACTACCTTTTTGGTCATACCAAAACAATTTAAAGGTTTACCCTTTAAACTGAAGACCGCTTGCGTATCAACATCTCTACTTTTGGTGATTGAACCGCTGGCGGAATCTCCTTCAGTAATAAATATGGTACTTTTAGGTGATAATTCATTTTTTGTGTCCGTAAAATGGATTCGACAATCACGTAATTTTTTGTTATGTAATGAAGACTTTTTAGCCCTTTCTCTGGCTAACTTTTGAATACCGGAAATGGCTTTACGGTCTTTTTCATTCTCTTGTATTTTCTTTAATATGACTTCTGTAATTGCAGGATTTTTATGTAAAAAGTCGTCTAATTTACTCTTCAAAAAGTCTGACACAAAACTTCGTACAGATACCGAACCTTTTAAAGACATATCTTTTGAGCCTAATTTTGTTTTGGTTTGAGATTCAAAAACCGGGTCTTCAATCTTTAAACTTATGGCTGCCACAATAGAACTGCGAATATCCGAAGGGTCAAAATCTTTTTTATAAAATTCTTTGATAGTCCTTACTAATGCTTCTTTATAAGCCACCAAGTGAGTTCCACCTTGTGTTGTATATTGACCGTTGGCAAAAGAATAGTAAATTTCGCCATATTGGGTTCCATGAGTAAAAACAACTTCTATATCTCCATTTTTTAAATGAATGGGAGAGTAAAGCGGTTCTTCATTGAGGTTTTCATTCAATAAATCCAACAATCCGTTTTGAGAAACAAACTCTTTTCCATTCAAATAGATTTTTAAACCGGCATTCAAATACGTATAATTACGTAGCATTTGCTCTACAAAAGAAAAATTGTATTGGTAAGTTTCAAAAACCGTATTGTCGGCCTCAAAACTTATTAAAGTTCCATTGCTTTGATTTGTTGTTTGTTTGTCTTGATTTACTAATAATCCTTTTGTAAATTCTGCCGTAACACACTCTTTTTCTCGAAATGAAGTAATTTTAAAAAATGAAGATAACGCGTTGACGGCTTTCAAACCTACCCCGTTTAAACCTACGGATTTTTTAAATGTATCATTATCATATTTTGCTCCCGTATTAATTTTACTTGCCACATCAACTACTTTTCCCAGCGGAACACCACGACCGTAATCTCGAATAGAAACCCTTTGGTTGTCAATGGTTATATCTACTTTCTTCCCAAATCCCATCGTGTACTCGTCAATACAGTTATCAATTACCTCTTTTAATAGAATGTAAATTCCGTCGTCAGGTTGTGTTCCATCTCCCAATTTTCCGATATACATGCCGGGTCGCAACCGAATATGTTCGTTCCACTCAATGGTTTTAATTTTATCATCTGAATAATTATTGGTCATCGTATTCTTGTTTTATATTTGACTTGCAAAAGTACAATACAAATCAAAGACCAAAAAATAAAAATATCCACAATCTATGACCTATTATTGTATTTTGTTAATAAGTCCGTTTGAGTTTATAGAACGTTTAGTCATTACTTTGCCTTTTGTTCGGCAGAAGATTATGTTTGACAAAATAATATATTAAAAACAGCAGCACCGAAATACTGCTGTTTCCAACTGTAAATTTGATTTTATTCTAAACAGCATTACAAATTCTGTCGAACACCAAATCAATCTGTAAGTTTATTTTTTAGAAAAAACTATTTGCCAACCACCATTGTAGATAGTCAAACTATTTCCTGTTATTTTAAAACTTATTTCCTCGCCTTCATAGATAATCTTATTGTTTTTTCCATTATAGGAATAAGATTCTAAATACTTTCGTTGGTCTGTCAACATGTTATCACTGTAGTTTTTGTACTCATATACACATTGATTAGATGTTTCAAAAGTTAATGTTATTACTTCTTTATCACCGAATTCAACACTTACAAGTTCCCATTGAGTACCTATAAGTGACGCCGCTTCGTCTTTTTTACAACTTGTAAATGTAACAACCACTAACGCTGCTAATATAATTAAAACCTTTTCTACAATATTAATTTTTTTCATGATTTTTCTAATTAAAATTATTTTCGCCTACTCTTTGTTTTCCTCATCGCGTTTTTCGGCATTCTTTACGACAAAGTCCATATTATAAAATCTTAGAAATACGCACAAAAAAACGTGGGACAATACTTTATATTTTTATTTGCTTTCTGAGGTCTTAGACTACCTGTAGAACAAATACAAATGAGTAAAGCCCACGTTTTCACGTGAGCGTTCTCGCTTTACTCTTGTTCTACTTTTGAAATTGTCTAAGTTTCAGAAAGCAAGATATAAAACTAACGCTTTTCAATATATTTATAAGTGCGTATTTAGCACCTTTATTTATTCATAGGCATAATATTTAATTATTATTACAATACAAAAGTACTATGTATTTTCAATTTAAAGACTATCTGCTCAATAATTTAATATAATAACATGTATTTTATCGCTTTAATCTTGAGAAAAAACCTTTTTCATATTTAAAAGTATTCAAAAGAGTTTCCGCATTCTTTGTACTAATCATCAAGTTTTCTACCAAAGCCTCAGTACTTTTCTTTCCTTTGGAGTCTAAAAATATTTTTTCAAGTGTGAGATATTGTACCTCTTCTTTTGGATGGTAAAATAAATAAACTTGAATATATCGATTTGGATTTCCTATACCTAATGCCTTGAGAGTTGTTGTAGTGTCTAAATGTAAACTATATACAAATTGAGGATTT
>CAYVGO010000009.1:23319-30032 GCA_964450725.1 uncultured Muribaculaceae bacterium
TTTTTTACATACTTTTTCAGAACTTCCAAAGCAGAATAATGGCGACTCAACACTGTATTTACGCTTATTCCTAAAGTTTCGGCAATTTCCATAAAAGTTTTCCCCTCAAAATATCGCAACCGAATTACTTTTTGTTGACTTTCTGACAAGTGGATAAAAGATTTTTCTACAATCGCAAAATAATGCTGTAAATAGTATTTATCAAAGTTTTCTCCTCTTAAGCTGATTTGGTTTTCAACAGATTGAACGTCTGTATAATGAACTTTTTGGGATGCTCTAAAATAATCTATCACTAAATTTTTTGCTACTCGCATTAAAAATGAAAACAATTTATTGGTTTCTACATAAGTTGAGTTCAATTTAGCCACCCAAACTTTAATAAAAACTTCCTGACAAATATCGTCAGCAACATCTTCGTTTTTTACTTGATTAAAAATATAAGCCTTTATTTTTTGCTTATAAGACAAGATAATTTGATTGATTTCTTCGGCTACACCGTAAGAAGAAGGCAAGGTTAATTCCAATGCTCGAATCATATTTTACTCTCCTAAATTAATAAATTTCTCTTCAAAATTTTCAATAATGAAAACTTAATAGAACTGTGTAATTAAACAAAAATAGAAAGTAAAAATTATTCGATAGAATTCTGTTTTAGTAAAACTTAGTTTGTGCGAAAAGCATTACAAAGGTAATACGTCAATCTCCAAAACCGTCCTCTGAAAAGCATTAATTAATTTAAATTATCACTCATTAACATTTCGATAATAACTGATGGATACTTTGAGCCGCTTTACGACCTGTTCCCATAGCCAAAATAACGGTTGCTGCCCCTGTTACCGTATCACCTCCGGCGAAAATGTATTCCCTACTGGTTTGTCCATTCTCATCAGCAATAATACAGCCATATTTATTAGTTTCTAATCCTTGGGTGGTTTGAGCAATAATAGGATTTGGGGATGTTCCTATGGCCATAATGACAGCATCTGCAGTAATGTCAAATTCACTATTGGTTATAACTTTGGGGCTTCTGCGTCCTGAATCATCGGGCTCTCCCAACTCCATTTTCACACAGCGTAAACCGATAACTTGCCCTTGTTCATTTCCCAAAACAGCGACAGGATTAGTGAGCATTAAAAACTCTATTCCTTCTTCTTTGGCGTGATGTACCTCTTCTAATCTTGCAGGCAACTCGGCTTCTGAACGACGGTAAACAATACTTACTTTCGCTCCCACACGTAATGCAGTACGAGCAGCATCCATTGCCACATTTCCTCCGCCAATAACTACGACATGTTGTGCCTCAAAGATTGGGGTATGATAGGTTGGTTGATAACCTTTCATTAGATTGGCTCTGGTCAAATATTCATTGGCAGAAAATACACCATTCAAATTTTCGCCGGGAATACCCATAAATTTGGGCAATCCAGCCCCTGTTCCTAAAAAGATAGCATCAAAATGCTCTTTCTTCAATAAATCATCTACGGATACAGTACGTCCGACAACAATATCCGTTTCTATTTTCACTCCTAAATCCAAAACATTTTGAATCTCTTTTTTTAATACTTTTTCTTTTGGCAATCTGAATTCGGGGATTCCATACTCCAATACACCCCCCACTTTATGTAATGCTTCAAAAATAGTTACGTCATATCCATAGCGAGCCAAGTCAGAAGCACACGCCAAACCTGCTGGGCCACTACCAATAACAGCAACTTTTTTCCCATTATCAGACTCTTTAGAAAATTTTGTTTTATGGTTATTTTGCATAGCCCAATCGGCTAAAAATCTTTCTACACGTCCAATTGCTACTGCTTCTCCTTTTTTACCTAAAATACACACTCCCTCACACTGAGTTTCCTGCGGACAAACACGACCGCAGACTGCCGGAAATAGATTGTCTTGATTGATAATAGATAATGCTTCGGCAAATTTTTGTTCTCTGGCAGCCAGTAAAAACTGAGGAATTTGAATGTTTACCGGACATGCTTCTACGCAATGTGGTTTTTTGCACTGAATACAACGCGAAGCCTCTGTGGTGGCGTCTGATTCGCTATATCCTATGGCTACTTCTTCAAAGTTTTTTGCTCTTACGGATGGTTCTAACTCCGGCATAGGAGTTCTGGGTAATTTATTACTCATTCTTCATTTTTTTAAAAACATTGACAATTGGCGTGTCTCTCCTGATTGTGATAAATTTTTTGTCGGACAAGTGCTTCATCAAAATCAACTTTGTAAGCATCAAATTCCGGTCCGTCAACACAAGTAAACTTTATTTTTCCATCAACAGAAACTCTACATGCGCCACACATTCCCGTACCATCTATCATGATAGAGTTTAAACTGACGGTTGTAGGAATATTATATTTTTTAGCCGTAAGCGTTACAAACTTCATCATAATCATAGGGCCAATCGCTACAATATGATCTATTTTTTTTCCTTCTTCTACTAATTTAACAATCTGTTCGGTTACCAATCCTTTACTTCCCAAAGAGCCGTCATCTGTAGTCAAATATAAATTATCGGTAACAGTTTCCATTTCCGACAGTAAAATATGATGTGCTTTAGAACGTGCTCCAAGAATAGCATGTGTTGTAATTCCTTTTTCATGTAGCCATTTTACTTGAGGATATATCGGCGCAGTACCAATACCTCCGGCTACAAATAATATATTTGTATTTTTAAGTTCTGATTGGGATTGATGAATAAATTCAGAAGGATTTCCCAACGGTCCGGCAACATTCAACAATTCGTCTCCTTCATTGTATTGACAAATGATTTTGGTAGATACTCCTACGACTTGTGTTACAATAGAAATAGTTCCTTTGTTTACATCATAATCACAAATTGTGAGCGGAATACGTTCTGCCTGTTCATTTGCTCTTACAATTAAAAACTGGCCGGGTTGTGCGGCTTGAGCAATGCGCGGTGCTAAGATGTCCATCAATATGACATTCTCTGCCAGCGTTTTCTTTCTTAATATTTTATAGCCCTTCATTACGCTTTATTATTACAGTACATTCAATTTAAAAACTTGCAAAGGTACAAAAACAATTATAAACTACAAATCTAAGAAATGAACTCCATTATAGTATTTCACTTCACTCTTTCATTTTTTTTAACTCAAAGAAAAACAGTATCTTTGCAAACCTTTTTTTACATCTTACATCAACAAGAATCACTTTATTATGAGTTTCAAAGAAATAAAAAACATTGATTTTTCGGCAATCAACAAAATCTTTGCTGAAAAATGGAAGAAAGAAAATACATTTCAACAGTCATTAATAGCACGTAAAGGAAAGCAACCTTTCGTATTTTTCGAAGGACCTCCTTCTGCCAATGGTCAGCCCGGTATTCACCATGTGATGGCAAGGGCTTTGAAAGATGTTTTTTGTCGCTATAAAACCCAAAAAGGATTTTTTGTAAATCGCAGAGCCGGGTGGGATACCCACGGATTACCCGTAGAACTTGCCGTAGAGAAATCTTTGAACATCAAGAAAGAAGACATTGGTGTAAAAATTTCGATTGAAGAGTATAATGCTGCTTGTAAAAAAGAGGTGATGAAATATACTCAAGAGTGGGAAAGATTGACCGAAGTCATGGGGTATTGGGTAGATATGAGTGACCCTTACATTACTTATGACAACCGATACATTGAAACATTATGGTTCTTGCTTCAAAAGTTATATGACAAAGGATTACTTTATAAAGGTTACACCATTCAACCTTATTCTCCGGGTGCGGGCACAGGTCTCAGTTCTCATGAATTAAATCAGCCGGGCTGTTATCGTGATGTTAAAGATACAACTTGTATTGCCATGTTTCCTGTCCTTAAATCCTCACATTCTGAATTAACAGGAAGTTATATTTTGGCATGGACGACTACACCCTGGACATTACCTTCTAACACGGCACTTTGCGTTGGAAGTGCAATCGATTATGTTTTAGTGGAAACAGTAAATAGTTACAGTAAGGAAAAAATCAAGGTTGTATTGGCAAAAGCACTGCTAAGCAAGTATTTCAAAAATATATATTCAACTGAAAATACTGAAGAACTGACAGACAAAGATTGTCTGATTTTGTCGGAATATAAAGGTAAAGAGTTGATGGAAACAACCTACCGTCAGTTGATTGACTGGGTACGTCCGGAAGGTGATGCTTTCAGAGTAATCACCGGCGATTTTGTGAGCACGGAAGATGGTACTGGAATTGTACACATTGCCCCTACTTTTGGAGCAGACGATGCTTTTGTCGCCAAAAAAGAGGGAATTGTACCTTTAACCTTGCGTAATAAACATGGAGAATTGCGGCCAATGGTTGATTTGACCGGAAAGTTTTATGCTATAGATGAATTAGATGAAACTTTTGTAAAACAACAAGTCAATACGTCGTTATATCAAGAGTTTGCAGGAAAATTCGTAAAAAATGCGTATGACCCAAACCTGACGGAAAATGATGAAACGTTAGATGTAATGATTTGTATGATGCTCAAAAAACAGGGATTGGTATTCAGAATAGAAAAGCACACACACAACTACCCTCACTGCTGGAGAACTGATAAGCCTGTACTCTACTATCCTTTAGATTCGTGGTTTATTAAAACTACGGCAGTCAAAGAGCAGTTAATTGCTCTTAACCGTACCATTACATGGAAACCCGAAAGTACAGGTACCGGGCGTTTTGGCAAGTGGTTAGAAAATCTGCAAGACTGGAATTTATCTCGCAGTCGCTATTGGGGAACCCCTCTACCGATTTGGCGCACGGAAGACAAGCAGGAAGAGTGCTGTATAGGCTCTGTAGAAGAACTTTATCAAGCCGTTGAAAATTCTGTAAAAGCGGGATTGATGAAAAGTAATCCTTTAAAAGAAAAAGGCTTTGCGGTCAATGATTATACGGTCAATAATTATAATAAAATTGATTTGCACCGACCCTATGTTGATGATATTATTTTAGTGTCACCAAAAGGAAAACCGATGTACCGCGAAAGTGATTTGATTGATGTTTGGTTTGATTCCGGTGCTATGCCATTTGCACAAGAAACTTTAGCGAAAAAAGAGAGCGGAGAGTTCGGACAAACTGCTGATTTTATTGCCGAAGGAGTAGATCAAACACGCGGATGGTTTTTTACGTTGCATGCCATTGCTACGATGATTAAGGAAGATATTGTTTTTAAAACAGTCATTTCTAACGGACTTGTTTTGGATAAAAACGGTAACAAAATGAGTAAGCGGCTCAATAATGCCGTCAATCCTTTTGAGGTGATGGAACAATACGGCGCAGACGCTTTACGGTGGTATATGCTCACCAATGCTCAACCTTGGGATAATATTAAATTTGATATTGAAGGCGTTGAAGAAGTAAGACGTAAGTTTTTCGGTACGTTACACAATACCTACTCATTTTTTGCCTTGTACGCTAATTTGTCTGACTTTACGGGTAAAGAAAAATTCAGTAAAATTACCGATAGACCGGTAATAGACCGATGGATATTGTCTCTACTCAACAGTCTGATAAAAAATGTTGACGCTGCCTATAATAATTATGATGTAACCCTTGCCGGACGGTTGATACAGGATTTTGTGAATGATAATTTGAGCAACTGGTATGTAAGATTAAACAGAAAACGTTTCTGGGGAGATAAAAATGAAGATTCGCAATATGCCTTTGAAACGCTCTATACATGCCTTAAAACTGTATCGGTCTTAATGTCTCCGATAGCCCCTTTTTATGCTGACCAATTATTTTTGTTACTGACAGACGAACAAGCATCAGTACATTTAACCGACTTTCCACAATATGACGAGTCTGAAATAAATCCAGCTTTGGAACGACAAATGGATATAGCACAGCGGCTGTCATCTATGATTTTAGCCTTACGACGAAAAGTAAACATTAAAGTAAGACAGCCTTTGGCTAAGATTATTGTGCCGATTTTAAATGAAGAGGTAGAAAAAGCGGTAATGGAGATTAAGACATTACTGTTGAATGAAGTGAATGTCAAAGAACTCGAAATGATTAAGGATACCACAGGTATTCTGATTAAAAAAATAAAACCTGACTTTAAGATTTTAGGAAAAAAATACGGCAAATCAATGAAAGATATTGCCAATTATATCTCCGGACTCTCTCAGGAAAATATCAATACTTTTGAACAAACCAAACTGCTGACGGCCGAAATAGGCGGACAACAATATGAATTTACGATTGAAGATGTAGAAATTACAACAGAAGATATGCCCGGTTGGTTAGTGAGTACGGAAGGTACTTTGACTGTGGCTTTGGACATCCATATCTCTGAAGCCTTGAAATTGGAGGGTATTGCACGGGAGTTGATTAACAGAGTACAAAATATCCGTAAAGAAAGTGATTTTCAGGTCAGCGACCGGATTGACATTACCATCGAAAAACTGCCGATACTGGAACAAACTTTACAACAACACCAAGAATACATTGCCTCACAAGTTTTAGCCAATAGTATTACATTGACCGATAAAATCAAAGAGCATGCTACTTTGTTAGACTTTGAGGACTTTACATTTCGAATAGAGGTAACAAGAGTTACAATTTCATAATTGACAAACTACATCATCCTTTCAGAACTCTCTGCTACCTTGCGGCAAGTTTGCGAGAGGGTTACAGAGAGTTCTGCTACCTTGCCGCAAGTTGGGAGAGGGTTGCAGAGAGTTCTGCTACCTTGCCGCAAGTTGGCGAGAGG
>CAYVGO010000009.1:30132-44957 GCA_964450725.1 uncultured Muribaculaceae bacterium
GCAAGTTTGCGAGAGGATTGCGGAAAACTTCAGGGTGGTGCACCTAACCTTATATACTCAAATCGAATAACCAAACTGCGTTGAACTGTAAATCGCAAATTATTTCCCTATGATTACTGCTTTTGCTCAAACTTTGTTGAATTGGTATGAAGCCAATAAACGTAACCTGCCTTGGCGAGACTGTAATAATGCTTATTTCATCTGGGTATCTGAAATTATTTTGCAACAAACAAGAGTACAGCAGGGATTAAATTACTACTTGCGATTTATTGAAAAGTTTCCAGATATTTATACTTTAGCCCAAAGTTCTATTGATGAAGTTTTACGGCAGTGGCAAGGCTTGGGTTATTACAGCAGGGCACGAAATATGCACAAAGCTGCACAGCAAATCGTAAATCAACATAACGGTCAATTTCCTGTAACACTTCAAGAAATGTTACAAATCAAAGGAATTGGGGAATATACAGCCGCCGCAGTACTTTCTTTTGCTTACAACCTTCCATACCCAGTGATTGACGGCAATGTTTTTAGGGTTGCATGTCGATATTTCGGTATTGAAGAACCGATAGAGAGTGCCGGCTGTAAAAAGCAAATCAAAACACTGTTAGAACATCACATTCCTCAACAGTATGCCGCCTCTTTCAATCAGGCAACAATGGAGTTTGGAGCATTACAGTGCGTTCCCCGCAACCCTGAGTGCAGTCAATGTCCGTTATCTCAAGATTGTTTTGCCTTACAACAGGAAAAAGTATCTCTTCTACCCTTGAAGAAAAAGCAAATTACGATCAAAACACGTTATTTTCATTATCTGCTTATCGAACATCAAAATCAAACTTATATCAGACAAAGAATACATAAAGATATTTGGCATTTACTTTTTGAATACCCGATGATTGAAGCAGAACAACAGTTAAGTCTTGATGAGTTGCAACAGCATACATTCTGGAAAGAGTGGTTAAGAGAAAGTGTCGTTCGCGTTGAAGTTATCAAGCGAGCCAAGCATCAATTAACCCACCAGACATTACATGCTTTGTTTATCAAAGTAACTTTGAGAGATGACTACGTACCTCCGGAACACTGTTGTTGGATTAAGGTAGATACAATGACTATTAATCATTATGCCATGCCCAGACTGTTGTTGTAAAAAGTAGTGGTTTACTATACCTAAAAAGGATTGACTAAAACTTTCGCGTAGCCATGTAAAGACCGTAGGTTATTACCAATTAATTTTTCTATCAAAAGTTTCTCTGAATGTTTTGTCAAAAAAAAGTGTCGCTCGCAACTGCGAACGACACTTTCTAACGAAAATCAAAAAGTATTTTTATTAATTGTTATCCTTTTGTTCCAAGTCATTTTTCAGATTGGCTAATTCTGAAATATCTCCCAACGTTGTTTTTTCTACATTTGCATTAATTTTCTTCATTTGTGCTGCTGTAGAATTGTCATTTTTACGTTGTTCTTGTTCTGATTGTTCTTTTTTAGTATCTTCAAAAACTCGAGAATGAGAAACAGTAATACGTTTTGTATTCTTATTAAACTCAAGAATTTTGAAAGGCAATCGCTCTTCTATTTTTGCTAAAGTACCGTCTTCCTTCACCAAGTGTTTTTTAGTAGCAAATCCTTCAATACCATATTCTAAAATTACGGTTGCTCCTTTGTCTGTAATGTCAACAATTGTACCTTCATGAACACTGTCAATAGTAAATATTGTTTCAAAAACCTCCCAAGGATTTTCGGCAATTTGCTTATGTCCTAAACTTAATCGACGATTTTCTTTGTCAACATCTAATACAATCACTTCAATTTCTGCTCCTACGCTTGTAAATTCGCTAGGATGAGCAATTTTTTTCGTCCACGATAAATCGCTGATATGTATTAATCCATCAATACCTTCCTGTAATTCCGCAAAAATTCCGAATGATGTAAAGTTACGGACTTTAGCTGTGTGCTTAGAACCGATAGAGAAAGTATTTTCAATATCCACCCATGGATCCGGAACTAATTGTTTAATACCTAAAGACATTCTATGTTCTTCTCTATCTAAAGTCAAAATAACCGCTTCTACAGTATCACCTACTTTTAAAAACTCTTGTGCACTTCTCAAATGCTGCGACCAAGACATTTCTGATACGTGGATTAACCCTTCTACACCCGGTTTAATTTCAATAAATGCACCGTAATCTGCCAACATCATCACTTTTCCACTTACTTTTGTTCCAACTTGAATACTTTCATCTAATGAATCCCATGGATGCGATGTAAGTTGTTTTAACCCTAAAGCAATACGTTTTTTAGTTTCATCAAAGTCTAAAATAACAACATTAAGTTTCTGATCAAGTTGTACAATTTCTTCAGGATGAGTTACTCTACCCCATGAAAGGTCTGTAATATGAATAAGTCCGTCAACACCACCCAAATCAATAAATACACCATAAGAAGTAATATTCTTAACGGTACCTTCCAATACTTGTCCTTTTTCAAGTTTAGCAATAATTTCGGCCTTTTGTGCCTCCAATTCTGCTTCAATCAAGGCTTTGTGAGATACTACAATATTTTTAAACTCGTGATTAATTTTCACGACTTTAAATTCCATATTTTTACCAACATACACATCATAATCTCTAATAGCTTTTACATCTATCTGAGAACCGGGTAAAAATGCTTCAATACCGAATACATCAACAATCATACCACCTTTTGTACGACATTTTACATATCCTACAATGACTTCGTCGTTTTCTAAGGCTTGATTTACTCTATTCCAAGATTTTAAAGAACGTGCTTGTTTATGTGATAACAAGAGTTGTCCTTTTTTATCTTCCGTACTTTCAACATAAACTTCAACTTTATCTCCAACTTTAAGTTCTGGATTATATCGAAATTCACTCAATGGAATTACACCTTCACTTTTATATCCGATGTTTACAACAACTTCTCTTTTATTCATTGAGACTACCGTACCATCAACAACTTCATTTTCGGCAACTTTTTGAAGGGTTTCTCCATATTGTTGTCTAATAATATTTTTGTCAATACCATAATCTATTCCGCTTTCATCATCCCAGTTAAATTCTTCAGAACTTATAGAGACATTTTTTTGTATGGCTTTAGGTAAAATATCATGGGTATCTTCAGCCAAAACTTCTTCTTTAGGTTCAACGATAGGGGCATCTAATTGCTCTTCATTGCTATCTTCAAATTGGGTCAAATCTTTCATTTTCTTTTTTTTAAGGGTTAGACATTATACTTTAAATTAATGTTTGTTCTTTAGATGAGAACAATACATTGGGGACAAAGGTAGAGGTTTTTATTTTTTTCTACAAATTTACAATGTAATTTTATATTTTTTAGGTATTTACTCAACCATTACAGCGATTCCGAATTGCTGAAATATTGGCATAGATCGAAACTGTCCGTAAGGATTTATTCCAGAATATCCTCGTAGTCCAACGCCAATAGTTCTGTATTTCATCACCTTAACATTATTATAACGCACCCCTATAAAAACATTGAAGTTAGGTAGCCTAAATTCATCTTTTACCTTGTTGGCAAACTCCACGGCATTCTCCGAACTGTCGTAATAAAAAGGATAACCATATTTTGATCGCATACGTATTTCTATGGAGGTGATAATTTGCAAACGGCTACGAAATGTTTTTGACTGATATTGATATTGTAAATATGTTTCCCAAGGGTACTTTGAAGGAATTACTAAAGTTACATCACCTTCATTCGGTTGAATACTATAGAATCCGGCTTTGGGATTAAGTAAAATGAGTACTCCATATCGAAAAGAGTGTCGTTGGTGCTCGCTACCATCCGGATCATTAAGCGTAAATACTACTTCGGAAAAATTATAGGATACATTGACACGTGTTATTGGAAAACCTTTACTGATTCTGGAGATGGTCAATTCATCTCCGATATGCGTACATTCATGTTTAAAAAGACTGAACTTGAAAGCATAATTACGTATTCCCCAACGTGGACGTTCAAAGCGGTGAATAAAATTAATGTCGGGAATACCAAAGCGGTAGTCAACATTAATAACCGGCGCTGTTACACGTTCAAACATGTCTAACCAAACATCAATAGCAAAAGGAAGAGATAAACTTAATCCGAATTTTTTATTTTGAAAGTCTCCTGCCCAAAAAGGAATATCAATTCCTAAATTGGTAAAAACATACGGTCTATATACTCCTTTTTTCTTACCATAATTATATTCAGCCGAATTCAGTGCATAGGCTACTTCTCCGCGTGTAATAGTAGAGTGCATGTCTGCCCAAAATGGCTTTGCCCAAGTACCAAAATCAAAAAGACCTTTGACAAAAGATGTATGATTTGGAATGGAGTCTTGTGCCAAAAGTGTTGTATGAAAGAAAATGGACAGTGTAAAGGAGAGCGTTACAAATACTCGTTTCATGCGTATTTTTTAATTATTTATATTGCAAACTTTTTTTATACGCAGACTGATTTTTGAGGTGTTGCGAGTAACTTGAAGTAAAGGAATGATAGCCGTCTAATTCTGGTCTTGCACAAAAATAGAGATAGTTATGTTTAGCGTAATTAAGTACGGATTTAATACTTACTAAAGACGGCAGGCAGATAGGTCCCGGCGGTAATCCGTGATACATATAGGTATTATAGGGTGATTTGTATTGTAAGTCGGATAGATATACTCTTTTTCGATAGTGAGTCTGTGTTGCAAAAAGTACGGTAGGGTCTGCTTGTAATTTTATTCCTTGCTGCAATCTGTTGATATAAACACCGGCAACAATACCCATTTCATCAACTTTTGAGGTTTCTTCTGCTACAATGGAGGCCAAAGTAATAATCTGAAGACGGGTTAGATTTATTTTTTTTCTTTGTTCTTCTCTTGTTTCATTCCAAAATGATTTCCACTCTTTGTCAAAGCGTTCAAAAAGTTGAGGAATAGTTATTGTCCAATACACTTGATAGGTATTTTCCAAAAAAAGTGCCAGTATGTTTTGAGGTGTAAATCCGTATTGTTCCAAGAAATGTACATCTTGAAAAGTCTGGGAAAGTGTCGTAGAGTCAATAGAGGTTTGTTGGGCTATTAATCCGGCAAGCAGTGCAGGACTTCTTAATTGTCTGATTGTTAAGTTTACGGGAGTTTGCCGATTGGTAGCAATCATTCGTAGTATTTCCTTATTCCCCATTCCTGATTTTAGTAAATAATGTCCGGGATAAATTTTTGCTCCAAAATCAAGAATTTCTGCTGCATTATACAGTGTTGTATTACTTTTAAGAATACCGCTTTTTTCTATTTTCTCAAGTATGCTTCCTGCATTGTCATTGTAAAAAACATATAAACTCACCCCTTTCTCATTGTCAGTTTTAATATTTGAAGCATATAATACATAATAATAGTATCCTCCAAAGGCTGCTACAATGAGTAAAATCAATAAACTGAATATCAGTAAACCTTTATAGAGATATTTCTGAGGGAAAATAGTCATAGTTAGAATATTTTTTGAGTTTTAGCATGCGCTAAAAATGAGATTCTTTCAAATTACGTTCTCTGATTATGTATAAAATACTTTTTAAATGCAATGTACTTTTTCGTACTAAAAATATTAACGCCGGATGATAAACTACCGGAAGGCGCTTAATTTCTGACAATAAAACATCATCATCTTGATAATACTTCACCAAACCACTCACCAATTTTTGATATTGACTAATATAGTATTGAATAAAAACTTTTCGAGATTCTAAGTATTGATTTGCAATGCCGATATTTTGAAATTCTGCGATATTGTTGTTCCATTTTCTCTTTCTATATCGCCATACCTCATTGAGTTCAATCACCAATTGCAATTGTGATACGATCTCCTGTTGATTAAGTAGAATAGGTTTTGTTGAATAAAAATCAATAACATCAATTCTTATGTGCAAATAATTGAAAAATTGTATGATTTTGTTTTTACACAATAGTTTATATTTGTAGGGTATTGAAAATGAAATTTCCTTAATTGCTTTATAATACGTAAATCCGGCGAAAATCAATGTAACTCCTGTAGAAAACCACATAGCAACAGCAACATTCCACACACCATCTTTGGCCAATTTTTCAAAGGAAATCGAAATTACATAATAGAAAATAAAAATGACCATTGCAATAAGTAACGGTAACCCTATTCCTCCTTTGCGAATCATAGAACCGATAGGTCCTCCTATAAAGAAAAAAAGTAAACATGCTACGGCATAAGTCCACTTTCTATGCCATTCTATTTTGTAGAGATTGATTGGACGAGAAATGTATCTGATTGCTTCAACCTGCTCCTTCCAACGATTTTCTCCTTCTTGTGCATATTGTTGTGCCATCACGCTAATTTTATGTCGCTCTGGAGGAAGAGATAAATTATAAATACTGTCATAGGGAATAGGATGGCAATAGCGAATAGAGTCTCGAAACTCAAAAGTACGTTTAAAAATAGAAGAATATAGATAATTACGCAAAACGTCTTCGATTTTAATTTTTTCTTCTTTTTGTAGCGAGTCTGCAAAAAGTGTCAGCCCAGACATGGGTAACATTTTGTAGGAATTTTGGAGCATATCCTCTGCAGAACGTGTGAACTCTTCCGGCATTTCAAAGGCAATATCTTGTTGTTGAAAATGTTTTTTTTGAAATGGATAACGAGGAGGTTTACGATCTTCCATGTCATCATAAGAAGAACCGCTATATAATGAAAAAATCAGGTACTTATTATTTTTTGAAAGTTTTAATTTCGCAGAATCAGAAACAATGACAGATGTGTTTCCTTTTCTTTCGCTATGATTATAAACCTTTACATTATACATCATTCCCGTTTCCCTATTGATACTTATAATATGAATTTTCACCCCATCAATAGCTGTTTCTTCAAAAATTCCTTCTCTGAATTGCATTTCAGGACGCGCTTTTCTAACATCTGTAAGTAAGGTATAAAATTTTAAATTTACTTGAGGGAGTACGTAGTTAGAAAAAAGAAAAGTAAAAATTACTAATCCTACACAAAAAAACAAAATGGGACGCAAAATTCTTTGTAAAGAAATTCCGGAAGCTTTCATCGCTAATAATTCATTGTGTTCCGAAAAATTACCCATCGTCATTATAGAGGATAATAACGTAGAAAGCGGCAAGGAAAAGGGAATTACAGCACAAGCGCTGTAAAACAAAAGTTCCAAAATAATCAAAAAGGAAATTCCTTTACCAATAATATCATCTACATACAACCACAGAAATTGCATCACCATCACAAACACCACCAACGAAAAGGTTAAAAAAATGGGTGGTATAAAAGCTTTGAATATAAGTCGGTGCAATTGTTTCATACGTAAATATTTTTATCAAGACAGTATAAAACATTGTAGATTACTTTCCAAAACGTTAATAGAAAGCATGCTAAGGTTAATTATCTCTTGTTTTGATAAACTCGTAATAGACAAATTATTATTCATTATTTTCTATTGTCGCAGTAATCTTAATCTGTTGACCAGTTTGGTCATAAAAAAGATAGTCAAGCAAAGGTAAACTATTATCGGCTACAATCTTTAATGAGCAACCGTATTTCTTAGATAACTTTCGACGTTTATTAAAAAATAGGAATCCTTTTTCATAATAGGCGGCTAAAAACGGATGTAAAGATAGTTGTAGTTCTTTTTGCTGTAATTCTTGAGAAATGTATGATAGGGTTTGCTCAATTTGATCTTCAATCAAAATAGATGGTGATATTTTTCCACTACCATTACAACTTGGGCAAGTTTCTGTCGTACTTATTACTTTGGCAGGTCTCACACGCTGACGAGTTAATTGCATTAATCCGACTTTTGACAAGGGTAAAATATTATGCTTTGCTTTATCTCGTTCCATAAATTCTACCATCTTTTCATAAATTAACTTTCGATGATTTGATGAATGCAAGTCTATAAAATCAATAACAATAATTCCTCCCATATCACGTAGTCTCAGTTGTCGTGCAATTTCTTCTGCAGCTTGTAGATTTACCTCAAATGACAACTCTTCCTGATTATCATTACTTTTAGCCAACCGAATACCACTATTAACATCAATAACATGCAAAGCCTCTGTATGTTCGATAATTAAATATGCACCTTTTTTTAAGGCTACAATACGACCAAAACTTGATTTTATCTGCCGATTTAGGTTGAAATATTCAAAAATATTTTGTCTTCCGCTGTAATAGTTGACAATATTCGATTTTTCAGGAGCAATAGTGGTTACGTATTGTTTGATTTCATGATATAAATCCTCTTTATTTACATGAATACGTTCAAAATCTCCTGTGAGTAAGTCTCGTAATACGGATGTTATTTTATTGACCTCATTCAACAACAAAGTGGGTTGATGAAGTTTACCGACTGAGTTGATCGAAATTTCAAAACGATGGATGAGTTCAGTCAATTCGGCATTAAGTTGTGCTACATTTTTTTGCTCACAAACTGTTCTTACAATAACTCCGAAATGCTTTGGTAAGATACTCGTAAACAGCAACTTTAAGCGTTTTTTTTCTTCTTTGTTTTGAATCCGTTGAGAGAGTGATATTTTAGAATAAAACGGTAGTAAAATCATGTTTCTACCAGCAATCCCGATTTCACATGTCAATCGTGGCCCTTTTGTTGAAATGACTTCTTTACTCACTTGAACCAACACAAAATCACCAACTTTAAGAAAGTTTTTTATGTGTCCGTTTTTTGGTAATGTTGTATTAGAAGATGTAATGATTGATTGATAATCAACTTCTGAGAGATTATTATTTTTTCTAAGATGGTTAATTAAATTAGAAAAACATTGAAAATGTTCTCCTAAATCCAGGTAGTGCAAGAACCCCTCTTTATCTAATCCAATATCAATAAAGGCAGCATTCAAACCTGTCGCAATACGTTTTACGCGACCTAAATAAATATTACCTAAAGCGCAAGAATTGTTTAAGGATTCTTCATGAAGTTCCACCAGTGCACCATCTTCTAATAATGCAATAGAAATACGATTTTCTTGATTGTTGACAATTAATTCAGAGGTCATAGGCTTAATTCTTGAGAAAGAATACATTTAACATTAAACATAGGTACATCTCTCTTTATACTAAAAAACCTAAAAAGTAAATACTTCTTAGGCTATTGATTTACATAAAATTAAAATCAGAGAATAACAATCATCTGATTATTTTTTCTTATGTCTGTTTTTTCGTAATCTTTTTTTACGTTTATGGGTCGCCATTTTATGACGCTTTCTCTTTTTTCCGCAAGGCATAATGATTAAATTTACTTAAATGTGAATGATTATTTAATTTTGAACTTAGTTTTAATTTGCTGCTTAAATGTTTTTGCCGGCTGAAAAGCGGGAATATAATGCTCATCGACAAAAACAGTTACTTTTTTAATGATGTCTCGTGCTTTTTTGGGGGCTCTTTTTTTAACAATAAAAGAACCAAAGCCTCTCAAATACACATTGTCTCCTGAGGCCATAGAATCTTTAACGACTCTCATGAAGCATTCTACCGTACGCAGTACATCAGTCCTGTCAATACCTGTGGTTTTTGATATCTTACCAACTACATCTGATTTAGTCATACTTTTTATGGGATTAAATAGTTACAAATTAAAGTATTGCGGCAAAGGTACTGTTTTTCTTCCGATATAATCTCTTTACTTGATAGTAAATAATTATATTTAACATTTATTTATCTTGTTAACAGTTGACATAATTCTATTACTTCTTTTGCTTCTTTTACATCGTGCACACGTAAGATTTTACCCCCAGATAAAATGCCAAAAGTATGGATGATTGTAGTGCCATTCAACGATTCTGCCGGTGCAATATTTAACACTTTCCATATCATGGATTTGCGTGAAACACCCATAAGCAATGGATAATCAAATATTGTAAATGTAGGCAATTCTTGTAAATAATTAAAATTATCGTATGTACTTTTGTAAAATCCAAACCCGGGATCAATGATAATGTCTTGAACACCATTCTCTTTTAACAAATGAATGGTTGAAGATAAATTGCAAATGTGAGTGCTAATAGATACATCTTCCGTTTGGAACATTGTATCTAAACTATCACTATTCAACATTAATATATAAGGCAGTTTATACTTTCCTACAATTTCTATCATTTTAGTATCAAATTTTCCGCCGCTGATGTCATTGACAATGAATCCTCCGTAATTGGCATACATTTTTTCTATCACCGCACTTCTAAATGTATCTACAGAGATCGGAATATCAGTCATTTTTTTGATGATATTAAATGCCATATCAACTCTTTCTATTTCCTCCTTTTCCGAAATATTTGTAAAGTTAGGGCGTGTAGAAAATCCTCCTATATCAATAATATCGACTCCATCTTGAAGCATTTTTTCAACTTGAGTCGCTATAATGTCAGGATGAAAACAACGACTACCTTGATAAAATGAATCGGGAGTGACATTAATAATTCCCATTACTTTAGGAGAATTTATCTCCATTAACTTTCCATTTATGTTAAGGCTGTACAGCATAGTCTCATATTATTTTTACAAAATTAGATTAATATTTTGGATTTACCGAAAAAAGAGAATTATCGCAAGGACTGTTTATGGAATAAAAATAGCAACACATCAATGAAAAAATACTAATTTATGTTATCAACAAAAAGATTTATTGGTGAAATGACTACATTTGTAACCTTCTTTATTCATTAATCAAAAAATATATGTCAAACTTTTTTTCAACGTCCGTAGGGAAAAAGATTGTAATGAGTCTTAGCGGCTTATTTCTCATTACCTTTCTTTTGTTGCACCTCAGTATCAACCTTTCCGCCTTGGCTGGTGAGGAATCTTATAATGCCGCATGCGAATTTATGGACACCAATCCATTTATTAAAATCATGGTACCTGTATTGGCTCTTGGTTTTTTAATCCACATTGTTTACGCACTTATTTTGACTCTAAAAAATCGACAAGCACGTGGAAATCAAGGTTATGCTGTAAGTGGTAAAACCAAAACAACTTTTGCTTCACAAAACATGTTTGTTTTAGGTATTATCATTATTGGGGCTTTAGCATTACACATGACTCATTTTTGGGCAAAAATGCAGTTACAACATTTTATTGGAGGAACACCAACTGCAAGTCCGTATGCACTACTGCAACTTCAATTCTCTCAAAGTTGGATTGTTATATCTTATTTGGTGTGGTTTTTTGCGTTGTGGTTTCACCTGACTCACGGTTTCTGGAGTGCCTTTCAAACCATTGGAGCAAACAATAATTTATGGTTACCCAGACTAAAAACGATCGGTAGTATTTTAGTAACATTAGTGGTGATTGCTTATGCTATTATACCTATTTCTTTTTATTTTCAACTCCTATAATTTAAAATAAAGATATGTCAGATAAATTAAACTCAAAAATTCCTCAGGGACCGTTAGCCCAGAAATGGACAGAACATAAGGCTCATATTAAAGTTGTAAGTCCTGCCAATAAGAGGAAATTAGAAATAATTATTGTCGGAACCGGATTAGGCGGAGCCTCTGCCGCGGCTTCACTCGGAGCACTCGGATACAATGTTAAAATATTTTGTATCAGCGATTCTCCCCGTAGAGCACACTCTATTGCTGCTCAAGGGGGTATCAATGCCGCTAAAAATTATCAAAATGACAATGATTCTGTTTATAGACTGTTCTATGATACTATTAAAGGTGGCGATTACCGTAGTCGGGAAGCCAATGTTTACCGACTTGCAGAAGTAAGTAATAACATTATTGATCAATGTGTTGCCCAAGGAGTACCTTTCGCCAGAGATTATGCTGGCATGTTAGACAATCGTTCTTTTGGAGGTTCGCAAGTGAGCAGAACTTTTTACGCTCGCGGTCAAACCGGTCAACAATTATTATTAGGAGCTTATGCTGCCTTAAACCATCAAATTGCCTTAGGAAATGTTAAGTCATATACTCGCCGAGAAATGTTAGACTTGGTAAAAATTGATGGTGAAGCCAAAGGTATTATTGTTCGAAATTTAGAAACCGGAGAAATCGAAAGACATGGTGCACACGCGGTAGTGTTAGCAACGGGTGGATACGGAAATGTATTCTTCTTATCAACCAATGCCATGAACAGTAACGGCTCTGCGGCTATTCAATGTTACAAAAAAGGAGCATTTTTCGCTAATCCTTGTTATGCACAAATCCACCCGACTTGTATTCCTGTTCACGGAGATCAGCAATCTAAACTTACTCTAATGAGTGAATCTTTGCGTAATGACGGTCGAATTTGGGTGCCTAAAAAAATGGAAGATGTTGAAAAACTACGTAAAAAACAGATAAAGCCATCACAAATCGCCGAAGAAGATAGAGATTATTACTTAGAACGAAGGTATCCGGCATTCGGAAACTTAGTGCCAAGAGACGTAGCCTCAAGAGCAGCAAAAGAAAGGTGTGATGCAGGGTTTGGTGTCAATGATACAGGATTAGCTGTTTTCTTGGATTTTTCTACAGCCATTCAACGATTGGGATTACATGTTATCAAAGAACGCTACGGTAACTTGTTCCAAATGTATGAAAAAATTACAGACGTTAACCCTTACGAAGAACCAATGATGATTTACCCGGCAATCCACTATACAATGGGTGGAATTTGGGTAGATTATAATTTAATGACGACCGTACCTGGACTTTACGCCATTGGAGAGGCAAACTTCAGTGACCATGGTGCAAACCGATTAGGAGCATCTGCATTAATGCAAGGATTGGCTGACGGTTATTTTGTTTTACCTTATACTATTGGAGATTATTTAGCCTCAAAAATCCAAGAGAAAAAGACTGACGTTAATCATCCGGAATTTGAAAAGACGGAGAAAGAAATTCGTGAAAAAATCGACAATCTCTTTTCGATTAAAGGAAAGCAAACTGTTGATTACTATCATAAAAAGTTAGGGTTAATTATGTGGGATTTTGTTGGTATGGCTCGTAATAAAGCAGGACTTGAAAAAGCATTATCAGAGTTAGAAGCATTAAAGTTAGAATTTTGGAGTAATGTCTACGTACCGGGTAAAAATGGGGAATTTAACCAAGAAGTAGAAAAGGCTTTACGTGTAGCCGACTTCTTTGAATTGGGTGAATTGATGGCTCGCGATGCTTTGAATCGGGAAGAATCTTGCGGCGGCCATTTCAGAGAAGAAATGCAGACCGAAGAGGGCGAAACATTGCGGGATGATAAAAAATTTATGTATGTGGGAGCATGGGAATATCAAGATGGCAAAACACCCAAATTGCATAAAGAACAGTTAGAGTATGAAGCCATTCAAATTGCGGCTCGTAACTATAAAGATTAAATATTGATAACTACAAAACATATAGATATTATGTCAAATAATAACGGTTTAAATTTAACTTTAAAAATATGGAGACAAGCCAGTCCGAAAGCAAAAGGTGGCTTTGAAACTTACCATATTGAAAACATTTCTCCGGATACTTCCTTTTTAGAAATGTTAGATATTTTAAATGACCAACTCATCAGACAAGGTATTGACCCTGTGGCTGTAAATAAAGGCTGTAAAGGTCCTGTGGCTTTTGACCACGATTGCAGAGAGGGAATTTGCGGAATGTGTTCGTTGTACATCAATGGCCGTCCACACGGACCGGATGATGAGATAACAACTTGTCAATTGCACATGCGTAAGTTTTCTGACGGAGATACTATTGTTATTGAACCTTGGAGAAGTGCGGCATTTCCGGTTATTAAAGATTTGGTAGTCAACAGAGGTGCTTTTGACCAAATTTTACAAGCCGGAGGATATGTTTCCGTGACTACAGGTGGAGTTCCTGACGGTAACGCTATTCCAATTCCAAAGCCTAATGCGGATGAAAGTATGGATGCTGCTGCTTGTGTTGGCTGTGGTGCTTGTGTTGCCGCTTGTAAAAATGCTTCAGCTATGTTATTCTTGTCGGCACGCGTAAGTTCATTGGCAAAGTTACCACAAGGTAAAGTGGAAGCACACTTAAGAGTAAAAAACATGTTGAATAAAATGGACGAATTGGGATTTGGAAATTGTACGAACACTCGTGCTTGCGAAGCGGAATGTCCTAAAGGAATCTCTATTACTCACATTGCCAGAATGAATCGAGAATTTATTAAAGCAAAAATTCGGGATTAATTATTTACTCATTACAATGAGTAATACTAAAAGGGAGAGTGTCTATACAAACATTCTCCCTTTTTAATTTTGAGCATTTCATTAAAACTGTGATACCCAACCCTTAAATAATCCATTGTGATTTCTGAGTTTTTCTTTTAAGAACAATTATTTAACTAACTCAATTCTACGTACACCGACAATCTGACCCTGTTGAAGATTATCTTCATCATAAACTACAACTCCATTAAGCCAAATCTTATCAATAATCTCATCCACTGGTTTAGGTTTTTTGACTCTAACCACTATCACATCTTTTGTGTTGTCTTTAAATTTAAGCACTGTCGTTTTTGAGCCTTCAATATTAGGCTCTATATTTAGTAGCATCTCTCCATCTGCATTTTTAACGATACTCTTACGAGATGGACTTATACTAAAGTTGGACTCCTTATCACCCTCCATAAATACCATCTGAATGTCTTCGGCTTTTAGGTACCCGTCTGTCTTTTCATCTAATAAATTCTGTCCCGAACTATTTTTTATAGCAACAACTATATTGACTGATACTATAGGACCTTTCAACTCTTGCTCGCACGATGACAAAAGAGATAAACTCATCAATAATAAAAATACTTTTTTCATCAATTAAAGTTTTTTGATTCACGTCTTTTATTTCGTGAATA
>CAYVGO010000009.1:45057-54857 GCA_964450725.1 uncultured Muribaculaceae bacterium
ATCTAACGTGGAAATTTGTAACGGCATGTGTTGCATTGAAAACAGCAGTAAGTTTTCTATAATATTATTTTCTGGCTCTTTTATGTTCAATATCCGGCAAAAAGAGACTGACAGCGCCTAATAACGGCAAAATTGTAGATATTTGAAAAATAAATTCTATACTCGTTCTATCGGCAAGCCAACCAAAAAAAGCGGAAGCTACGCCAGCCAAGCCAAATGCAAGCCCAAAGAAAATTCCGGCGATCATGGATACTTTCCCCGGCATCAGTTCTGTTGCATACACCAAAATTGCAGAAAATGCAGAGGATATAATAATGCCGATAAGTGCAATGAGAACAATTGTCCAAAACTGGTTGGTATAAGGAAGCATCAGGGTAAATGGGGCTGCACCAAAAATAGAATAGCCGATAATTCGTTTTCTCCCAAAGCGATCTCCTAATGGTCCTCCTAAGACAGTACCGATAGCCGCAGCAATTAGATAGACAAACAAGTATAACTGAGAAGATTGTACCGAAACCCCAAACTTATCAATCATAAAGAAAGTAAAGTAATTGGTCATTGATGCTGTAAAAAAGTGTTTCGATACCATTAATACTATCAGTATCAATAACGCCATATTGACTTGCCGCCTTGAGAGTCTATTTCGAATTACAGCACTAAGCGTTGACGGCTGGAAATTTTTTATTAAAACATGTTTGTACCAATTTCCAACTTTAATCAAAATAAAAATGGCAAGAAGTGCCGCTAAAGCAAATATACCGATAGAGTGTTGACCCAAAGGGATAATGATAAGTGCCGCAATCAGAGGTCCCACAGCACTACCGGCATTGCCGCCGACCTGAAAAATCGATTGCGCTAATCCTTTTTTACCTCCCGAAGCTATTTGAGAAATCTGTGAAGAGTTAGGATGAAAAACCGAAGAACCACAGCCAATAAGAGCCACTGCAATCAATATAAGATAAATATTAGAGGCTACTGCCAAAAGCAATAATCCGAAAAGGGTAACAACCATTCCTTTTGCTAATGAGTAGGGGCTGTGATGACGATCGGCATAACGCCCTACAAACGGCTGCAAGAGCGATGACGTAAGTTGAAAGACCAGTGTTATGATACCTATTTGAGCAAACGTAAATCCAAACTTATCTTTTATTATCGGATAAATTGCCGGAACAACAGATTGCATCATATCATTTAACAAGTGGGCAATGCTCACCATAAACAAAATGGAATAAGCAATTTTGTCTTGCGGATGGTTGGTTACATCTAAAGTATTTGTTTTGAAACTCATAATATATGGTCATTATTAAATTACGATAATGATGATAGCATTATCGCGTAAAATGCTCTACAATATTATTTGCTACCATCTGAATCAGCCGTTGTCGACTTTCTACAGAAGCCCAGCCAATGTGAGGTAAAAGAATGAGGTTGTCTTTATTGCGAATATTTAGTAAGGGGTTATCTTTAGCCATAGGTTCTTGTTCAAAAACATCTACTGCTGCTCCGGCAATCCAATGATTATCTAAGGCGCTTGCTAAAGCATATTCATCAACAATTTTCCCGCGAGCCGTGTTGACCAAAAATGCCGTAGGCTTCATCATCTTCAACTCTTTTTCTGTCAGCAGTCTGTATGTTACCTTTGATAACGGACAGTGAATACTTACTACATCTGACCGCTGCAACAACTCTTCTAAAGATACCCGCAGACTTTGGTCTGTATTATTTTGACCCGATGTAGAAAAGTATATGGTTTTCATACCATAAACTTTGGCAATTTCAGCCACTCGTCTTCCAATGGCTCCCAATCCTATAATTCCCCATACCTTTCCCGGCAATTCATAAAACGGTCGGTCATGGTTGGTAAACAAACGGCTTTGCGCATACTGTCCGCTTTTGACAAATTGGTCATAAAATGAGATATGATGTACTAATGTTAACAGCATAGCAAAAGTTACCTGTGCAACACTGTCGGTCGAATAGCCTGCTACGTTTTTGACCGGTAACCCCATTTCACGTGCACACTCCAAGTCAACATTATTCATTCCTGTTGCTGCAATACAGACTAACTTTAAGTGTGAAAGTTGTAAAAGGATATCTCGCGTAAGTTTTACTTTATTGGTAATCACAACCTGTGCATCTTTACAACGTTCTACGATTTGAGAAGGTTCTGTATCGTTGTAGGTAATTAAGTTTCCTAACTGTACTATTGCCGACAAATCGACATTACCTACAGTGTCTGCGTCTAAAAAAACAATCTTCATATTATTTATTTTGTGTTATATTTTTCTCCCCAGAGCTTTTGTAAATGCTTGGCAATTTCCTGCTCTTTTGCATTGTCGGCAGGTGTATAAAAAGTGGTTCCCGACATTTCCTGCGGTAAATATTCCTGCACGGCAAAGTGTTGAGGATTACTGTGAGAGTAGTCATAATTCTTTCCATAGCCAATTGACTTCATGAGTTTGGTGGGTGCATTTCTCAAATGTAGCGGTACGGGATAGGCGGGGTTATTTTGTATAAAGTCCATGGCCTGATTAATGGCCATATACGTAGAATTGCTTTTTGGAGATGTTGCTAAATAGACTGTTGCTTCAGATAATATAATGCGTCCTTCGGGCATTCCGATAACCTGAATGGCTTCAAAGCAGGCTTGAGCCAGCAGTAAAGCATTTGGGTTTGCCAAGCCAATATCTTCGGCCGCAGAAATCAGCAACCGCCGTGCAATAAACTTAGGGTCTTCACCGCCGTTAATCATTTTAGCCAGCCAATAGACTGCGGCATTAGGGTCACTTCCTCTGATGCTTTTAATAAATGCCGATATAATATCATAGTGCTGTTCTCCGTTTTTGTCATACTGAGCCATGTTGTTTTGTAACTTTTCCATCACAATTCGGTTCGTAATCGTCAACCGGTTGTCAGCCACTGCTGTTGCATACAGCACATCTAAAATGTTATATAACTTACGAGCATCACCTCCGGAGAACTGAAACAGAGCATCTGTTTCTCTCACATCAACCTCTAACGCTGAGAGGTATTTATCTTCTGCCAAGGCTTTGTCTAACAGTTTTTGCAGGTCGTGTACTTCTAAGGGCTTGAGGATAAAAATCTGACATCGGGAAAGTAAAGGGTTAATTACTTCAAAAGAGGGATTTTCAGTGGTGGCTCCCAACAGAATAATCTCTCCTTTTTCTACTGCCGCCAGCAGTGAGTCTTGCTGAGCTTTATTAAATCGGTGAATCTCATCAATAAACAATATCGGACTTTTGGTATTAAACATTGTCTTATGTTTTGCTTTATCAATGACTTCGCGAACATCTTTTACACCGGCATTGATAGCACTCAGAGCAAAAAAAGGGTGCTGAAGTTGTTGGGCTATGATTTGTATTAAGGTGGTTTTACCTACTCCGGGCGGTCCCCATAAAATAAACGATGTGAGACGGTCATTCTCTATCATTTGCCGTAAGATGGCTTGCTTACCCACTAAATGCTCCTGACCTGCGTAATGGTCTAAGGTGTCGGGTCTCATGCGTTCTGCCAAAGGAGTGCTGTTATTGTGCATGGTGCTGTTCATTCTAAGTTAATGCTCTTTATACTGCATGGCAAAGTTACAACATTTTTCAATGTATGGCAGGATTTGAGGTAGAAAACACACTGAAATCAATAAACAACATGAGCCTGTATTAGAAAGTCGGCATACTACATTGTTTTAACAACCATACCTCCTTACCCTTCAGAACTTGCATTCTGCTGCTCTATACCTTTATCCGACGGTTTCTGTAGACCGTTACATCCGGACTGTAAACACAATTTTTATCGATTTATACGAATTTTTACATAGAAATGTACTATATTTGTTGCGAAATGTCAAATTGATTTACTCTAAAGAAGTAGTCAGTATAATGTTATCAGGTCTCTTTGCAAAGTAAGAAAATACTTTCCGCTTTGCTTGAAAGTTTGCAACTTACGAATTAACTCATATGTTCAGTTCTTTTTTGTTTAATTTAATATTATATCATTATGACAGAGATTAAAGCAATTGCCCACCTCAACGAGTTAACCAAAGATGTTAACAATGATTATTATTTACGTCCGCAAGTGAGAGGAACACTCTACGCAAGCGACATTATCAAACGCCTTGAAGATAAACAGATGGCAACACTCAACGTCAACGGCGAAGCCTTTGTACAACTGTTTTTCAAAGAGTGTATCCTTGCTGTTGGAGAAGGTTACAACATTATTACCGATTTTTTCCATGCCTCTATCAGCATTGAAGGTGTTATTCTAAGTAACCAACTGGGGCACAACATTCCTGCCGAAGAACTTTCTGTAAGAATGAATCTTAGGCAAGGTAGTGCTTCACGCTCATCCATCAGTAAAATGTCGGTCAGTGTTGCCGAGCAGCCGGCTCCGACCGGACCTATGATTCAAAGCATTGTAAACCCTACCAAAAATGAAACGGATACTATCAATGTCGGCAGAATGGTATTGATACAAGGCATACGTCTTGCCGTAAAGGGTGATAAGGAAGATGAAATCGGGGTTTACTTCACCGCCGTAGAAGGAGGTCAAACAATCCGCATTCCTGCGGAAGAGCTTGCTCCCAATACTGCGACTAAATTACAGTTTCTACTTCCGACATCTGTTACCGCCGGAGAGTGGAAAGTAAAAGTTGTAAGCCAAGGAACAGGCGCCAGCGGAAAATTTACTAAAGAGCCACGCTCTTACGAATATCCGACTATTATTAATGTAGTCTAAACCAATCTTTTTGTTTAGACTATTCAAACCTATAAGTTTGGAGATACCAAACTTATAGGTTTATTAATACCAAACAGGTAAGTTTAGAGACACCAAACCTATAGGTTTGGAGATACTAAACTGATAAGTCAACAAACTTCTCCTCTCATTTCATTTCAGTCTGCTACCTAAAGTTAGCCTATCAAAGTACATAAGACATTGCTTATAATGACATATTACTACAGATTACTTTGAAAAACTACTTTCAATATAGGTTGTCATTAGAGTAAAATTCATGGTAAGAGTAAAGTAATGATGGTATCACCCTTTAAATACCCTGCTCACGCAAACCATCATACACCCGATGTAAACTTTTTTGAAAACATGACCCATAGTTGTAACCACACTTTCTATTATTGATTCAGTATTGACTATTTATACCATATTGATTCAGAAAATATTACTTAAGCCAAATTCAATTGTGAAGAGTATGGTATTTCAGTTTAATTAACACTTGTAATATTAAACTTTTCTTCCGGGAAATCATCTATACATCATTTTAATTATCTTATTTCTTACATAAGCATGTTTTACTTTAAGCCACTTATCTTTACGTGCATCCTTGTTCTCTTCACCACTCTCTTTACCTACGGACAAACTTCAGTTTCAGGTACTGTGATTGATAGTCTTAACCGTCAGCCTGTTTCACCGGTAGTTGTTGTTTTAAAGTCCCTGAAAAATCCGAATATGAGCCGTAATGTTGCTACGGATGAAAAAGGTAATTTCACCTTTAAAAATGTTCGCACAGGTACATACACCTTGTTCTTTTCCTATATAGGTTACATTGCCCTTCAGAGAAACATTACACTAAGCGATAATACCCAAGCGCTGAACATAGGAAACATAGCATTGTTAGAAGATAGTCAATCTATCGAAAGTGTAGAAATTACAGCACAAGCCAATCCAATTATTGTAAGAAAAGATACTATAGAATATGTTGCATCGGCATACAAAGTCTCAGAAAATGCACAGGTTGAAGATTTACTTAAGAAAATGCAAGGGGTAGAAATTGATAAATCTACAGGTAAGATAACAGTCAACGGAAAAGAGGTTACTAAAATTATGCTTGACGGTAAACTGTTTTTCAGCGGAGACCCTGCTTTAGCAACTAAAAACTTACCGGCAAATATGGTAGATAAAATACAAGTGGTGGATAAAAAATCTGACCAATCTCAATTTACGGGCATGGACGACGGGAATGAAGAGACGATTATCAATCTGACCGTTAAATCGGGAATGAAAGAAGGATGGATGGGAAATGTTGCAGGCGGTTTGGGTAGAGATATTAAAGACAAAGGATTTACCGATAATAATAACGATTGGCGATTCACCGGCGGGGGTATGGTGAGCCGCTTTAAAGAGGGACAACAATTGTCGATTATACTGTCCGGCAACAATATCAACAATCAGGGTTTTACGGACGTGGTTGGCTCACAAGCCAGAAGTAACCGTGGAGGAGGCCGTGCAAGTATTGGCGGTACATCTGTGAACTTAGGAGGTAGCGGAATTACCACATCCTATCTGGGAGGCATTAACTTTGCCGATGAATTTTTGAATAAGAACTTAAAAGTGACGGCAAGTTATTTTTTGAATAGCAGTGATAATGCTTATAACTCTAAAACCAATAAAGAAACATTTCTCAAAGCAGACTCCTCTTTACTTTATAACAATATAAGCAGTAGCACGGATAACACTTTAGGACATCGCTTTAATGCGGAAATAGACTGGAGTATAGACTCTGTACACTCCCTCTTGTTTCGTCCTACAGTTAATTTTGGCAATAACAGTTCTTTAGACACATCTTTCTATCAAACACTTTCATCTTATGGTGATTCAATCAACCAAGGCTCTCGATTAAGTACATCTGAAAGTAAGAACCTTTCTGCGTCAGGCAGTTTGCTGTACAGATTGAAGTTCGATAAACCGGGTAGAACCTTCTCTACCAATATTAACTTTTCATACAGTAATAATATTGCTGAAGGTTACGACTTGTCTTATACTCTAATTTCGTCTAATCCGGACACCATAGACCAAATGGTTAACAACAACGGCAGAAGTATTAATTACAGTATCCGAGCAACTTATACAGAACCTCTGGGTCGTAACTTCTTTGCGGGTATTACTTACGGATTTAGTCAAAACTTACAACAACAAAACAAGGAAACCTATAATAAGGAAGGTGGTCATTACACTCGTTTTATAGATAGTCTCTCCAACCTATTCGATAATAACTTTATCAACCATAATGTAGAGTTAACTCTACAGAAAAGAGAATTAAAATATACCTATACTGTAGGAATTACCCTACAACCTTCTACCATGACTAGTGTCAACAAAGATACTACCATCCGACAACCGCGGTTCAACTTTGCTCCCACAGCAGATTTCACTTACAAGTTTGGAGACAACAATCAACTTCGGTTAGATTATCGCGGACGTACCAATCAACCAACCATTTCGCAATTACAGCCTGTTGTAGACAATTCTGATCCACTATACCAAAGAATAGGGAATTATGACTTAGTACCGGAGTTTGTACATAACTTTAACTTCCGTTACCGCTTTGGAGAACATCGCTCTTCAAAGGCACTATTTGTAAATGGAAACTTCAGTTTTACGCAAGATAAAATTATCAACTCTACCACCATAGATAGTACCGGTAAACAAATCGTAAAGCCTGTCAATATCAATGGTATTTACAGCGCCAGTCTGCGTTCAATGTTTAACACCTCACTGAACTCCAAACACAGCATTTTAAAACTATTCTACATCTCTAATTTCCTGAACACAAGTTATTCTCGCGGTATAAGCCTTACTAATAATGTCGAGAACAAAAACGACAACTTCAGTATTAATGATCGCTTACGCTTTTCATATCGCGGAACGATGCTTGACGGTGGAGTGTTTGGTAGTGTCAACCTTCGTAAAACATGGTATTCTATCCAAAATAAAAAACAACCTCTTTACATTACCTATTCTTATGGTATAGATGCAATGTTAATCTTGGAGAAAATAGGACTTAATATTGGAAGCGATGTAGGATATACGGGTTATGTAGGATATGAAGTCGGTTATGACCAGCCTGTCATTTCGTGGAATGGAGAGGTTACACAGATTCTCTATCGCAACAAACGGCAATCAAGTAATGTCTTATCCCTAAAGTTGAGGGTTATAGATATTCTTAACCAAAGCCGCAGTACTAACATTACCACATCTGATAACTACAATCAAATTACGGAAACCAATATATTAGGACGCTATTTTATGTTTACTCTCGGCTTTCGTTTCGGCTCCTTCGGAAACAGTTCCTCTAATAATAACCGTATGGGTAGAATGCGCTAACATGTTAACATTTGGTTAAAAAATATTAAACCTTTATATAATCAAATAAGACATAGTACCTTTGTGCCACTTTATCAATTATTTAATTCTATTGTTTACAAAATGAAAAAAATCTTTTTTAGTTTTTTGGCATCAGCAATTATGTTTGCAAGTTGTAAAGAACAATGTAATGTTGTTTCTGTTGATGCTGCTTTAGCCAAAGCAACCGAGTATGTGGGAAAATCTATTGAATTGGGAGGCAAATTAGCCGTACAACCAATTGACTCTACAAACACAACCGTTCTTTATTTTGCTACAAGTTGCACAGACTGTTCTAAAGCAGTGAAATTAAACGCAGCGGCTAATGTATCTTTGGATACGTTAAAAAACGGTGAGTGTTACGTATTCACCGGAACTTTATCGTCTAAAGATATTGATACCACTGCATTAAAAGAAATGCAAGCAAAAGGACAATGTTGCCCGGTATTGGCAGAAAAAGTGGCTGCTGAGGGTAAAGTTACATGTTACATGTTTGACGTTACTTCAGCAAAAGCAACTACTTGCGACAAAATTCAAGCATGTTGTGCAAAAGAAGGTGAGTCTTGCAAAAAAGAAAATGCAACTTGCTGTGATTCTACCAAAAAATAATAAGAAGTTATCTTATTAATCTGGAGTTCTAAATTTTTATTTAGAACTCTTTTTTTATGTTTACATATGAATACAATTATTCAAAAGCAAGAAAAAATAGTAGAAGAGTTTTCCTTATTTACTGAATGGCTTGATAAGTATGCCCTACTGATTGAAAAAGGAAAAAACTTATCACCAATTCAAGAAAGTAATAAAACGAAAAACAATTTGATTGAAGGTTGTCAAAGCAGAGTTTGGATTGCGGCAGATTATCAAAATGGAAAAATATTTTTTTCTGCCGATAGCGATGCTGTAATTACTAAAGGGATTATTGCTTTATTGTTAGAAGTATTTTCGGGAGAAACTCCGGAAGATATTATGAATGCTGATTTGACATTCATCAAAGACATAGGACTTCAAGAAAATCTCTCTCCTACCCGATCCAATGGTCTGTTATCCATGATAAAGCAAATTAAGGCTTACGCCATTGCCTATCAACTCAAAGATAAGCGTTCTTTAAGTCAAGAATAGACTTAAAAAAACGACTGACAAGTTATAATTTGAAATACACTCAATGCAAACAAGTCGCCGTCTTTTCAAGAGTTATACTCAGTTCATCATCCTACAGTCTCAGCAAAAAACAGATAATCGGCTCTTTTTATAAAATTATAGGATATAAATTTGACAAAAAGAGCCAGTTAAACATGTTTATACGAATGTTAAACGGTTGGTTTTTGGATAAAAGTCTACATTCGACCTTGAATATAACACTTCCAAAACTGTTGACTTGTTGAACCGTATAGATTTTAGTTATAAAAATCCCACAGAAGTTCCATGTGAGGCGAAGGTATATGAAATTCTTTTGCATTAATGTTATATCCGATAATGCCTGGTACTAATTATAAAAAACACACAGAATGGGCAGCATGAACAAGGATAAAACAAAATCTTTCTGCAAACAATATCGTACCCGCTATTGTTGTAATAACAGATACGATACCTGACGTGTAAATTTCCTGTTACTTAGTGCGGATATAGTATTTCAACCCTATATTAAATCC
>CAYVGO010000010.1:0-2529 GCA_964450725.1 uncultured Muribaculaceae bacterium
AATTTTTTTGAGTAGCCCTTGTGTATTAGATAGTATTGAGAAATAGAGAGAATTGTTTGGATGTTATGTTCCGACGTGTACTTTAAATATACTATTTACTTTCTTTTTAAAGAGGTAGGGTGATTGCACTACAGAAGAGGACTCAAAAGTTTTATCAACCTAATACTTTGAACAAAATTACGTTCAATCGTTATATCTACTCCCATCAGAATTTCCCAATCATTATTCATTATTCAAAAAGATGTATTAACTTTGTCGCCATCTGTAATTACATGAAGCGTATTGTATCCATATCAGTTGTAGTGTTAGCCAATATCATACTGTTGGCACATGCTATTATTCCTCACCACCATCACGACGGTGTGGCGACGGCATGGCTACAGCAAGAGTGTCAATACCACCACCATCAACCTACAGATAGCCACTCTCAGGAAGAGGATACTTCCGACGACTGTATCCTGAAAGTGGTACTCTCACGCCTTAGCGTCAGCCATCGTGAGGAAAGTGAAGACCATAATCTTACGCCTTGTCTTCACTGTTTCGACTTATACTGCACTGACTTTCATCTACCGGAACCTGTCATGACGGGTAAGGCCGTTAAAGCGATTACTCATCTTACTTCTACCTATTCTTATAGCCCGGTAAACACATCCGGACTTCGGGCTCCTCCATACGTTAGTATTTCTTAGAGGCACACGTGATAACACTGATTGAACCTGATAGACCTGATAATACAAAACACAACAGGTCTTACGTCAGTATCAGTCTTCTTACTCCGTGCTACCAGTGTTCTCATTACCTTTAGAACATTCTTACCCCTTATTGTCGTACTTAAAACACTAACATGATGAAGAAACTCATTTACCCCTTTATTATTATATTATCTATTGCGGCTTGTAATCACCAGCACAAGCCCGCAGCCGAAGGACACTCTCACGACGAAAACCTGCAACTCACTGCTTATAGCGATGTTTTTGAGGTTTACGGAGAAGCCACTCCTTTTGCCGTAGGACGTGAAAGTGAAGTATTAGCACACTTCTCTACACTGTCTGACTTTAAACCTTTACCCGAAGGAACCATTACTGCCATCTTGACCGTAGGGACAAAGAAGGTAGAACAAACGCTCTCTGTACCTACGAAAGCAGGAATCTATACGTTTGCTCTTACTCCCAATCAAGAAGGGACAGGAACGTTGACCTTCGACATTACAAGCGGTAACCTCAAGTCAACCGTCATTGTACCTAACCTCCAAGTATATACTGATACTCACAAGGCAGACCATACGGCGGCCGACAATGTGATTACGGGTAACAGTAACTGTGTGGCGTTTACCAAAGAGCAGAGCTGGAAGGTAGATTTTGCTACCGAGCAAGTACGTGTAGAGCCTTTTGGTCATATTATCAAAACTTCGGCACAAGTACAGCCCTCGCAGGGAGATGAGTCTTTGGTGACGGCGAAGGCAAGCGGGGTAGTACTCTTTGCAGACAAGTTGCTGGTTGACGGGCTACAGGTTAATGCCGGACAGCCGATATTTCGTATCAAGAGCTCTGATATGACCGACAACAACATGACCGTACGTTATACGGAAGCTTTAGGCGAATATCAACGGACGAAGGTAGCGTATGAAAGTAAGCTCAGCCTGGCGGAAGAGAAAATCGTATCTGCCAACGAACTGCTATCGGCAAAGACAGATTTTGAGAATGCCAAAGTCATCTACGACAATCTCTCTAAGCACTTCACCGAAGGGGGACAAACGGTTACGGCTCCCATCAGCGGATTCATCAAACAACTTTCCGTAAGAACGGGTGAGTATGTTGAGGCAGGACAACCGTTAGCCGTCATTAGCCAAAACCGCAATCTGCTCATCAGGGCGGAGATTAATCCCAAGTACTACGGCATACTGTCTGACATTACGGCGGCAAACATCAAAATACCGAACAGCAGTGAGACCTATAACCTCTATGATTATGGCGGTAAGATAGTCTCTTTTGCCAAAGCCGTCAGTACGGACAATCCCCTGATTCCTGTTACGTTTCAAATCAACAACTCTATCGGGCTGCTGTCGGGCAGTTTTGTGGAGATGTACATCAAGACCAAGAGTACGGCGAATGCTATCACGGTCGATAACCGGTCGCTTGTTGAGGAGATGGGTAACTATTTTGTGTACAGGCAACTGACCCCCGAACTCTTTGAGAAAGTCCAAGTGAAGCCGGGAGCAACCGATGGCCGACGTACCCACATTACCGCAGGCCTTAGTACTACAGACCGTGTGGTAACCAAGGGTTCTATACTCGTAAAACTGTCGCAATCGTCAGGAGCCTTAGACCCGCACTCAGGACATGCACACTAATAATAGTGATTAGTGATTAACGATTAGTGATTAGTGAAATACACTCTATGAGGGAGGGACTATCTGTTGGCGGCGGCTGTTCTCAGTTCCGTTGGCTAAAGCCGAACGGCAATAGTACTAAAGACCTTCTGAGGAATTATACTATGACATAATTACAAAAGTACTAAAGACCCTCTGAG
>CAYVGO010000010.1:2629-6132 GCA_964450725.1 uncultured Muribaculaceae bacterium
TACAATAGTACTAAAGACCTTCTGAGGAATTATACTAAGGATAACTACAAACCAAGATAATGGAACAGGTACTATTGCCGTTCGGCTTTAGCCAACGGCGCAAAGAATGGCAGAAAAGAGCGGTGAGATGTCGTTTACATTGCAATGTAAACGATACTTACCTTAAGATGTAAACGATATTTACATTGCAATGTAAGCGGTAATTACATTAGAATGTAAATGATATTTACCTTACTATGTAAAGATTATTTACACTCTAAGATAAACAATACCTGTCAATGTTGTAGAACATCATCTGCTAACCTGTCAATCGTCAATCGTAAACAGTAAATAATAATGAACTTATGAACAAGATAATACTTTTCGCGCTCAACAACAGACTATTGGTGTTGTTGGCAACAATACTCATCTTCACGGGTGGGTTATATACATGGCAAAAGATGGATATTGATGTCTTTCCCGACCTGACAACGCCAACCGTTGTAGTGATGACCGATGCTGCGGGAATGGCAGCAGAAGAGGTAGAGAGGCTCGTAACATTTCCTATCGAAACGGCGGTCAATGGGGCTACAGACGTACGGAGAGTACGCTCGGCATCGCAGCAGGGATACTCATTTGTCTGGATAGAGTTTGACTGGGGTACGGACATCTTTAAGGCACGACAAATTGTGAGTGAGAAGATGAGTACGCTTTCAGGATTACCAGACGGGGCTACGCCCGTATTGGCTCCGCAGTCAAGTGTAATGGGTGAAATCCTGTTTATCGGACTGCAAGCCGACACTACCTCAATGATGCAACTCCGCACGCTGGCAGACTGGATTATCAAGCCCGCCATATTGGCCACCGGCGGCGTATCGCAAGTAACCATCATTGGCGGTGATTACAAGCAATATCAGATACTCGCAGACCCTCAGAAAATGAATCTCTATGGCGTTACCATGGCAGAGCTGCAAACGGTCGGAGAGACGTTCAGCAACAACTCTTCGGGCGGGGTGGTGAGAGAATACGGCAACGAATATATGCTACGGGGCATGGCTCGAACCAACAACCTGCAAGAACTCGGCAGTACGTTTATCAAGCGGGTGGCAGGTAAACCTGTGCTTGTAGAAGATGTGGCTCAGGTCGTTATTGGCAGTGCCGTAAAAATGGGCTATGCTTCGCAGAACGCCAAGCCTGCCGTCATTCTGTCGGTCTCCAAGCAGCCCAACATCAATACGCTCAACGTTACACAAAGCATAGAGAAACAACTTGCCGAACTGCAGAAATCACTGCCGCCCGACATTCAGATGAACAGCGCTATCTTCAGGCAGGCAGACTTTATTGAAGCAGCGGTGAACAACGTCGGTACGGCACTGATTGAGGGTGCTGTCTGCGTTATTGTTATCCTGTTTCTCTTTCTGGGAAGTGTCCGTACAACGATTATCTCTATCATTACCATACCCCTGTCGTTACTCGGCACAATGATTATCCTGTGGTTATTAGACATGAACATCAACACCATGACGCTCGGCGGAATGTGTATTGCCATAGGGTCGTTGGTCGATGATGCGATTATAGATGTAGAGAATGTTTACAAGCGGCTGCGGCAGAACTTCAGCCGACCGGACAAACAGCCGGTGTTCAAGGTAGTGTTTGAGGCTTCCAAAGAAATCAGAGCCTCCATCCTTAACGCTACGTTAATCATCATGGTGGCCTTTGTACCCCTCTTCTTCCTTTCAGGGATGGAGGGCAGAATGCTCAAGCCGCTCGGTATTGCCTACATTGTATCACTCTTTATGTCTTTATTGGTGGCCATGACCGTTACGCCCCTGCTGTGCAAGCTCATGCTCTCAGACGATAAATATCTGAGCAAACAGCAGAAAGAGAGTTGGCTTACCCGTAAGCTTTCAGCCCTTTATGCTTCATCATTACAGTGGACACTACGGCATCAACCCAAAGTCATTATCCCTTCCATAGTCCTCTTTCTGCTTGCGTTAGGGCTTTACTTTACCATGGGACAGAGTTTCTTACCCGACTTCAACGAAGGGTCGCTCACCCTGTCGGTCGTTACCAAGCCGGGCGTATCGTTAGAAGAGAACAACAAGATAGGGAACCTTATTGAAACCGAACTGTTGGCTATCCCTGAGGTAAGGAGTACGGCACGCAGAACAGGCAGAGGAGAACTCGACGAGCACTCACAGGCTACCAATAGCGCAGAGATAGATGTTAACTTTACGCTCGGTGAGAGACATAGAACCGCCTTTTTTGCACACGTCAGAGAAACGCTGGCGCACATTCCCGGTATTGCCGCTACGGTAGGGCAACCCTTAGGCCACCGTATAGATCACATGCTGTCTGGAACAAGGGCAAACATTGCCATCAAACTCTTTGGCACAGACCTTAGCACACTCTTTCAGCTCGGTAATCAGATACAGAACAGCATTGCCGACATTGAAGGGTTAGTCGATGTCAGTGTAGAGCAGCAGACCGAAACACCGCAATTGCAAATTAGGGCGAACAGAACCATGCTGGCAAGATATGGGATAACCATAGAGACGTTCAACAACTTTGTTATCCAAGCCTTTGCCGGAGAGAAGATTGCCGAGATTTATGAAGGGCAGCGCAGTTTCGACCTTATCTTAAGGCTTAACCCTGACTACACTCAGAATATAGAGCAAGTAAAAGCAGCACTCATTGACACAGACAGCGGTAAGAAAGTACCTTTGGAAGAGGTTGCCGACATTGTCTCTACGGCAGGTCCTAATGCGGTGAGTCGTGAAAATGTACAGCGGAAGATTGTTATAGCGGCGAACGTATCGGGCAGAGACCTTGCCGGAGTGGTAGAAGACATCAATAACACCATTACGGAAAACATCAAGTTGCCCGAAGGCTACAGGGTCGAGTATGGGGGACAGTTTGAGAGTGCCAAGAGTGCCTCACGAACCCTCTTTATTGCCTCACTTCTTGCCATTGCCGTGATATTCCTTCTGCTGTACGGAGAGTTTAAGAACGCCGCCCTGTCGGCAATCGTACTCATTAACCTACCGCTGGCACTCATTGGCGGGGTGATAGCCCTCTATATCGATTCAGCGATTGTCAGCATTCCCTCTATCATCGGGTTTATTACCCTCTTCGGTATTGCTATCCGCAACGGGATACTCTTAGTCTCTCGCTACCGACATCTTGAGCAAGAAGGCGTTGCATTGCGAGAAACAGTAGTATCGGGGTCTATCGACAGGCTTAACCCTATTCTGATGACCGCCCTTACAGCGGCACTTGCCCTGATTCCCTTAGTATTAAACGGCGACAAGACAGGTAACGAAATACAAAGCCCTATGGCGGTAGTGGTCTTAGGAGGCTTATTGACCTCAACCCTGCTTAATATTTACGTTATTCCGCTGGTTTACCTGTGGTTCAGAGGAAGAGGGAAGGAATTTAAAATGTAGAATGTAGGAATGAAGGAATGAAAGACAGGAGGGGGGAGAATGAAAGAATGTAGGAATGAAGGAATGAAAGACAGGAGG
>CAYVGO010000010.1:6232-18904 GCA_964450725.1 uncultured Muribaculaceae bacterium
GACAGGAGGGGGGAGAATGAAAGAATGTAGGAATGAAGGAATGAAAGACAGGAGGGGGGAGAATGAAAGAATGTAGGAATGAAGGAATGAAAGACAGGAGGAAATGGCGGGTCAGTAGAGACGTATTGCATACGTCTCCACAGCAAATAGTAGCACATTCACCTTCGCGGAGATTGCTTCGTCCTTCGTCCTCGCAATGACGGCTACCTGTAGATTGCAATGACGGCTACCTGTAGATTGCAACGACGTGGTTCTTTGAAGAATGACATTTGACCATTCGGTGAGAAACAGTCTCACCGTTCGGAGAGAAGATGTCTCACCATAAAGCCGTTGGCTAAAGCCGAACGGCAATAGAACTAAAAACAAACTATGACAACGATTATCCATCGGCTTAGCTGCAGCCACAATAACAGGCTATCGAACAGGTACTATTGCCGTTGCTTTCAAGCAACGGATAGAAAGACAGAATTAACAACTAACAAACTAACAATTCATAATTTACAACTATAATGAAAACAATATTACTATCTATCATACTGCTGCTCACCGTCGGCAGTACACTTACAGCACAGAGCAGCATCAGTGAAATACTCATACAGGTAGAAGCCAACAGTACGCAACTTAAAGCACTGCAACAACAAATGGAAGCACAGAAGTTAGCCAACCGTACGGATATTTATTTACCGAACCCCGAAGCAGAGTTCGGATACTTATGGGGTGTACCTAAGGCTATCAGTAACCGTATCGACATCTCGGTCAAGCAATCGTTTGACTTCCCTACCGTATATAGCCATAAGAGTAAGTTAGCCAACATTGAAAACACGAACGCCGAATGGGCATACAAAACAGAACGCGTCAACCTGCTGCTCGCCGTCAAAGAGACTTGCGTTCAACTTATCTATTGCAACGCGCTCATTGGAGCATACAAAGTAAGAATGGACAATGCCTTAACCATTGCACAATCCCTCGCCAAGATGACAGACGCGGGAGAGGGCAATATTCTGGAGGTAAACAAAGCACAAATCAACCTCATTACCGTCAAGAATGAGATAGCCAATATAGAAACCGAAAGACAACGCTTGCTGTCTGACCTCAAAAGGTATAACGGCGATAAGGAGATTATCTTTACAGATACACTCTTTGAAGCGGCAGTAATTCCTGATGACTTCGAGCAGTGGTATATCGAAGCAGAAAGCAAAAGTCCTGCGCTGGGCTATCTTAAAGGGGTCGTAGAGGCAGACAAGAAGAGAGTACAGGTTAATCAGGCTGTAAGGCTGCCGAAGTTCTCTGCCGGGTACGCCAGTGAAAGCATTCCCGGTGAGCAGTATCACGGAATATCTATAGGAATATCCGTACCGCTGTGGGAAAACAAGAACAAAGTAAAGATGGCGAAAGCACAGGCTATGGCATCTCAACTGACGGTAGAAGATGCTCGAATAGCGTTTTACAACAACCTTCAGTATCTCTTCAGTAAGGCGACAACACTAAAGAGCGCCGCTGAATCTTACGGAAGCACCCTGCAAACCAACAACAATGACATTCTGCTCAAGAAAGCATGGCAGACAGGTAACCTCTCGCTGCTGAACTACCTGCTCGAAAGCCAGTACTATTACACTGCGATAGAAAATAAGTTATCCGTAGAGCGGGACTTAGCGCTAACAATAGCACAGTTAGAGTGGGTAAATTGGTAGAGCGGAAGGGAGGAGAATGAAAGAATGCAGGAATGAAGAAATGAAAGACTGGAGGAAATGGCGGGTCAGTAGAGACGTATTGCATACGTCTCCACTACAAACAGCAGCATCCTTCTCAGTAATAACAACTGGTTGCGGTTTGTAATAATACAGAGATATGGCTGTTCGCAATGGAGACGTATGCAATACGTCTCTACGGAATTACCCCCGACCTTTTGTTATTCTTCTGTTGACATAAAGAAACAAGGTCGCCGTCAGATAGCCGGACAAAACGCCGACAAGCATACCGCAGAAAATATCTAAGGGATAATGTACCCCTAAGTAGATTCGGCTGTAAGACACTACGGCAGCCCAAGCCAACATCACTATGGTGATGACCTTTCGTTGTAACAGTAATGACGTAAATACTGCTACGGCAAAGCAATTGGCGGCATGAGAAGAGACAAAGCCATACAACCCACCCCTGTAATTATTGACCGTGTACACAAGGTCGGCAATCTCGGGCTGATGCGTAGGGCGTAATCTGAGAAAGAGAGGTTTACAAATACCGCTGGAAATCTGGTCTGACAGTAAAATCAACAAACCAATGCTAAGTACTACAATCAATCGACTTTTGTTATTGGGATACTTCCTGTATAGCCAGTATAACAGCAAGAGGTAAAGCGGTATTGAGGTATAAGTCTGAGAAAGCAGCCACATTACGTGGTCGGCTACGGTAGAGCGACATCCGTTAAGCCATAGGAATAAATCTGTATCCCACTGTGGAAAAATGTCCATATTATCTATTTACAATAACTTGCTAATGATTGTGCTACTCCGTCTTTGGCAGAGACTTGAATATCTCGTACAGGAATCTGCCAGTCAATGTTCAGGTCTTTATCATTATAACAAATGGCATCTTCATGTTGTGGAGCATAGACGTTATCGACCTTGTAATTAAATATTGCAGTAGGAGAAAGTACGACAAATCCGTGAGCAAAGCCGCGTGGGATAAAGAGTTGCTTTTTGTTTTGTTCGGTTAACTCTACGGCAATGTGTTTGCCAAAGTAAGGAGAGCCTTTACGAATATCAACAGCCACATCTAATACTGCTCCTTGTACAACACGTACTAATTTGGCTTGCGAGTATGGCTCTTTCTGAAAGTGTAATCCGCGTAAAACTCCGTACGAGGATTTAGATTCATTGTCTTGAATAAATGAAACGCTACCGATATTTCGTAGAAACTCTTCCTGCTTGAAAGTTTCTACGAAGTATCCGCGTTCGTCACCCCAAACTTTAGGTTCAATGACCCATACGCCGGGTAATGAGGTTTCTGTAAATTGCATAGAGAAATTAAGATTTGGTAGGGTTATCTAACCTTAGAAAGACGTGCTCCGATACTGATATTACTGTTAATGATTTTTCCGTCTCCCTTATATTCAATAGAACTACCGCTGCTTCCTGTAACATCTAATGTCTCACTCACGGTCATTTCAAGAGAACTCCCGGATGAAACTTTACACACAAGATTCTTTACGGTAAAATCAAAGGCATCGATTTTACTTCCGCTGGACATGTCTATGTTTATATCTCCGGCTGCACCTTTTAACTCCAAACTGCTACCCGAAGCTACCGATATAGCAGCATGGTTAAACTTGCCAAATAATTCGAGAGAACTTCCGCTGGAAAGCGACAGATTATATCTTTCGGCACAAATCTTTCCTTCCAGTCTGCTTCCGCTGGCAACAGACATTTGTAATGCTTGAGACTTTAAGGAGTCAAGGATGTTAACATCACAACCAGAACCGACAGATAATTTCTCTATGGTGGGTGTTGTGATATAAACAGTAGCATGCCTAACTCCCATTCCAAATAACTTCGGTTTTGGCTTTGCCGTAACAATCAATGTTTGACCTTTTGTATGCGTTTCTATGGAAGACATAAAATCTTCACTTGCCTCTACGATTACTTCTGTAGAATCGGACTGCCGAAGTACGACTTCTAATCCTGCAGAAACTTCGATGGAGGAAAATTCGGAAACATTACGGACTTCTTTTATCCTCGGCCCTCCAATCGCAGAACAACTGACAGTAAGAGCGATAACCATCAGACAGATAGCCATACTATAGAAAAGTGTTTTCATCTTGTATTATTAAAACGATTGTGTCAATGCAATAAAATCGTCTGCTTTTAGAGATGCTCCACCAATCAATCCGCCATCAACATCGGGCTGAGCAAATATCTCTTTCGCATTAGAGGGATTACAACTACCTCCGTAAAGCAGTGGAGTTTGTGTTGCAGCGTTATATTTTTTCAATAACGTTTTTCTGATGAAAGCGTGCATTTCCTGTGCTTGTTGAGGAGTCGCAACTTTACCAGTACCAATAGCCCAAACAGGTTCGTAGGCAATAATGATTTTGGCGTACTCAGCATCTGTCAATTGAAATACAACCTCTTCTATTTGTGATTGAACTGTAGTGAAATGGTTGTTAGACTCTCTTTCTGATAATGTTTCACCAATACAGAAAATCGGGATAAGTTCTGCTTCTAATGCAAGTTTTATCTTTTGAATAAGAATTGGACTTGTATCTCCATAATATTGTCTGCGTTCCGAATGTCCTAAGATTACGTATTGACACCCTATACTTTGTAACATTGCGGCAGAAATTTCTCCGGTGTACGCTCCGCTTTTCATGTTGGCACAATTTTGCGCAGAAAGTCCAATAGACGTACCTTTAATTTTCTCAACACCGCAGCATAAGTGCGTAAATGGCGGTGCTATAATGACTTTCACGTCAGAGGGGATAGCATTCTTTTTTTCTGCGATTTGCGCAATTAAACTCATACCCTCATTAACAAGTGTATTCATTTTCCAGTTTCCGGCTACAATTTTTTGTCTCATATTCAAGTTAGTTTTAGTAAGAAATTAAACGGAGACAAAAGTAGGAATTTAATTTTAAAAGGACAAATGCAATGAAAGGGTAAGATTAATTCAATAATTAAGTCATGAAGATATAGTCTATTGTTAGGATTTGTGATTCTAAGGCAATCTCTTTCGAATTGTAACCAGATTCTTTATACATACATTTTATGGATTAAATTATATAATAACACTCGATCTGTATTTCTCATTTATTTGTAATATTCATGTAATAAGGTACTTGTTATCTATTTAAGATAATTTAAAATAGTGAAAAAAGCTTATATATCACAAGTGATTTTATATTTTTCTCATGTCGTATTCTGAATTACCTGCAAAAATGCTTGCAAATTATTTTTTTTCGATGTGTAAAAGTTTTAATCTGAAATCATTTTCACATTGTAAATATTGATTATCTTTGCACCCGAATTTATTTTTAATACTTAATCTATCAGAAATCAGAATGAAAGCACAAGAAATTCTGCAGCAATTATCGCAAAAACATCCGGGAGAACCCGAGTTTTTGCAAGCCGTAAGTGAAATACTCTTATCTATTGAAGAGGAGTATAACAAGCATCCCGAATTTGAGGAAGCAAAGATTATTGAACGCTTAATAGAACCCGACAGAACCTTTATATTTAAAGTTCCTTGGGTGGACGATAAAGGGAAAGTACAGGTAAATATAGGTTATCGAGTACAGTTCAATAACGCGATTGGTCCTTACAAAGGCGGATTACGTTTTCATAAATCTGTAAACTTATCGATTTTGAAATTCTTGGGGTTTGAGCAGATATTTAAAAATTCTCTAACCACACTACCGATGGGTGGAGCAAAAGGTGGTTCTGATTTCGACCCGAGGGGAAAATCAGATAATGAAGTGATGAGATTTTGTCACTCTTTTATGTCTGAACTTTGGAGACATATAGGTCCCGCTACAGATGTACCCGCCGGTGACATCGGAGTTGGAGGACGAGAAATCGGATATTTTTATGGAATGTACAAAAAATTAGCCCTTGAAAATACGGGTGTACTAACCGGTAAAGGATTGTCTTACGGAGGCTCATTAATTCGTCCGGAGGCTACAGGTTATGGTAATTTATACTTTTTAATGGAAATGTTGAAAGAAAAAGGTATCCGTACTTTAGAAGGAAAAACTTGTTTGGTTTCCGGTTCTGGTAATGTTTCTCAATATACGGTTGAGAAAGTTAACGATTTGGGAGGAAAAGTGGTAACACTTTCTGACAGTGATGGATATATTTACGACCCTGCCGGTATTACTTCTGAAAAACTCGCTTTTGTTTTCGAACTTAAGAATGTACGTCGAGGAAGAATTAAAGAATATGCTGACAAATTCGGAGTAAAATATGTAGAGGGTGCAAAACCTTGGGGAGAAAAAGGAGATATAGCACTACCCAGTGCCACTCAAAATGAAATCAATAAAGATGATGCAGAAATGTTGATTAAAAACGGTTGCATAGCAGTGTCTGAAGGAGCAAATATGCCTTCAACGCCAGAAGCTATTGCTGTTTATAAAAAGGCTCAAATTATGTATGGACCGGGAAAAGCTGCCAATGCCGGAGGAGTAGCTACTTCTGGATTAGAGATGTCCCAAAATGCTATGCACTTGGCTTGGACACGAGAAGAGGTAGATGCAAGATTACAGCAAATTATGAAAAATATTCATGCTGCATGTGTAAAATACGGAAAAACGGCTTCGGGTTATATTGATTATGAGAAAGGAGCCAACATTGCCGGATTTATGAAAGTTGCCAATGCTATGTTAGCTCATGGCGTAATATAAAAGAGGAAAGTTTTAATAAAACATGAATGGGAAATCGGATGTAAGCAATGACTTATGTCCGATTTTTTATTATCGTATTTGTACCGTCAACATTTCCTGACTGCCTATAAAACCTCGCAACACATCATCAATAGCCACTTTTCCTACACCCGATGGTGTTCCTGTAAAAATTAAATCTCCGATTTTTAAGGTAAAATACTGTGATACGTAAGCAATAATTGCGTCAAATTTCATAATCATATCTTTACTGTTTCCACGTTGTACGACAGTTTCATTTTTGATAAGGCTAAAATCAATAGAGTGTAAATCAGAAAAAGTATTCACGGGCAAAAACTCAGTTGAAATCGGCGCAGAAAAATCAAAAGATTTAGATATTTCCCATGGCTCTCCTTTTTCTTTACATTTTTTTTGCAGATCGCGAGCCGTAAAATCAATTCCTAATCCGATAGCATCATAATATCGATGAGCAAATTGTTCGGATATTGATTTTCCGACTTTACAGATACGCAACACTAATTCAATTTCGTGCTGAAAATCATTCGTAAAGTCAGGAATATATACATCACTACCGTTTTTGACTAATGCAGTATCTGGTTTCATAAAAATAGCCGGTCGTGCATGAGTGCTTTTCATCTCTTCATTATGAGCAGCATAATTATGGCCAATACAAATAATTTTCATACGTAAATAATTTTAAAATAGAAAATAAAAGAACGTCTTACGAAAAGTCAACAATTTAGACGAAAAAGCGACAAAATGTAATGATTTTGTCGCTTTAATTTGTATGAGAATATAGAGATTACTTAGTTTTATAGGCTTTATTTAATCCGACTAAAACATCTGTTGTAATATTTAATTTGGGGTCTGCGGTAAGCACTACTGCAGATGTAGAAACATTACTCAAAATCATAGAATACCCTTTGGTTACATTATATTCTGCAATATAACTCTGGATAGCATGCATAATTTTACGCATCATCACGGCTTCCTCTTCACTTAACTCTGCGTTTAATTTTTGTTGCAATGTCAGCAAATCTTGTTGTTTCTTTTGTAATTCTCCCTGCATTTGTTCTAATTTACTTCTAACTTCCAATCCTTTTTCTGCAGACTCTTGAAATGCCGCAGCTTCTTTTTCAAATCTTTTTCGACGAGTAGAAAAATCTTCGTCTTTTTTCTTTGCTGAAATTTCAAACTCTCCGCGCAAATCTTTATACAATTGGTAATTTTGGACGATACTGTCAAGATTAACATAAGCAATTCCACCTGAGTAGGTTGTGCGATTTTGTGCTTCATTGATGCTTGACAAATCTGCACCTAATTCTATTTCTTTTGTTTTTGTAGAGTCGGACGTAGAAGCCGAAGAACTTTTGTCTCCGCCATTGGTACAAGCCCATAAAACAAACACTGAAAGTAATACAGTAAAAACATTCAAAAGTTTAGTATTCATAAATTGTTTTGATAAAAAGTGAGGTTGCAAAGGTAATAAAAAAAATGAGAACGTCGCAAATTTGATTTAACAATAAAAAAACCGTCGAATGTTCGACGGTTTTTATTATAGAATAATACAAAGAGACAAGTTATTATTTTTTCGTAAAAGAAAATACAGTTTCCACATCAATCTTTATTAATGATAAGAATGTTTCATAAGGCTTAATTTCTTCTTTGATTGTCGCCGCTTCTAAGGCATCAAACATCCCTTGGCTTAAGGCAAAATCTATAGCCTCTACTAAAGTCATAGATTTGACAAATTGATATTTTAAATCAGTGTCTGTTAAGGTTGTGATGTCAAAAGGTAAAGAAATCCCGTTATCAATTATTGTCAATTTCTTTCCAGATCTTTTGTATGTTGCTTTTGATACGTTCACTTCTTGTTCAGAACTTGTTTTCATAATGAGGGAGTCTTTTGATGTAAATTTATAAGTTTCCTCTACACCTGCTTCCGGGGAAATTGTAGTATCTTGCTCAAATTGTTTTATTACATCTCCTACATTCACACTTCCTATTGGCGGAATTTGATCTAAGTTTATGGAAGTTTTTATTTTTATTTTCAACTTTTGACTTTGTACAAGCCATGTACCAACAATAGGCACTTCGGGTTCTTCATTCTCCTTATCTCCACAAGAGGTAAACAATAGACTTACGGCAAGCAGAAGAGCAGTAGATAAGAACAATATTTTTTTCATAGTTAAATCAAATTTAAAAATTAAGCCCTGCAAAGGTATGCTCTTTTTTTTATAGAGCAAAGATTTAAATGTTAAATTTGCATTGACATATTGAGACAAACGCCTTCTTGTTCCTCCCTTGTAATTCATACTTTTGAATCGACCGAGTGTTAATAATTGAGAACATTGCAAACGTATGTGAAAACAGCATACTCCAATTGCGAAATGACATTACCTTTGTCAACTTAATTTTAAACATTAAAAGACATATGAAATCTTTAGTATTCTTTGGTTCGTTATTCTTTTTAAGTCTTGGGCTTTACGCTCAAACCTCAGACAGTACCAAGCAAAAAAATGCTCCGAACATTCAATTTGTTAAGCCAGAACATAACTTCGGAACGATTGCTTACCAAGCTAATGGTAATTGTGAGTTTGAATTTACAAATACAGGTACTCTTCCATTAATTATTACCCGTGCTAACGCTTCTTGCGGATGTACACAACCTACTTATCCACAACAACCCATTCCTCCCGGAGGTAAAGGAGTGATTAAGGTTACTTATGATACTAAAAGAATAGGTCCCTTTGTGAAATCTATAAGTATAGGACATAATGCAGAGGAATTTGGAGTCCAACCGGTAGTTTTGATTATTCGAGGAGAAGTGTTGTCTCCGAAAGAAGAAAAAAAGAATAAACCGGAGGAGATTCAAGCCATCCCGGTAACTAAACAATTGGAAAAAAAGTAGTGTAATGCCATGAAACGTTATTTATTTGTTCTTATCCTGCTATGTTTAGGATTTTCTCAATTAGTGATGAGCCAAGAGTTCAAAATAGACTCCTTGGTAGAACATAAGCGTTTCTATTTAAACATTGATAAGGTTAATCCGTCAGGTCAATATAATACCAGTAATCTTTTTCAGAGTGGTGGTTGGTTTTTAAAAGTGCATACAGATTCAGTAACGGCTTATTTACCTTATATTGGCCGAGTGTACTCAGGGATGTCGGCACTTGATAGTCGCGGAGGTATTGAGTTTGAGGGTCTATACACAAACTATCAAGTGAAATATAATGCCAAACGTAAGGTTTATGATATTTCTTTTCGGGTAAGAGGAGAAGATAATGATCACTATTCTGTGTATATCAGTTTGACAACCTCCGGCTATGTAACTTTACGTTTAAGTAGTAATTATCGCCAATCTATCAGTTATTCCGGACAATTGACAGTTATTGCCGATGACGAATAACTTTACACAGCAAGCAACCCACTTTCTATCATGTTACGGGCGTATTAAACCAATAGAGTTTGATACGCCTTTTTTATTATTATCTGTCGAAGACTCTTCTCTCTTATTTCACTTAATAACACTGCCCCATGTTGTTACAGATCCTTTCTTTTTTCAAAACATGACATTACATTTTGAGCAACAAGGATATCAAATCATTCATTTGTGGGAAGACCGGTGGCGACAACAACAAACGTTGTTACAGCAAAGCATTAATTATAGGTTTGGACATGCTCAGCGAATTTTTGCAAGACATACCACTGTAAATCGTATTGATACGTCAATTGCTCTCAATTTCTTAACCCAAAACCATGTTTTATCAGGGACTAACTGTCGCTATCATTTCGGACTGTATTATCAAGAACAATTAGTTTCTGTAGCAAGTTTCAGTAATAGACGAATGCTAACCTACACCTTACCTCACAGAACATCTTATGAGTGGGTACGATATTCTACTTTGTCTAACATTACTGTTGTCGGAGGGTTGAGTAAAATGTTGAAGACCTTTATCAGACATAAACAGCCAGACCATATTATGACATATTGTGATATGGACTTCAGTATGGCATCGGGCTTTCAAAAAGTTGGATTTAAGATAGTTCAAATCATGCCGCCGCTAATGTTCTCTATAGACAAAGATTTACGACGTAACTACAAAATATCATCCGAAAATGCAATACGTTATTATACGACCGGTAACTTAAAGTTAGAGTTCGATTCTATGAGTTTCAGATAGGAAATGTTTGTATCGTCAAATGCAAGAGGTTGTTTTTACTCATTAATTTTACTTTTCCTTGAGTCGTGAGTATCATTTGCAAAATTCGGAACCAATTTGTACTTTTGCACACTTACAATTAAAAGTTTAATATCATGCAGATTATAGGTAAAGTCGTACAAGTATTGCCCTTACAGTCAGGAAACGGTAAAAACGGAGAGTGGCGTAAGCAAGATGTTATTTTAGAAACAGAAGAACGGTTTCCTCGAAAAATATGTGTTGCATTTTGGACAGACAGAATTATTGAAGCACATCTTCAGATTGGTAACTTGCTCGTTGTAGAGGCAGATGTAGAAAGTAGAGAGTTTAACGGTCGATGGTACACCGATGTGCGAGGAAGAAGCAGTGAATTGTTTGTACCGGGAAAATATAACAACGGTTCATTTCAGGCACAAGATACCTATCAATCTCCCCCACCGTCTCAATATGTTCAATCATCGCAACCTTCAACCCCACAGGGTTCTACCAGAGACGTTCCCAACGTAAGTTTATCGGAAGGAGAAGGTGCCAATACAGATGACCTTCCTTTTTAAAACCGTCCAATGAATATTATAGACTTTATTCTGTTAGGGATTTCTATCGGATTTTTTATTTGGGGAATGTTCAGCGGCTTTGTTCGGCAGTTGATGGCCATTTTAACCTTGACCGTAGGAATTTGGTTTGCTTACTATGCCGGTAGTCATTGGTTTGAAGGTACGAATAGGGTTTTAGCATTCATTGTTATTTTTATTCTTATAGCCATTCTTTCGTATTGGATAGGTAAAATAACTCAAAAGATAATTTCTATTATCATGTTAAAATGGTTAGATAAGTTGTTGGGTGGCTTTTTTATGTTGGCACGGACCTTATTAATATTGAGTGTTTTGTTTCAGTTGATGTTTTATATCAATAAGACCTTTGTCATTTTACCTCAAACATATATTGACGACAGTTTATTGATAAAGCCAATTGCCAATATTGTGATATGGCTTTATTTTTCTATAGACTTTTCTCATTTTTTTGCGTAAATGCTCCTGCAACTTATAGAACAAACAATACTAAACTATTCTTTAGCCGAATTACGTAAAAAAATCAGTTGGAAGAGTTTTTTATATACATGGCGAACCGATAAAGAGACCACAGAAGCTCAACAGTTAATTGCCGATGCTCAACAACTGCTGGATAAAGTGATTGCAGAGCAAACCCTTGCAGCCAATGCCGTTTATGGACTATATCCTGCAATATCAAAAGGAGAATCGGTAGAAGTTTACAGCCACTCTTCAGACATAATCCCAATAAAAAATCTACATTTTTTCAGACAGCAAGAAGTTGGAAGTAGTTTTTTATGCTTATCAGACTTTGTTGCTCAAGACAAAGTAAACTATACCACTACCGCTTTGCCGGTCATTGGCTGTTTTGTTGCTTCTGCCGGTATTGGAGTTCAAGCCATAGAAAAAACATTTTTGCAAGAGAATGACCCCTATAATCAACTGTTGATAAGTACACTTTCGCAACGATTGACAGAGGCATTATCTGCAGCATTGGAAGATAAAATAGGAGAATATTTCCCCAATGTAAAAGTGATTCGTCCGGCAGTAGGTTATTCTTCTTTAGCCGACCATAGTGGTAAAAAAGATATTTTCGATTTACTTCAACCGGAAAAGAAAATAGGGGTCAGTTTAACCGAAAATTTTGCAATGATTCCCGAACAATCCGTTGCAGGATATTACTTTTTCGGAGATTCCGCGAAGTATTTTAATATAAAATCCGTAGGACAAGACCAGTTGCAGGTTTATGCCTCTAAAAAAGGAAAAACTATAGAGGAAATCAATGCGTGGACAACCTTTTTGGATTAGTTATTATGCCTTATATCGTAATTTTACAAGTCCAAATCAGCAAAAGCGCTTTTCTGTGATGATTACTTTCCGGTAGATATAAGTAAAATGTCTCGGCAACCGGTTCGCCGACACCTCTACAGCAAAAAAAGTCTCGGCAACCCATTCGCCGACACCTCTACGACAAAAAAAGTCTCGGCAACCGGTTCGCCGACACCTCTACAGCAAAAAAAGTCTCGGCAACCCA
>CAYVGO010000010.1:19004-52976 GCA_964450725.1 uncultured Muribaculaceae bacterium
CCCCAAAACAGATTTCAAATTCTTTTCAGTTTTGGGTTCTACCTTTGCATCATCAAACTGGTTATACTCTTTAAAACTATGGATTGTATGAATAATATGTTTATTCGAAAAGTATCGAAAAAGGGTAGAACTATAGAAGTCGAAATGTCCAACCTAAGTGTAATTTCGATAGAGATAAAAACCAACTTACTATGATTGTTTAATTAAAAATTATATTACCATGAAAAAAACAATTTCGTTATTCTTATTGTTGTTCACTTTTGCAACAATAACCATGGCTGGCAATGACAAACTTATTGCCTTCAATGAACTGCCAAAAGTTGCCAGAGAATTTATTCAAAAGCATTTTCCAGACACAAAAGCTTCTTATGTAAAGTTAGACAACGACTTTATGGAGAAAACCTATGAGGTGCAACTAACAGACGGAACTAAAATTGATTTTAATAGTAACGGAGAATGGAAAGAGGTAGATTGTCAAGCCAAAGCTGTACCTGATGCTATAATTCCAGTTAAAATTCTGACACATGTAAAGACTAACTACCCGAATCTTTTCATTCAAAAAATAGAAAAAGACAGTCGTAAAATTGAGGTAGAACTCTCTAATGATTTAGACCTGAAGTTTAATAAAAATGGCGACTTGATAGAGATTGATTAATCTTCATAAAAATAATGGTTATGAAAGTGTATAAAATCTTTTTTGTGATGGCAGTGCTTGCTATCACATTCATAAGTTGCGACGACGACGATGATGCTAAATTTGTACCTCAAGTTGTCAAAAATGCCTTTTTACAGCAATTTTCACCCAATAACAGGGTAGAATGGGAGGTGAAATCCGTTGGATATGTTGCTGAATTTGTGAATAACGGGCAAAAAACTACAGCGTGGTTTGAACATAGTGGAGGATTGATGATGACTGAAGTTAATATTTCATACCCGGCATTGCCGGAGGCTGTTAAAGCGACTTTTGAACAATCAAAGTATGCAAAATGGCGCAAAGAGGATGTAGAAAAAGTTATTCGTCCGGCAGTAGAAACACTTTATATTATTGAAGTAGAGTCGGGAGATACGGAAGTAGATTTATATTACTCGGAAACAGGAATATTAGTAAAAGAAGTTGTGGATATTGATAATGACAATGATGATCGCTTTGAGTCGTTATTACCACAACAAATGCCTGCACAAATCAATGAATTTATAACCCAAAAGTATCCGAATGCTAAAATTGTTGAACTTGATATAGAACGTAATGGAGTAATTCAGGTTGACATTCTTGACGGAAGCATTTCACGTGAAATTTCTTTCAGCAGTCAATATGATTGGTTACAAACATCGTGGGATGTAAGATACTTGCAATTGCCTCAATCGGTTAAAGATGTAATTTCTCAACAATCGGGATATGAATTTGATGACGCAGACTATGTTGAAGCCCCTACAAATTCTTACTACAAAATTGAACTTGATGGCTTGAAAGATAAGACCATTAAAGTCAAAGAAGACGGAACTATGCTGTAATTCCAAATGAAGTTGTTAATGTGGAGAGGCTATTCAAAATTGTTGAGTAGCCTCTTCTTATTTATAGAATTGAAAACAGAAGTTAAATTTTATCCTTAACTTTGTGACGGTGAAATGATAAGGAAAATATATGAATTTAACAATTGAAAATATTCTGTTAGTAGGTTCTTTGCTGCTTATTGTAAGCATTATTGTGGGTAAAACTTCGTATAAATTTGGAGTTCCCACCTTATTACTTTTCTTAGCGATAGGAATGTTGGCCGGCTCAGACGGTATTGGCCGTATTCATTTTGATAACCCTAAAATAGCACAGTTTATTGGAGTAGTTTCACTCAATTTTATTTTATTTTCCGGCGGACTTGAAACGAATTGGAACTCCGTCAAACCTATTCTTAAGGAAGGTATTGCTTTATCAACAGTCGGAGTTCTGCTCACAGCCCTAACTTTGGGTACTTTTGTTTGGCTCATTACGGATTTTACCATTTATGAAAGCCTGTTACTGGGTTCTATAGTGTCATCTACAGATGCCGCCGCAGTATTTTCTATTCTACGTTCCAAAAGTTTGGCATTACGTAACAATTTACGTTCCACTTTAGAATTTGAGAGCGGGAGTAACGACCCTATGGCATACGTTCTTACCATTGCTTTTTTGACCTTGGTTGTCAATCAAAATGAAAGCAACACTTCCATTATTTCTGTATTTCTTCAGCAAATGATTTTAGGAGGCATGGCAGGTTTTATCTTTGGGAAGTTAAGTAAATTTATTATCAACAAAATCAAACTTGACTTTGAAGGGCTTTATCCTGTTTTACTTATTGCAATAATGTTTATTACCTTTTCTGCAACAGATTTTGTAGGTGGTAACGGCTTTTTGGCAATTTATATTTGCGCCGTATTTTTAGGTAACCAAGATTTAATACATAAAAAAACCATGATTAAGGCTTATGATGGTTTGGCTTGGTTGATGCAAATTGTCTTATTTCTCACTTTAGGCTTATTGGTTTATCCTTCTCAAATCGTTCCCTATATTGGCATTGGATTACTTATTTCCTTATTTTTGATTGTTGTAGCAAGACCGATTGGCGTATTTATCAGTTTGATTTTTTTCAAAATGAACATACGACGAAGGTTTTATATTTCTTGGGTTGGTTTACGCGGTGCTGTTCCTATTGTTTTCGCCACTTATCCTTTATTGGCAGGAATTGAAAAAGCCAGTATGATTTTCAATATTGTATTCTTTATTTCTGTTACCTCGCTTATCATTCAGGGAATGTCTTTATCTATAGTGGCAAAGTGGCTCAATGTAGCACTGCCCGAAAAGGTCAAACCCATTTCTGAAATCGACAAATTGATTGTAGATTTTCCAAAATCATCTTTACGGGAAATCGAAATTTTACCCGATTTTTATGCCGTAAAAAAAAGAATTGTAGATTTACATTTTCCCAAATCTGCATTTATTATCATGATTAAAAGAAATGGTAAGTATATCCGACCCGGCGGTTCAACCGAACTTCAAGCAAAAGATATTTTAATGGTACTTGCAGACCGTGAAGACGACTTTACTGAAGCAAGTAATTGCCTTTCTCATTACAGTGTAAATCCAAATGATTAACCACCACTCTTTGTTGTTTGAGTTTTACGTCGCATTAGACATGTAAAGCATTGTTATTTTTTGTTACTGTGTTTCTTTGCGTCAAAAAAATGAATTACCTTTGAACGTTTGTTCAACTTTTGTTGATTGGTATATGAAACAGCGAGACTCGTAAATCATCTAAATACATGAAATCTGATAATACAACCAAAGAAACTATTCTGCACACAACTTTTGAACTTTTGTTGAAAAAAGGCTATGATGCTGTATCTATAACCGAAATACAAAAAAATGCCGGTATTTCACGAGGGTTGCTGTATCATTATTATAAAAGTAAAGATGAACTGTTTTTAGAAGTAACCGAACGTTATTTTGTCGATTTCTTCAAAATAGATTTAACGGCAGTCAGCCATTTTACGGTAGAAGAAATGATTGCCTACATGGAAAAAAAGCATAAAACGCTTTGTAGAATAAGGCTTATAGAACGTAATCAAGTCAACCTGATGGATTATGATTTTCTTTTTTATCAGGTCGTACGTAAAAATGCTTCATTTGCATCTTGGTATAAAACCATTCGAGATGAAGAATTACAAGCGTGGAAAATCGTACTGCACAACAGTCAACAAAAAGGAATGCTCAAAGAAGAGATTGAGGTTGAGGAAATAGCGCCGATATTTGTTTACATTATTGATGGGGTTTGGTTCAAGGAAGGCATTCGCCATAAAGCTTTGGATGTTGTAAAGATAATTACAAAAAAGTTGACGCAATACTATCATCAAATAAAACGGTAGAATAGATATTGCCCTCGAAAATTAATCGAGGGTTTTTTTAACCCAAGACATTGAACGTTTGTTCAGTGAGTAGATGAAAATGTTTAAATTCAATTGATATAAAAATGGAAAAAATGTTAGAAGGAGTTCTTACGAAAGAACAAACAGAATTAAAGTACGGCGGCATTGGTCGTTTATTTACAAAATTTGCAATATCCGGTGTTGTCGGATTAATGTTTTTCGGCATTCAAACAATGATAGACGGGGTAATATTGAGTAATTTTGTGGGAGCGAAAGCTTTAGCGGGCGTTAATCTTGTAATGCCATTATATACGTTGATGACAGCATTGGCAATAGTTATAGGGATTGGTTGCCAGACACTGGTAAGTATTGGTTTTGGTGGAAACAACCGCCAAATTGCTCAAGATTCGGTAACCACCGCTTTTTATTCTTTAGTGGGTTTATCGGTTGTAATAAGTTCACTGTTATGGATTTTTACAGAACCGATGATGACAATTTTAGGTGCCGATAAAGAATTGTTACCCTATGCTGTCTCCTATATCCGTGCGATGAGTCCTTTTTTCCCCGTACTGACAGTTTTATTTTTAGGGGATTATATGTTAAAAGCCGCAGGTCGTCCGTATTTTTCCATGATGCTTTTAGCAGGAACTGTTTTGATGAATGCTTTTTTAGATTACCTTTTTATTGTAAAATTTGGTTGGGAAACAGCCGGAGCAGGATTAGCCACAGGGTTAGCATTTACTGTCGGTTTTGTAACCTTATTGCCGTTTCTCTTTAACCCTAAAAATATTATCAGTGTAAATAAAGGCAGATTTCGCCTGCCGCTCTTGGGACAAATGCTGCGTAACGGTTCTTCTGAAGGGTTGGCAGAACTTTCTGCAGGAATTACAATGTTTATGTTTAATCGAGCGATGATGCACTATGTTGGAGCCTCCGGAGTAGCAGCCTTTACCTCTGTTAATTATATGCTCTTTATCGGAATTACGGTTTTTGTCGGAATGTCTGACGGAATTATACCCATCATTTCTTATAACTATGGAGCTTCGCAGTGGAGTCGGGTAAAAAAAGTGATTGGGTTAGCACTAAAAACCAGTGCAGTCATAGGTTTTATATTGTTTTGTATTCTTTTCTTCGGAAGAGATGTTATCGTCAATTTCTTTTTTCAAGCAAAAGCGAAAGAAGTTATCGATTTTGCCATTATCGGAGCAGCATTTTGTGCATTTGCATTTTTAATGAATGGCTTTAATATTTTATTTTCGGCATTTTTCACTGCATTAGGAGATGCCAAAACATCTGTCATTATCTCTTTGTGTCGAGGATTGTTGTTTATATCTTTGGGTGTTTTAATTTATCCTTATCTTTTCGGAGTCAGTGGAATTTGGCTTACAATTCCTATTGCTGAATTTCTGACATTTTTAATAGGGTTGAGATTATTTAGAAAACGTTTGAAAGGTGTTTATTAACAAAATTGTTAATCCGATCAAGTTAAGAGGGTGTGTCAAGATGACACATCCTCTTTTCTTTATAAGAATTTTCACCAAGAAATAATAACAGCAACTTTTCATAAAAAAAATATTTCTTTCAGTTAAAAAACATTATATGATTCGAGAGATTTTCCATTTTAGTTCTTTTGCTTGAAGAGGCAATGATATTAATTATCAAATACTTACAATATTAAAAAGTATTTAAGTGGGTGAAAGTGGGGTAAAGTGGTTGGAAATGTCGAAAAATGAAGTTACTTTTGTAAGTCGAAAAAAAACTGTCATTTTATGTTGTATATTGGAGAATATGCCTGTAAGGTTGATGATAAGGGGAGAGTTGCTCTTCCTGCGTCTTTTCGTGCCAACAGTACAACCAGTGAATTGCAGTTTACGCTAAAAAAAGATTTGTTCTTTGATTGCTTAGTCCTTTATACCATGTCTGAGTGGGAAAAACAAGTAGCAGATATGGATAGCAAGTTAGATCCTTATAACCCTGCAGATATTTCATTACGACGTAAGTTTTTCAGAGATGCCACCGTTGTTGAGGTTGATGCTTCAGGTCGGATATTGATACCCAAAAGATTGTGGGAATTAATTGGCGTTGAAAAAGAGGTTGTGTTTGCCGGACAAAATACAAAGATAGAAATTTGGTCGAAGCAAGGTTACGAACAAAATGACATGACAATGGAAGAATATCAGCACTTGACCAAGACATTATTAGCCGGAAAAAATAAGTAGTTATGTATCATCTTCCTGTATTGGCAAAAGAGGCTACGGAATATTTGATTCAAGATAAAGGTGGTGTTTATGTTGATTTGACCTTTGGCGGCGGTGGACACAGCCGTCAAATTTTGGAACATTTACATTCTAATGCCAAGTTATATGGTTTTGATCAGGATAAAGATGCAGCAAATGAGTTGCGAGATTTGAACAACGATAATCGCTTTAGTTTTGTGAGGGGAAATTTCAGGTTTGTCAAAAATTTTTTGAATTATTATGGAGTCGAAAGTGTTGATGGTATTTTGGCTGATTTAGGTGTATCATCACATCAGTTTGATACGGCGGAGCGAGGATTTTCTTACAGATTTACGTCAGACTTGGATATGCGAATGAATGTGGAACAAAAAAATACGGCATTCGATATTATTCACACTGCAACAGAAGAAGAATTGATAACAATTTTTAAAGAATATGGTGAGTTGCCATGTGCCAAAAAGTTAGCCAATAAAATTACCTGTAATCGGAATATTGAACCAATAGATACAACAGAGAAATTGATGGCCTTGTTATCCTCGGTTTTACCAAAACATAAAGGTGAAACAGACAAACAATTACTTTCTCAGGTATTTCAATCACTTAGAATTGCAGTCAATGATGAGTTACAAGCATTGGAAGATATGCTTGAACAGAGCGGAAAGTTACTCAAAAAAGGAGGTAGATTGGTTGTTATTACCTATCACTCTTTGGAAGATCGCTATGTGAAAAATTATATCAAAGCAGGGAATGTCCAAAATAATATCACCAAAGATTTTTATGGAAATGTAGTGGCACCGTTGCAAAGTATTTTGAAAAAACCGATAGTGCCGAAAGAAACAGAGATATTAGAAAACAGAAGGTCGAGAAGTGCAAAAATGAGAGTAGGTGAAAAAATAGAATAAGGTTTGTAGAACAATGAGTAAATGGACAGAAAAATTGAAAAGTTTCAGGGTACGTTATGTTTTTAACGGACACTATCTATTTGCTCTTACCAATAGATTTATAGGAATTTGGCTGTTGTTGCTGGTGATAGGTTTGTTTTATACCGGTAATCGTTATTTTGCAGAAGAAAAACTTAAGATTTATAATCAGACATTGATAGAAATGCGTCGATTTGAAGTGGAACGCAGAAGAACAGAAATAGAGTTAGGAAATACCATTCGACCTACGCAATTGTTAGAGGAGTTATCAAGACGAAATATACCTGTAGAATTTTCGTGTGATACGATTTACAGAATCGGGAAATAAGTAATTATGGAATTTGGGAAAAAATATATTTGGATTTGGATTGCAGCACTTGCTTTAACCATTGTTGTTGGAGTTCATTTATTCCGTATAGTTTTTTCAGCAAGGCACAAGCAAGCAGTAGAGTTGATACAGACACAAATTAACTACAGTGTAACACAGTCTAAAGAAGTTGGAAGTATTTTGGCACACGACATGAAAGTATTACGTACAGACATGCTGTCTTACAATGTTTTTTTTGATATTTCACGTATAAAATCGGAAGTATGGGAGAAAAACTTAGATACGCTGTGTAAAAGTTTCAGTAATATTTTGCAGGAAAAGAGTTACCAAGAATATAAATCGGTATTAAGCAAGGCACGAAAAGAGATGTTGAAAGATGTTGACCGTAAGAAAAAAAGTAATAATGACAACATTAAAATAAGACATGAAAAATTTGCTCTTAATATTAAACCTGTAAACAATATTCAAAGATTACAATTAAAAGAATTGCCAATCTTGCGTCAGGAGTGGAGTCGCGGCGGATTACAGGTAGAGGAAGTAAAGAATCGTAAATCGTCGTATGCTAATTTAGCATTGTTTACCTTAGGTAAATCCAATGTTTTTAGAGAGGGTTATGGAATTGAGCAGTCGCTGATAGATAGTATTAACAGTTTAGAACGATTTACGGTAAAAACCAGAAAAATTAAAAATGCTACCATACAACAATATTCATCGCAGGCAACAGAAGATAAATTAAATGTTATTACAACCTTAGACGTTGCCATGCAAGATGTTGCAGAGCAATTGCTGATACAAAAATTAAAAGAACACAGTGAATTAAAGTGGGGTTGTATTGTGGTTATGGAAACGGCTACCGGAGAAATCCGGGTTTGTGCCAACAAAGAGCGAAGCAGTAACGGAATGGTAGAAAAAGATAATTATGCTTTACGGGAAAGAGTAGCTCCCGGTTCTACTTTTAAGTTAACTACTTTTATGACTTTGATGGAAGAAGCCAATTTGGGAAAAGAAGATATGTTTACCAGCTCAAAAGGAGATAAACTTACCGTTCAAAATATTTTTGAACGTTCGTTACTTGCAGAAACCAAAGAATTATTTACCCATTATTTTCCTACAAGAAAAAGTGAGAAACTGTTTTTAGACAGATTACAATCAACCAAAATAGAACAACTGAAGAATTTTGGCATTGTCAATACTATTTCAGGAGAAGGAAAGCCCTATATTCCGCCATTTAATAAATTCAAAGCCGGAGAAACTTTTTCAGATATGTGCATTGGTTATCAAGTAGGATTAACCCCGCTGCAAACATTATCCATTTTTAATGCTGTAGCCAATCAAGGAAAAATGATACAGCCGGTTTTTATTCATGGATTTGAAAAAGGTGGTGAAATTATTCAATTGCCATTACAGGTTGTCAATCCTTCGATATGCAGCGATAAAACCAGAACAGATTTAATAGAAATGATGGAAGGCGTGGTTGCAAGAGGTACGGGAAAATTAGCGGCAAGCCATCGCTTTAGAGTAGCAGGAAAAACAGGTACGGCCATGTTAATGGAGTCAAAAACATCACAAGGGGTAGAAAAGTTAATCTCTTTTGCCGGATTTTATCCCGCAGATGCTCCGCAATACAGTACAATTGTTGTATTTCGTTCGGTTCCCACCCGACAAAACACTTATGGTGGAGATTATGCTGCGCCGGTGTTCGGAAAAATAGCGGAAGCGGTCATGAGTATATCTTCTGTCTGTAAAAAACTTGAAAATGTTAGTGAAACTAAAGATTATCCGTCGTCAAAAATTGCAAAAGTAGAAACCTTAGATGCCAATTACAAAACATTAAAAATTCCTTTTCACTATAATGAGACGCAAGGAACCTGGGTAAAAGGAAATGCGGCGGATAAAGTAGAAACATTGCCGGTTAGTGTTGACGAAATGAACTATCCTAATACTATAGGAATGGGTTTGAGTGATGCTTTATTTATTTTGGAAAACAAAAAGTTTAAAGTGGTAGCGGAAGGAAGCGGTACTGTCGTTGAACAACAATATAAAGAGGGTAAAATTTATTTACGATTACAGTAAAAGTGAGTATGGCAAAAATCAATGTAAAACAAACAGAGGTTACTGTTATTAAAATTGAGGAGACTGATTATATTTCATTAACAGATATTGCAAAATATAAGTCAGATGACCCAACGGCAGTTATTGCAAATTGGCTGCGAAATCGTAATACTATAGAATATCTTGGATTATGGGAAGCATTATATAACCCTAATTTTAAACCCCTCGAATTCGAGGGGTTTAGAAAGGATGCAGGATTAAATGCCTTCACGCTATCTCCACAAAAATGGATAGAAGCAACGGACGCAATCGGTATAATTTCCAAGGCTGGACGATATGGTGGAACCTTTGCTCATAAAGATATTGCATTTAAGTTTGCTAACTGGATTTCGGTAGAATTTGAATTATATATTGTAAAAGAATTTCAACGGCTCAAAGAAGAGGAGAATAAACAACTGGGTTGGTCTGCGAAACGAGAACTGGCAAAAATCAATTATCATATTCATACCCATGCAATCAAACAACATTTGATTCCTGCAGAAGTAACCAAAGAACAAACTGCTATAATTTATGCGACAGAAGCAGATGTGTTGAACATGGCGCTCTTTGGTATTACGGCAAAACAATGGCGAGAATCAAATAAGGAACTTAAAGGAAATTTGCGTGATTATGCTTCAATAAATCAATTGATATGCTTGTCAAACATGGAAAATATAAATTCAGTACTTATCAATGAAGGAGTGGCACAAAGCGTAAGACTTGTAAAACTTAATCAAATCGCCATACAACAGATGAGTGTATTAAGTGAGGTCCAAAATAAAAGAGTATTTCATTTAAAATAAAAATTATTTATGGCAATAACATTAGACGATTTACAGAAGATTGAGGGAACTCACTGTCATTATATGGGAGCGGTTCGCCAAATTGACCATATTACGTTTGACAGTAGAGACGTTACTCCAACAAGTTGTTTTGTTGCTTTACGGGGAATAACTACAGACGGACATTTATTTATAGACAGTGCAATTGAGAAAGGCTGTAAGGTGATTGTTTGTGAAGAATTACCAGAGAAGAGTCAATCTCAAGTAAGTTATATTGTTGTCAAAGATAGCCATGTTACATTATCTCAGATTGCGGCGTTGTTTTATGGTTATCCGTCAGAAAAATTGACATTAGTAGGAATTACGGGAACTAACGGCAAAACCACAACCGCAACTTTGCTGTATAGATTGGTGAAAAAACTGGGATATAAAGCAGGTTTGCTATCTACCGTAAACGTTTTTGTTGACAATGACCAATATCCTGCAACCCATACAACTCCGGATGCTTTAACTATACAAAAATATCTTCGGCAAATGGTTGACCAGGGCTGTCAATATTGTTTTATGGAAGTGAGTTCACATGCTTTGATACAACACCGTACAGATAATTTGCAATTTAAAGTAGCCTTATTTACCAATATTACATTAGACCATTTAGATTACCATAAAACATTTTTAGCCTATATTCAAGCAAAAAAGATGTTGTTTGACGGGTTAAGCAAAGAGAGTATTGCCATTGTCAACGTTGATGACAAAAATGGGAATACGATGGTACAAAACTGTAAAGCCAAAATCATTAAAACGGCTATGCACACAGGCGCAGACATTCAAGGAAAACTCTTAGAGCAAGATTCTCAGGGCATGTTGTTAAGAATTGGTAATACAGAATTTTGGAGTCCGCTTATCGGAGAATTTAACGGACATAACTTGCTGGCAATTTACAGTGTGGCTCATGCCTTAGGATTAAAAGACGAAGATGTTTTTCCTGTATTGAGTGAATTGCGACCTGTTTCCGGAAGGTTTGAGTATGTTAAATCCAAAGAGGGTATTACGGCAATTGTAGATTATGCTCATACTCCCGATGCGCTGCAAAATGTATTGGAAACCATACACAATATCAGAAAAGCGTCAGAAAAAATTATTACAGTGGTGGGTTGCGGTGGCAATAGAGATAAAAGTAAACGTCCTGTAATGGCAAAAATTGCCTGTGATTATAGCGATAAAGTGATATTAACCAGCGACAATCCCCGCAATGAAGAACCTAAAGCCATTTTAGAAGATATGGAAAAAGGGATTCCTCATAACAAAAATACAGAAGATGTTTTTATTGTTATAGACCGTAGAGAAGCAATTGCTAAAGCAAAGAGTTTGGCAACATCAGGAGATATTATTTTGTTGGCCGGCAAAGGGCATGAAACCTACCAAATTATCGGTGACACCAAATATCACTTTGATGACAAAGAGGAGTTTGAAAATAATGATGAATTATGAATGAAATACACTCTGCGAAAAGTCGATAACAGTGCTTGTGAGGGTTGGTAACTATAGCGTCATTGCGAGGGCTTTGCCCGAAGCAATCTAAAAATAGAAAACGGAGATTGCTTCGTCCTTTGTCCTCGCAATGACGACAAGGTGGAAAATCCTCGCAATGGTGAAAAGAGGGAAACTGTGGGTGTGTTTTTTCAACTTGTGGAACTTGTATTTATATTGCTTTAGCAATATCTTGTGGAACTTGTGTTGTTTTGAGTTGGTGTAACTTGTGATTAGTGTTTTTATGAAGAGCCGAAGGTTCAAAATAATAATAAATGAATTCGATAAAGAAAAAAATAAAAACTTGTGTTACGAAGTATCCGTTTGACGCTTCTGTAGGGGTACAGAACGACCAACCGCACCCGTTTGACGCTTCTGTAGGGGTACAGAACGACCAACCGTACCCGTTTGGTACTTCCGGAATTATCCGAAACAAACAATTCATAATTCATAATTAAGCCTTATGCTTTATTTTTTATTAGAATATCTTTACAATACCTTCGATTTACCCGGAGCCCGATTATATACTTACATCTCTTTTAGAGCCGGAGTAGGAATGGTGGTGGCTTTATTGATAGGGCTGATTTGGGGAAAGAAAATTATTCTTCAATTACGTAAAAAATTAGTTGGAGAGACCATTCGGGATTTGGGTTTAAGCGGACAAATGGAAAAAAGCGGTACGCCAACCATGGGAGGAATTATTATTGTACTGTGTATTCTTATCACTACGTTGTTAATTGCAGATTTAAGAAGTACCTATGTATGGCTTTTAATTATTAGTACTGTTTGGTGCGGCACATTGGGATTTTTAGATGATTATATCAAGGTTTTTCGTAAAAACAAACAGGGACTTAAAGGAAAATTCAAGGTTATAGGACAAGTGGGTTTAGGAATTATTGTAGGTACCACTCTTTACTTACATTCAGGATTTGTTTATAGAGAAATGAATCCGCAAAGTTTAGAAAAAACACAACAAGTAACTCTTTCTGATGGTGGAAACCTTCGTACTATTTCACTTTCAGCAAAAGAACACGGCACAAAAACTACCATTCCTTTTTTCAAAAAGAATGAATTTGATTATAAGTCAATCTTTCCTTCAGACTGGAAATATCAGCAATTTGCCGGTTGGATATTGTTCATATTGGTTGCGATTTTTATTATTACGGCAGTTTCTAACGGTAGTAATTTAACCGATGGTATTGATGGTTTAGCGGCAGGAACATCGGTCATTATCGGTGTAACACTTGGAATCTTTGCGTATGTGTCAAGTAATATATCTTTAGCGCATTATTTGAACATTTTGTATATTCCCAACTCTTCAGAAATTGTAGTGTTTATGGCAATATTTGTCGGAGCTCTGATTGCATTTTTGTGGTATAACTTTTTTCCGGCACAAGTATTTATGGGCGATACGGGAAGTTTGGCATTGGGTGGAATTATCGCGACTTGTGCTATTTTAATTCGTAAAGAGTTGATGATTCCGGTTCTTTGCGGAATATTTTTTGTGGAAAGCGTATCTGTGATTATACAGCGCTATTACTTTAAATATAGTCGTTGGCGTTGCGGTACAGGAAAGCGGGTGTTTTTGATGGCTCCTCTGCATCACCATTTTCAAAAGAAAGGTTACCATGAGGCTAAAATTGTATTTCGGTTTTATATTGTAGCCCTGATATTAGCGGTATTGACGGTGTTGACTTTGAAAATAAGATAGTGGAGTTGTTTAATAGTTTCAAACCTTGCAGAAGGGATGAGTAGAAAAACGGATAAAGAAAAATTAAGATTTCATTCGGTTCGCTTATGGAGGTTTATTGTCAATTACAAATAGCAATTGACTTAAATTATTTATCCGAACAAAAATGATAGATTTAAAAAAAATGATAGACGAATTGTCAAATAAATTAAACGCCCTCTCTCGCCATTTCGAGAAACGGTTAAACAATTAAACAGTTAAACAATTCAACAAATGAAGAAAGAAAAACTTATTATTTTAGGTGGTGGAGAAAGCGGTTTTGGTGCCGCAGTATTGGGAAAAAAATTAGGAATGGAAGTTTTTTTAAGTGATTCCGGAATATTGCAGGAACAATACATTGCTTTATTGGACGAAAATAATATTCCTTATGAACAAGGAAAGCATACTTATGAGAATTTTGACCAAGCGGTATTATGCGTAAAAAGTCCGGGCATTGAAAATTCCGCTCCCGTAGTAAAATATTTGGAGGATAAAGGAGTAGAAATAATTTCGGAAATAGAATTTGCCGGACGACACTGTAAAGCAAAAACTATTTGTATAACCGGGAGTAATGGAAAAACGACAACCACAAGTTTAATTTATTATCTTTTACAACAAGGTGGGTATTCTGTAGGGTTGGGTGGAAATATCGGAAAAAGTTTTGCCTATCAGGTGGCTAATTGTGATTACGATTATTATGTTTTAGAAATCAGTTCGTTTCAGTTAGACAACATGTATAACTTTAAAGCAGACATCGCCATTTTATTAAATATTACCCCCGACCATTTAGACAGATATGAACATAAATTTGAAAACTATATTCGTTCAAAATTCAGAATCACACAAAACATGACACAACAAGATTATTTTATCTATAATGGTGACGACCCTGTAATTTTAAAATACATGGAAGAACAACAATTCTTACAAACGCAATCAGTACAGGGAGTGGAAGTTTCTGTAGAGCACCCTTTGGGAAAAGGAGGCTTTAAAGATGGTAGCAAAATAAATGTATTGCTTGATAACCATGTTGACTTTAAGATGGAAATCGAAGAGTTGGCATTACAAGGCATTCACAATGTTTATAATTCATTGGCGGCAGCCGTAGGTACAAAGTTGGCAGGATTAAGTAATGATTATATCAGACAGGGACTTTCTACCTTTAAAGGTATTCCTCACCGTTTGGAAAAAATATGTAAAGTGCGTGGAGTGCTGTTTATTAATGATAGCAAAGCAACCAATATCAATTCAACGTGGTATGCTTTAGAAAGCATGACAGTTTCTACGGTCTGGATTGTTGGAGGAAAAGATAAAGGGAATGATTACCGGGCTTTAGATGACTTGGTACGCAAAAAGGTTAAAGCCATTGTTTGTCTTGGAAAAGATAACCGAAAGATTGTTGACCATTTTCAGTCTATAGTGCCGACCATTGAAGAAACCCATTCGGCAGAAGATGCAGTGAAAGTAGCCTACAAATTAGCAAATCCGGGAGAAGCAGTACTACTCTCTCCGGCTTGTGCAAGTTTTGATTTATTTAATAACTATGAAGATCGCGGAGAGCAGTTTAGAGCCGCAGTACTGAAATTGTAATTTGGAGAGCATGTGATAACACAGAACATAAAAAATGAAGAAGATACAAATCTGTGAAAACTCATTTTGAAATTTCTTTTAGAAATATTATGTGGCAAAAAATTAGAAACATAACACAAAACTTTATACGTGGAGATAAGGGGATTTGGTGGATATACGGAATTCTATCGGTTATGTCCGTACTGATTATTTACTCTACGGCAGCAGAAGATCCTCGCCCGCTTTATTCTACTGTCCGCCATGCGGTCAATTTATTGGTTGGTTTTCTTTTGATGTTTGTCTGTTCAGCAATTCCTTATAGACTTTGGAACAATTTAGCACCAATAGGATATGTGTTGTGTATTCTGCTTGTGGTATTGGCATTCTTTATCGACAAGTCAACAGGACGACAATTGTGGTTTTTTCAACCGTTGGAATTTGGAAAAGTGGCTACTGTAATTTTTATCGCCGGCTTTGTTCATCGTCGGGTGAAAAAATCTAAGAACATGAAAGACAGCTACTGGTTATTGTTATTCCTGATAGGTTTAATGGTTGTTCCTGTCATGGTTGCTTCTAACTCATCGGCAATAATTATTGTCATTGTTTCTTTAATCATGCTGTGGTTAGCAGGCATTAGGTTGTGGAAAATTTTTGCGACAATGTTTGCCGCCTTGTGTTTACTTGGATTGATGGTTGGAGCCAACATTGCCGTAGAGGCATTGGCAAAGCAACAACCTTCTTCGGTTTTTGTCCGTGCTCATAAAGTAACCCAAAAGTTCAGATTAAATACATTAGAAAGTCGTGTGAAGAATTGGTGGACAAGAATTGGCGATATTTACCAAGAGCGTCCAGGTCTGCGGGTCAATCAATTAGAACAGGAAGAAATGGCGGTTTATGCCATTGCTTCAAGTGGAGTCGTTGGTTCCGGTCCCGGTAACAGTGTGTATAAAAATTTATTTGTGAAAGGTAAAAATGACCTTGCGTTTGCTATTATTGTAGAAGAATATGGCGTTTTATTTTCGCTGTTTATATTGTTTTTATATATTCTATTGCTTTTTCGTATAGGTGTAATTTTACGCAATACCAAAGATGCTTTTGCTTCAATGGTGATTATGGGATTTTCCATTCTTATTTCTACTCAAGCACTATTACATGTTTTTGTTTCTACGGGTTTACTGCCCAATACAGGCCAAAATTTGCCGTTGATAAGCGAAGGAGGTTCTTCTATTGCCACCGTAGGAATTATGTTAGGAATAATTTTAAATATTGCCAAAAGTAATGAACCTAAGAAAAGTCAACTTTCCGAACAATCCGTAACTTCAGACATATCCAATGAATAAATCTATTAAAAAAATAATTATTACCGGTGGAGGTACGGGCGGGCATATTTATCCCGCATTGTCAATTGCTAAAGAGTTGAAGCAGCGTTATCCGCATTGTCAGTTGTTATTTGTCGGAGCTGAAGGGAAAATGGAAATGACTCTTGTTCCTAATGCCGGATTTGATATTGTCGGATTACCTGTCGCAGGACTACAACGGAGATTAAGTTTCAAAAATTTTCTATTACCCGTTTTACTTTATAGGAGTTATCGCAAAGCACGCCAAGTGGTCAAAAAATTTGCACCCGACATTGTGATTGGAGTTGGAGGATATGCCAGCGCACCTACGGTTTTTGTAGCACAGCGTTTGAAAATTCCGACACTCTTGCAAGAGCAAAATTCTTATGCCGGACTAACCAATAAATTTTTAGCCAAAAAAGCCAAAAAAATCTGTGTGGCTTATCAAAATATGGAACGTTATTTTCCGGCTTCAAAAATTGTATTTACCGGAAATCCGGTACGGCAAGATTTATTAAATGTTATAACAAAAAAAGAAGAAGGTTTACAATATTTCGGACTACAGCCCAATTTGCCAACCGTTTTAGTAACCGGCGGAAGTTTGGGGGCAGGAACTTTAAATAAAGCCGTGTTACGACATATTGAAGAAATTTACAATTACAAATTTCAACTGTTGTGGCAGGTGGGTAGTTATTATTACGATAATATAAAACAACAAATCCAAAGTTTTTCAGAGCAACAATTGAAAGTTTTTAAGTTTATTGATCGTATGGACTTGGCTTACAGCGTAGCAGACTTGGTTGTGGCACGTGCCGGAGCCGGGACAATTGCCGAACTTTGTGTAGCCGGTAAAGCCACAATTTTAGTACCATCTCCCAATGTGGCAGAAGATCACCAAACAAGAAATGCTATGGCATTGGTAGAAGATAATGCTGCTATTTTATTACCGGATGAAATGGCAGTAGAAAAGTTAATTCCCAAAGTGATAGAATTATTGTTTAGTAAAGAACATTTAGAACGATTACAAAGTAATATTTTGAAAAAATCGTTGCCGAATGCAACATTTGATATTGTAAATGAAATTGAGGGCGTGTTGGAGTTAAAATGAATCAACAACAAAAAAATATGTATTCTACAGTTTATTTTGTCGGTATTGGCGGTATTGGAATGAGTGGTTTAGCGCGCTATTTAAAACATCGGGGTGCTGATGTTGAAGGATATGATAAAACATCAACACTACTGACCCAAGAGTTAGAACAAGAAAATATTACAATACTTTACACAGATGATTTTTCTCAGGTCAAACCGAAATTTTGCAATCAAGAAACGTTGGTGGTTTATACTCCTGCAATACCTTCAGACAGTAAGATATTACAAGGGTTTAAAGATTTAGGTTGTCGGATAATAAAACGTTCTGTACTTTTGGGAGAGTTAAGTGAAAATTCCACCACATTAGCCGTTGCCGGAACGCATGGAAAGACGACAACGTCATCAATGGTTGCCGATTTTTTGACAAAGTTAAATGTCGGTTGTACTGCATTTTTAGGAGGCGTATTGAAAGAAACTCAATCAAATTTAGTATTAGACCATATAGGTCAATCTAATTTTTATGTTGCAGAAGCAGATGAATTTGACCGGTCGTTTTTACAACTTTTTCCGGATACGGCAGTAATTACCTCTACAGATGCAGATCATTTGGATATTTACAGTAATCATGAAAACTTACTACAAAGTTTTACGGATTTTGCAAGTCAGGTCAAGCGATGTTTGGTATTGAAAAAAGGAATAAAATTACCTTTCAGTAATATTAAAGCCAAAGTTTATACTTACAGTTATAATGAACCGTGTGATTTTTATGCTACCAATTTTAGGATAGAAAACAATATAGAATATTTTGACATTGTAACTCCGACAATGACGGTGAAACGTTGTAGTTTAAAAGTGGGAGGCTGGGTAAACGTGGAAAACGCCGTAGCAGCAGCGGCTGTACTGTATTTGCAAAATATTAATATAGAAAATTTGGGAGAAATATTACCGCTTTATCAGGGAATACGTCGAAGATTAGATTGCCATATTGCTACAAAAAATCTTGTATATATTGACGATTATGCGCATCATCCTACAGAATTGAGTGTAGCTATTAGTTCTTTGAGAAAGTTGTATCCAAACAAAAAGATGACGGCTATATTTCAACCTCATTTGTATACCAGAACACGTGATTTTGCAGATGGCTTTGCCGAAAGTTTATCAAAAGTTGACGAATTATATTTACTGCCAATCTATCCCGCACGAGAATTGCCGATAGAAGGAGTTGACAGTGCTATGATTTTTGATAAAATAACATTGCAAAATAAACACCTACTCGAACCCGCAGAAGTATTGCAGCAAATTTGTAAGGACAATGTAGAGTTACTGGTTACTTTTGGAGCCGGTGATATTGATAAATTAATCGTGCCGCTAAAAGAAAAATTACAGTGAAGCAGTGGATTGTAAAATATAAAAAATATTGGTTGATAGGGCTCGGCGCAGTTTTATTGATATATTTGAGTGTAACCGTTTATTACGCAGTGCGTCAACAAAAGGCAGTAATTTGTCATGATTTGCAAGTAGAAGTCATTGACAGTATTGAACTTGGATTTGTAACACCGGAAGCGGTAAAAAACATGTTGAGGGAAAATAAGTTTGCTTACTTTTCTAAAACCATAGAGCAAATTAATGTTGATTCGTTAGAAAAATTTTTACTCTCAAAAAGTTTGATTGCCAGAGCAGATGTCACCATGAATGCCGATGGCGTGTTAAATATTAAAATCTTACAACGACATCCAATCGTGAGAATAATTACATCTAATCAACAAGATTTTTATATAGATAACAACGGGTATATTTTTCAGTGGTATAAGGATTATACGGCCAATGTGTTGACGGTTACAGGCGATTTTGACATTAATTTGCCCAAAAATTATAGAGGTTCAATAGATAGTGTGAACCTTTCTCAAGGCGGAAGCGAACAATGGTTAAATGGACTTTTTACGTTAGCCAAAGTGTTGAATGATTCAGAATATTGGAATCAACAATTTACACAAGTATATGTCAGGTCAATAACAGATATAGAACTCATACCGCGTGTAGGGAAATATATTGTAAAAATGGGGGATTTAGAACGGTTGGAGTATAAGTTATATAAATTGCAAATATTCTATCAAAAAGGAATACAATTAAAAGGATGGAATTACTATAAAGCCATCAATATTGCTTTTGGAGATCAAGTAATAGGGGAAAAGTAGGGTGATAACAATGATATTCATTTCTTAATCAAAATAGTCTTATGTTAAGTTTTAATCGATTTACAAATTCTAAAAAAACACAAGAACCTCTTGTGGTCGTAGATATAGGTACAACAAAAGTTGCCATGGTCGCAGGTTGGTTTGATGAAAATAAAAAGTTTCATGTCATAGATTATGCCGGGTATACGGCACAAGGCTTATTCCGTGGAAGTATTGTTAACAGTAATGATATTGTCAAAGTACTCAACCGATGCTTGGTAGAGTTAAAAGGAAAGTTGGAGTTAAACGAGCAGGCTCAAAAATTAGGGATGACTTCGATTAAGGAAGTGGTAGTAGGAATTTCAAGTCAGAATATTAATAGTTGTAGTAAGACTCATCAATATTTTCGGACGAACAAAAAAGAGGCTGTTCAACAAGACGAGATTGATAAATGGCTTGCAGCAATACAAAAACATGAGACAGAACAAAAAGGGAAATATATTTTACACGTTGTTCCTCAGTTTTATACTGTCGGAGAGCAATTGCTTCAGATTAAAAGTCCGGTAGGGTATTTATGTAATGAACTTACGTGTCATTATCATATTGTTTCTATTGCTGAAGAAGACATTGAAAAGACAAAATATTGTTTACAACAAGTAGGATTAACGGTCAAAAACATAATATTTGAACCTATTGCTTCTGCCGCTTCCGTATTAAATGAACAGGAAAAAGAGTTAGGAGTGGCGTTGTTAGACATTGGAGGAGGAACCTCAGATTTAGTTGTCTATCACAAGGGAAGTATTTTATTTTCTCACGTATTGACTTTGGGTGGAAATTTGATAACCGAAGATATTTATACATTATTGGGATTGACCAAAAATATGGCAGAGCAACTTAAAGTGAGATATGGTTCGTGTATTCCCGACTTACAGTCAAAGGAAGCCATTACGGTCAGACATCATTCAGGGCGTGAACAGTTAGTGGAAATGGTTATCCTCTCAAAAATTATAGAATATCGAATCAACAGTCTACTCGAAGCTGTTTTTTATAAATTATTTGAAGATAATCAATGCGGAGAAATTTTGAAGTGCGGGTTGGTGGTAACCGGAGGAGGATCTTTAATAAGAAATCTGGTACAAGCCATAAAAATGAAAGGTATTGACGCTCGTTGCGGTCAACCGGCCAATCATATTATCTATTCTGAAGATACGAAGGGAATTTTGCAAGATCCACGATTTTCAACATTGTTGGGCTTACCGGCTGCCCACGTAGAGCATGAAATAAAACAAAAAAAACGAACCTCACTTGCCGGATCAATCACAAACTCAATTACAGAAGCGGTGAGTGAGTTTGTATTTAAAGATAATTAAAAAACAAAAACTTATATTTATGACTACAATTACCCCTCCCCGTAATTTAGAAGATATGATGATTACAAAAACCGTTACGTCTCCCCATCTCATTACCGTTATTGGTGTTGGTGGCGGTGGCTGTAATGTAGTAAATTACATGATTGCCAATCATGTAAAAAACGTATCTTTTGCTGTATGTAATACTGATTCACAGGCCCTCCATGCAAGTTTGTCGGAGTCTAAAATTGAATTGGGACGGTTTACCGACGGTTTAGGAGCAGGTACAGATCCTGAAGTTGGGAGAAAAGCCGCAGAAGAGAGTTTGGAACAAATCAATAGCATATTTACCGAAAAAACAAAAATGGTATTTGTGGTTACGGGTTTGGGTGGAGGTACGGGAACCGGTGCATCACCTGTCATCGCTCGAGAAGCAAAAAAAAGAGGATTTTTGACTGTCGGAGTTGTAACGATGCCTTTTTTACATGAGTTTAGAAAAGAAATTGCCGATGAAGGATTAGAAAAACTTAAAGAACATGTAGATTCTTTGATTGTTATTGACAATGACAATATCTCTAAAGTATTTAAGGGGATTTCTGCGAAACAGGCATTTAACAAAGGTTCAGAAGTGATGGCTACGGCTACCAGAGGAATCATTGAAATGATTCAAAAAGTGGGGGAAATAAATATTGACTTTGCAGATATAAGAACAGCCTTACAAAACAGTGGGCGAGCATTAATCGGCATGGGCTATGGAGATGGCGAAAACAGAGTTTCAGACGCATTGAAAGGTGCATTATATTCCCCTTTGTTAAATCAAAAAAGTATTCGAGGTGCAGAAACGCTCTTAACCTACATTATTGCTAAGCACGAAGATTCTCTTTCGATAGATGAGTTACAAACTATCATGAGCGAATTGGTACAAGAAACAGGACATCGCCCTAAAAATATTAAACACGGATTAGCATATGATGAAAAGGCTGTTAACGAATTAACCATCATTGTGATTGTTGCCGGATTTAAAGGTGGAGTCGAAGATACGGAAATTGTAGTCAATCAAGATACACTACAAGAATCTCATCAAGAGTTTATTATAGAAGAAGAGCCTGCACCATCTTCAATATTTCCCTCAACACCAACATCAATCAATACACAAAAAAATAATTATGCCCCTCAAAAGGTTGTTCAAAAACCAATCTGGGCAAACGACAACATATCTTTAGATGAAAAGGAAAAAAGTAGATTTCAAATGCCTGCCAATACCGCCACTGCCGGCTCATCTATCATGACAAAAAAAGAAAATGGAACTTTTATTATACACGAGTCTCCTTACTCAGGAAATAATAAAGATTAATTTTACAAGTTGAAGGAGAATAAACAACTATACTCAAAAAAATTGGTTTGCGAAAAATGTGTTGGAGATTTTTGCCAACATCATAGTACTTCTACATGGTTACCGGAAAATTTTAGTAAACCATTTCCCGTTCAATATAAAATACAAGTGGAGAAAGTTTATTAATGTTGAATGAGTGATATCTCTCTGATGCATAGTTGTTTTAGATAAAATAAGATTACAAAACGAATGATAATTAATGTATAGTAAAGTTAAATGTTGTTGTTTTGTTGTGTGGGTTGAGATTCTTTTTCGTTTTTTTATAGTATCTCATTTGGTTTTAATGTGTTAATTGAAGGTGTTTTATCATTTGAGATATTTTATATTAACGATGTCATTGTTCAACTTAAAGCAATTTTACATGAAAAGTTTTCCATTTTTTAGAGTTTTACTTTTATCAGTTTTATTAACTACATTTACATTTTCTTCACTTCAAGCCGGCGGTGGAGGAGGGAAGCCCTCTGTCGAAATCGAAACAAGAGGATATCTTCAAGGTGGAGATGCTGTTATTTGCAGAAGAGATGGGCTACTACTAACTGTTGTGACTGACGTGCCGAATCCTACAATTAAAGAATGGTTGGTTAAGTATCCTGGAGCCTATGATTTTGTCATTCTGCAAGAACAAGGTATTGGAAATGTAACATCTCAGTCTCTGGGAGTCACGCCAGAGAATGGGACACAATATTATGTTATTTATGTCTCTGGAGATAAAAAATATGCTACGGATGTTGCCACGATTACAGTTAAAGAGAATAGGTCTACTGCCGGAGTTATAAGTGGTGATCAAGCGGTAGTATCTACATCAGTGCCTGCACAATTAAACGATGTAACAGAAGGTACTCTCCCCTACGGCGGACAAGTTCAATATACTTGGCTAAAGTCCATTGATCAGTCTAATTGGGTCCATATTCCGGGTGCTAATTCCAAAAATTATCAACCTTCTCCACAAAATCAAAAAACATATTATCGTCGGGGTGCTCATAATAGTGATGGATATTGTGTCAGTTTATCGAACGTGGTAGCCATTGATGTGCTCATAGCCCCTATTTCCGGCATGAATAAAGGACAGTTTTGTGCATATGGTCGGGCAGATAGATTATTCGTAACACCGAGTACGATTAGGCAACCCGCAATTCAGTGGGAAAAAAGTACGAATCAAGGAACTACATGGACGCAGATTCCTGGAGCAACAGGAAAAGATTATACTCCGGTTGAAACAGTTGCGGGAGAATATAGATATCGAGCCAAAGTGTCATGGGAGAGTGGAACGCAATCATTAAATACAGATTTTAGAGAGGTAACTTATTATCCGATTTTGACTTCCGGGCCAATACGACCCGAAGATCAAACTGTAACACAGGAAGAATTGCCGCAAGAATTAATTGGTACTATGCCTTCCGGAGGTAACGGTACTTATACCTATCAATGGCAAATCTTGCGTTCTGCCGATAACTGGGAAGATTTGACCAGTGGAACTTATCCGACAAAAAATGCAAACTATCAGGTTGAAGTAAATGGTGCCGGCAATTATCGTCGGGTTGTTGCAGATGGCATTGGTTGTGTTGCAGTAAGCAATGTTGCAAAGGTTACTGTAGAAAATTTAAATCCCGGAACGGTTGGTCATAATGCTACTATCGGTAGGCATGGTCGCCACCGCCCGTTGGTAAGCACTTCTCCTACCAATGGAACTGCATTTCAGTGGCAAAGAAGAAGAGGTGACGATGGTATTAATTATGAAAACTGGAATATTGTTCAAGATTGGTCTGCTGAGCAAGACTATAGACCTCAGGAGACATTAGATTTGAATTATGTTCAATATCGCCGCATAGCACGTGTTGTTGTTGGCGGGACAGAGTTAGCCAGTAATCTTGTTACCATTCGTGTAAGCGAGACCGATCCCGGTGGTATAGATATTGACCCTGCGCGCGTTCGCTTGACACAATATGATATTTTGGGGAAAATATCGTCAGATCCTCTCTATCCTACAACTTACGGTGCACAAAAACGTTTTATGTGGCAAAAAGATAATCCGGATATTGATGGTCTTTTATACGGACGTTGGACTAATTTGATGTCTGCTTGGGGAGATTCCTTATCCAGTAGTGATTATCAATATAACGAACCGTTGGTAGACGTTGGAGTGCATGCTTTTCGTCGTTTGTTTGTTCAGGATGTTAACAATATAGGAGATCAATCAAAAATATTTGAAAGTAATGAAGTTACGGTTTATGTAGAAGCCTTGCAAGGTGGTCGGATAACGATTTCAGATACTATCGTACCACGCGATGGGCTTCCGGGTGCTTTCACTAATCAGACCAATGGTAACGGAAAATTCTATAAATGGCAATGGCGTAATTCCAATGCAGATGGAACACCTTGGATCGACCTTACCCCTTGGGTTGAAAATGGCTTGGAATACACTACAACAGAAACCATGACCATTCCTTTGAAACAGTATCGCCGTATTTGTAAAACATTAATAACCACAGGAGATGATAAAGCCCAGTCGAGCAATGTTATCACAGTTCATGCCCGCGCTATTGAACCCGGTGTTGTTTCCGTTGACCCATTGCAAGTGGTTTTAGGTGGTCGAGTGAATTTGTCAAGTTCTGCACAAGGTAGTGGCTCAGTCTTCAAATGGCAGGTGAGACGTCAACAGGAAGATGGCAGTTGGGGTGCTTGGGAAACTTTGGGTTCTGATGTTTTTTCAGCAGACAAAGCTGGGGCACAAGATGTGAGCGTTCGTCATAGTTCTCAGTATCGTCGATTAAGTAAATCTTCTGTGGGAGAATCCGATCTTTGGACAGGTTATTCCAATGAAGTAAGTGTAGAGGTGATTCCTTTGGTGGGTGGACGTATTGCTGGGAATCAAGATATTGTGAAGAATGGTTTACCGAGTCGTTTTACCAATGTAGAATCCGGTAATGGAGAGGTTTATGCATGGTACAGAAAACGAGAGGGAGAAACTTCCTTTACAGCAATTACGGATTGGGGTAATAATTTGGAATATAGCGAAGAAACACCCGTTGAGATTATCAGTTACTATCGTCGTTTGGTAAAACCTTTACCCGACAGTCCTATTACCGATACCGTGGGTAGTAATACTGTTATTGTCAATCCTCAGTATGACTTGCAACCCGGTTCCATTGCAATCAGTTCTACGGGCTCTTTGGATACAACGGTCAATGTAGGTTTTCTTTTAGCATCTTTTCATTCTAAGAATAATGGTAACGGCGCTGCCTTTAAATGGCAAAGACAGTCCGAAGGAGCGGGAGACACTTGGACAGATATTACCGAGTGGGGTCGTCATCTTACCTATCAAGACCCTTCACCGACAACCGTAAACGTACTTTATCGTCGTTGTGCCAAAGCCGCTATCTCTAATCCTGATAATTTGATGTCTTTCAGTGATACGATTAAAATCAACGTTAGTCGTTTGGATGGTGGCGAGATTGCCAGAGATACAATTGTTAATATTGGTGACATTCCCAATAAGTTTCGCAACATCCGTTCAGGAGAAGGTTCTGTGTATAAATGGCAGAAAAAGATTGGTAGTGCCTCGTGGATTGATATTGATAATTGGTCATCAAGCAATTTGGAGTATCAAGAGAGTAATGGCATTTCTGCTACCACATATTATCGCCGTCTGAACAAGCAGAATATCGGAACATCTGACAATCAGTCCGTTTCCTCCAATATTATCAGGGTTTCCATCGAAGAGTTGAGTACCCGTGACGAAACGGTCAATGCCGATAATTTTTATCTTACGGTCAATGAGGTGTCATTGGGTTTGACCGATGATATGTTAATCAGTCGAGCCCAGGCACGTGCCATTGATAATACCGTGGGTACGCCAGTGGAGATAAAACAACCTGTGATTCATAATATTCAAGGTGTTGAGGGTACTTACCGTGCCACCTTTTCTACAGCCAAAGGAGAATCAAAGACCGTCAAAGTGTATGTTGTAGAAAGTTCTCCATTAGATGGTATCGCCCTGTTTGCACAACCTTTTACGTTGTATACGTCAGAATTGGAAGAAACGATTACCGATGCTCTGATACTGTCGCGCTCTGAAGCCCGTGGGTATGACTTAAGTAACCAAAAACCTATTCCTCTATCGGTTCGTGATCGGGTTTTATTGAATGAGGCGTTGGCATCAATTCCAGTAACTTTAGGAACTTATCCTGTAATTTTGGGTTATCTTGGAGTTACAATTTCTGTCGACGTAACCATAGGAGAGGGTGAGATGTTCAATGTCGATTTCGACATTAATTTTGGTGATCCCAATGAAGATAACCTCTTAGAACCTCTCACAGTAACCTCCGGACAGCGTTATGGAAATCTATCAACTCCGATTCGTACTGGTTCAGAATTTTTGTACTGGAGTTTGGATCTCGATGGCTTAAGCCCAGTAGATTCGACTACTATTGTGGGTAGTTTACCCGGAACGGATGTTGAGCATACGCTTTATGCCATTTGGAAATATCCGGTTACTTTGGATTTAAACGGAGGCGAGGGTGACAGTGTCATTTTCGTACAACAATATCGTCCTTATCAATATTTTCAGCAATTTCCTGTACCGCAACGCAAAGGTTATCTTTTTGTTGGTTGGTCATTTGACCCGGATGGTATGGTGATGGTTGACGGTGCATTGATGGTTGAAGAACGTAATGAACATACATTATATGCTATTTGGGAAGCCCGTGAGATTACGGTTATTTTTGATGCCTCCGGCGGTATTGTCTCTCCTGACCGGACGACATTCCTCTACCACTCTAATTACAACAATTTGCCTACGCCTAAATATAGTTACTATACTTTTATAGGTTGGTATATGGCTGACGGAAAAACACAAGTATCTCAGGGCGACAAGGTGGATACCGTTGCAGTAGAAATCGTGCTTTACGCCAGATATACCACTTATACAAAATCTGACAATGACCGTTATGTAATTACTGCCAATGGCGACGGATTGAATGATCGTTTATATCTTCAATTTTTGTGGTATGGCAAGGAAGAAAAAGTTGAAGAAGTGCAGGTTTATATTTATGACCGCAGAGGTACTCTGGTTTACAGTAAAAATAATTATCAATTGGTTGACGGAGAATTTGACGGCGCTAATTTATCAGATGGTACTTACATTGTCTCGGTTCATTATATCGAGAATGGCAAAAAAGAAGTATATAATGCCACAATTACTATTTTGAGATAAATATTTTATTGTTCACTACAGATGAAGGCTGATTCCAATACTATGGAATCAGCCTTTTTTCTGGCAGTTTTAAAAGAGTTTTTATTTTACGTTTTTTATCATATATTATTTAATTCTGTTCTTTCAAGTTCTTTTATGATTTTGTAGTTTAATATGACTTTTGTACATTTGCATTTTAATTCAAAAAAGGTAGTTGAAGAATGTAATTTAAATATTATTTAATATTCTTCATGATAGTTGTAGGGCTGTTTATGTGATTTTATATTTTTATTTTTCCACGCTAAGACCAGGGAGGTTGCATCTCTTTATTTTCAATATTGAATATTTTTAAATTACTATATACAAAAAAACTTTATCATGTGTCAACAATTTTTATTTAGGTACTTCTTTCTGTTTACCTTACTTTTACCTTCTTACTCTTTTCTCTATGCCGGTGGTGGTGCAAAAACCAACGGATATATTAAAAACGGCGATGCCATTATTTGTGTCGGTGATGTTCTGACCTTAGAGCTTGTTACAGACTTGCCTAATCCGAAAGTCAAACGCTGGATGTTTAAAAAATCGGGAGAGAAAAATTTTAATTATACTCTTTTCAATAACAATGGTCTTCACCGTGAACTCAGTTATCAAGTTTCATTTCCGAGTGTTAGTAATGATAACGTTACGCAATATCGTGTGACCTATGAGTCCGGCGGGAAAGAATACCACAGTTCTGTAACCGGCTTGACCGTTAAACAAAGTGGAGCAACCGGAGGAAAAATACATGCTAACTACCAAGAGATATTGCCCACATTTCCGCCGCAACTTATCACTGACTACCTGAATTACCCGGGTTATTCTACCAGCCTTGAAGCCATCGAAAATAAAGAAGACTATTATACATGGCAATCATCAATAGATCAAGTAAAATGGACAGACATTGAGAATTCTAATTCTGAGATTATGACCCTTCCTTGTCCGGCACCGGCAATAAAAACGTATTATCGTCGGAAGGTAAGTAATCAGTGGCATTCTTGTTCTGTAACCAGTAATGTTGTATATGCTCACTTATACAAAATTGCCATTGAGGGAGAAGGCGGAACTAGTTATGAATATCAACGTGCCAATACATTGAGAGCAATCACTAGAAATAATACGCCATTGACATTCCATTATTGGCAAAAAAGTGTAAATGGTGGTGATTGGGTTTACATAAAAGGAGAGAATGGTACCTACTATACTCCGTTTGAAGTTACAGCCGGAGAATACAGATACAGGATAGGAATGCACTATTTGGGAGCAAATGATTTTGCCTTTTTCTCTGAGCCTAAAACGATCATTTACTATCCGGCCTTAAACCCCGGCAATATCACTCCTGCAACTCAGTCCGTGCTTGAGGGTACCTTACCAGATGAATTAATAGGTTCCATGCCTTCAGGAGGTAAAGGGAATTACACCTACCAGTGGCAAGTTCAAAATTCAGATGGTTTTTGGACTAACATTGAGGGTGCGGTGCATTCCAACTATCAGGTTAGTGTAGGAGAATCGGGACACTATCGTCGATTTGTTGTTGATGAGTTAGGTTTTTCTACAGTCAGTAATATCTCAGTAGTCACTATAGACAGCCTTAACCCAGGTCTTATTGGTCATAATTCTACCATCGGAGTTGGACGAAATGGCCGTCCTCGTACATGGGTCAGTGCTTCTCCTACCAACGGAACAGAATTTAAGTGGGAGTCTCAAACCAGTATTGACGGCGTTACTTATGGTGAATGGAGTAATATTCAGGACTGGTCAGCAGATCCAACCTATACTCCCGATAAACCTTTGTCCAGTAGTTATACACGTTATCGCCGTTTGGCACGTGTGGTTTCCGAAGGTAGACCTTTGTCGAGCAATATGGTTACGATTCGTTTAAGCGATACTGATCCCGGGGGCATTGTGATTCCTACGCGAACTCATTTAGTTCAATACGACACCCTTGGATATATCTTTTCAGACCCAGATTCGCCGACGACCTTCGGTACAGAGAGACGCTTTAAGTGGCAAAAAGATACTCCCGTCAACGGTGTTCCTCAAGGTCTTTGGACAGACTTAACTTCATGGGTAAGTGATACCAGTTACAACTACAATACTCCTTTGACAGAAGCAGGCGTTCATACTTTCCGTCGCCAGTTTGTTCAGGATGTAAACAATATCGGAGATTTGAGCAAAACTTTAGAGAGTAATGAAGTTACGGTTTATGTAGAATCCCTGCAAGGAGGTAAAATTACCATCTCAGATACAATAGTTTCTCGTGATGCCATTCCTTCTCGGTTGACCGATTTAACATCCGGTAACGGTAAATTTTATCAATGGCAATGTCGTAATGCCGATGATTTTTCGGTAAATTGGACAAATCTAACCCCATGGATAGAGAATGGCTTAGAATATACTCCTACGGAAGGTATGACCATTCCACGCAAGCAGTATCGTCGGTTATGTAAAACCTTATTATCGACATCAGATGCTCAAGCCGTATCAAGTAATGTTATTACCGTTGAAGCCCAAGTTGTTCGACCCGGATTTGTGTCATCAGATTTGTTGAAAGTAGTTTCAGGAGGTCAAGTAAATTTACGTGACATTGATTCTGGCAGCGGTACTGTCTATCAATGGCAGGTGAAGCGTCAGTTAGAAGATGGCACTTGGGGTATTTGGGAGAATTTAAATGAAAGTTTTTCATCAGATAATCTCTTTACGCAAGATGTGAATGTTCGTTTCACCTCTCAATATCGTCGATTGAGTAAATTAACAGCAGAGGAACCCGACCAGTGGTCAAGTTTCTCCAATGTGATAACCGTAGAGGTCGAATCATTATCCGGAGGAGAAATTTCAGGAGATCAGGAGATTGTTAAAAATGATTTACCGGCTCGTTTTACCAGTGTTTCCTCCGGTAACGGTGAAGTTTACGCATGGTATAGAAAGCGTGAAGGAGAGTCCCACTACAGTGCCATTACCGATTGGGGTCATCATTTGGACTATCAGGAGGAAACTCCAGTAGAGGTTACCAGTTACTATCGTCGTTTGGTGAAACTTTTATCGAGCAATTTACCTACCGATACCGCCGGCAGTAACAGTATTGTAGTAAAACCGGTACATATCTTATCCGGCGGTTCTATCGCCCTCAATTCCGGTGGCGTTTTGGATACTACGGTCAATGTTGGATTTATGTTCCGCGAATTTTATAACCTTGATGAAGGCACCGGTAATATCTTTAAGTGGCAGAAAAGTTTAGGCGACGGAGATTCCTCTTGGATAGATGTTACCGATTGGGGGTATCATCTTACATATCAAGACCCTACTTCTGTTTCTTCAAACGTCCTTTATCGCCGCTGTACCAAAGCCGCACGTTCGAGTTCCGACCGGTCAATGTCCTTCAGTAATACTCTTTCAGTTCAAGTCAATCGTCTTGACGGAGGATTTATTTCAGGGGATACGACCTTAACCTTAGGTGATGTTCCTCATAAATTTTTGAATATTAACTCAGGTGAAGGTTCAGTGTACAAGTGGCAGAAAAAGAGTGGTAATACTTCTTGGGAAGATCTTCACGATTGGTCTCCAGAACATTTGGATTATCAGGAAAATCAAGAGATTTCTACCATCACTTATTACCGCCGTCTGAACAAGACCGACATGGAGACCGAAGATAGTCGTGCTACCTCATCAAATATCATTAAGATTTTGTTAGAAGAATTGACTACCCGTGATGAGACAGTCAATGCGCAAGATTTCTATCTTACGGTAGATGAAGTTTCAGGTCTTACTGACGATCAGTTAATAAGTCGTGCACAAGCCCGTGCAATGGATAATATTACGTTTATGTCGGTAGAGTTTACCAAGCCCATTTTTCATACAATTCAAGGCACGGCAGGTACTTATCGTGCTACCTTCTCTACGGGCAAAGGGGAATCAAAGACAGTGAAAGTGTATGTAACGGAAGATTATGTATCCACTGACGAAATTATTTTATTTGCTCGTCCCTTTACCCTTTATACTACAGAATTGTCTTCCCCAGTTTCCGACTCTCTGCTGCTTCTTCGTTCCTTTGCCCGAGGTTACCATTTAAATACCCAAAGTCCGGTTGCCTTATCGGTTCAGGATCGAACTCTTTTAGATGATGCGCTGACCTCGGTTCCGGTGACTTTAGGAACCTATCCTGTGGTTTTGAAATACTTGGGATCAACCATTTCAGTGGATGTAACGATAGGAGAGGGTGCTCAATTTGAGGTTTCTTTTGATCGCAACTTTGAGGATGTAAATAATGGCAACATTTTGTCTCCGGTTACTGTTGTGAGCGGACAACGGTACGGAAATCTTCCAACTCCTGTTCGTCAAGGAGCAGAATTTTTGTACTGGAGTTTGGATGTTGAAGGTTTAACCCCGGTAGATTCTAACACTATTGTCGGTAGTTTACCCGGAACGGATGTTGAACATACGCTTTATGGCATTTGGAAATATTCTGTTACTTTGGATTTAACCGGTGGTGAGGGTGATACCGCAATATTTGTACAGCAGTACCGTCCCTACCAATATTTCCAACAGTTTCCGGTTCCTCAACGCAAAGGTTATCTTTTTGCCGGATGGTCTTTTGACGCTGCCGGATTGACATTGGTAGAGGGTCATTCTATGGTCGAACAACCCAAAGAACATACGTTGTATGCTCTTTGGGAAGCGCGTGAGATTACGGTTATTTTCGATGCTTCCGGTGGGATAGTGTCTCCCGACCGTCAGACCGTACTTTATAACTCATCTTATGGCACTTTACCCACACCAACACATGGTTACTATGATTTTCTGGGCTGGTTTATGGGTGACGGTCGTCTCGTCTCTCCTTCCGAAAAATTGGATACCGTTGCTTTAGAAATCACGCTTTATGCCAAATACTCTACCTATAGCCAATCGGGCAATGACCGTTATGTGGTTACCCCAAATGGCGACGGATTGAATGATCGTCTTTACCTTCAATTCTTGTGGTCAGGGAAAGAGGATCTTGTTTCCGATGTACAGGTTTATATCTATGACCGCAGCGGAGTAATGGTTTACAGCCAAAAGAACTATCAGCAGGTTGACGGAGAGTTCGACGGCGGTACATTATCAGACGGTACTTACATTGTCTCGGTGCATTATACTGAGAATGGCAAAAAAGAAGTATACAATGCCACAATTACTATTGTAAGATAGTTTCTTTTGGTGGTATCCGACACAATCAAACCCCTCAATCAAATTGAGGGGTTTGTTGTATTATACGTTACCCAAAAATTTTCATTCCAGATGTTGGAAAAGAAGTACAAACATTCAGCATTGTTTCGTTGGGTGATATTTTAATTTGAAATATCACTCAATAGACTTGATTGGTGTTATTTTTATTTTAAAATACCACGAAATATATCTATTTGATGATATTATAATTTTATAATATCACTTTATATAGATTATTAGTGCTATTTCTATTTTGAAATATTACGAAATAGATTTATTTGATGATATTATAATTTTATAATATCACTTTATAGAGATTGTTAGTGGTATTTCTATTTTGAAATATCACGAAATAGATTTATTTAATATTATTATAATTTTATAATATCACTTTCTAAAGATGATTAGTGATAATTTTTCTGTATTTTATTTGGATTGTAAATTTATACATCTTATTTTTGCAGAGAAATGTAACCCTGATTAATTTTGAAACATGCCATACACACTCATAGACCTTAACCATGTTTTCATATACAAATCCCTTCCGGAAAATATGAAAGACAGAGTACTTAAACTGCCGGCTCATATAGAGCAAATGCTGTTAACACCCACAGGTTTTTCTAAAGTAGATAGCCGTTTGGAAAAAGAGAAAATACAAAGCATCAACTGGAAAGATTTTCCTGAACGTAACTTGACGCAAAATTCATTTTTAGATGATTTTACAGAATTAGTACATCAACACGGACCTCAACCATTATATTTTTACAGACGGAAAATGAATTTGAAAAGTATCGTTGATTTGAATTGTACGGTAAGGGTACTTACGGGGATAAGTGCTAAAGATTTTATTGTTCAATACACTTTGAAGATGGTGAAAGACTTACAAAATCGTACGAATTTGAATCAGAAAGAAATCGGAGAATTTTTGCATTTTAGTTCTCGGTATGCTATTCTTCAGTTTCTCAAACTATATGACAGGAGGTAATGTAGAATGAAATACATTCTGCTCAATCACTACCCTTCAACTTCGCTCAGGGAACAGAACTTTGCTCAGGGCACACTTGCTGGAGGGTGAGCGTAGTCGAACCCGGATTTTGGCTTCGCTTAATTGTCGAGAAGTG
>CAYVGO010000011.1:0-12999 GCA_964450725.1 uncultured Muribaculaceae bacterium
GCGGAGGGCTACGCCGATACTATTCTTCGACGAGAAGTGTCAAATAAAAAACATCCGACACTATTTGGAAGTAAAAAGTGTCGGATGAATACCAATATATTTTTCTTAGATTTTATCCCAACATCAAAGGCATTACGATAGACGTGGTTTCTTCAATATCTTTATCTTCTCCGTTCGGGATAATGATGGCAGATGTATCCGGAGTACCCAGTTTAATCTCCACTTCTGTAGTAACTAAATTGGAAAGAATATCCATTAATAAAGTTGATTTAAAACCTATTTGCATTGATGTGCCTTCGTACACGCAATGAACACGTTCTGATGCAGAAAGAGAGAAATCTAAATCTTGTGCAGAGATCACTAAACTGTTATCAGATAATTCTAATCGAATAAGATTGGTGCCGATAGGTGAAAACTGTGATACTAATCGCAAAGATGATAGTATTTCTAATCTATCGACCACAATTTTATTGTCATTGTTTTGAGGGATGACAGATTCAAAATTTGGGTAAATTCCTTCAATAAGACGACTATATAATTGAAATACAGAAGTGGAAAATTCTACATTTTTTCTGTCCCATCTGATGTTGACAGAACTTTCATCTTTTTGTAAGAGTGTTTTTAATAATGCAGCAGGTTTTTTAGGTAGAACAAAATCTCCCTGATCTTGTACTTTTAAATCATTTCTTTTATAAGAAATTAATTTATGTGAGTCTGTGGCATTAAATGTTACCATTCCGCTTTTTGTACTGATGTTTAATCCGTTAACAATAGGACGTAATTCTTCGCTTGCGGCAGCAAATAGAGTACGGTTTATACCTTCCAGAAAAATAGACGAAGATACACTAATTGTTTGATGATCAGAAGTTAAAGAGGGTAGAGTAGGGTAGTCGTTTCCGTCAAAGGCCGGAATGTTATATGTTCCTTTGCTTGACGTAATTTCCAGCATTAATGTTTCTTCATTTAAACTGAAAATCAAAGGTTGTATGGGAAACTCTTTGATAATGTCAGTTAATCTCTTGCACGAAATGCAGACTTTTTTAACGCCGGATTCTTCTACTGATATGGAAGTGAGTGTCGTTACCATTGTAGTGTCTAAGTCTGACCCACAAAGTGTAGCCGTAGTATCATTTACGATGGATAATAATACGTTTTCTAAAATGGATAATGATGGTCTGGAATTAACAACTTTTCCTACATTTAATAGGTGCTCTAAAAGTTCCGAACTTTGGATTTTAAATTTCATAGAGATAATGCTATTATTAGATTAATGATAATTTGATATGATTAAGTGAGAAGAAATCCTTAATGTGCAATAAATACATCATAGAATTACAAAAATACACTTGTTCTGAAAACATGCAAAGGTAATGGTTATAATTACAAATTACAAAAGAAAAAAAGAGGCTGTCTCTATTTGATCAGACAACCTCTTTTCTTTAATGTTATTTACTTACTCTTTTTTCCAACGTTTTTCCATTTTAGCAATTACCATGTGGGTAACTTTTAATGCAATGTAAATGGCGACGGGAACACTGCAAAATAAAATGATTTGCGATAAATATGTCATAGTGTTGAGTTTTATAAGTTAATAGATATGTTCGTCTTTTTCTTTAAGTTCTGAAGTTGTCATAGGCTTTTTATTAATGCTACGCCAAGCCCACCAGATGTATGCCAATACAAACGGTATTAAAAGCGATACATAACTCATTGCTGTCAATGTAAAATGACTTGAGGAACTGTTTTCAATGGTTAACGAAGAAGAAAAATCTCCAAATGAAGAAGGATAATATGCTGTATTGTTATAGCCGACTAATAAAAAGACTGATAAAACAACAAATACAACACCTATGCCGGTAAACCAAATGCCATGTCTGTAAACATTGCTGAAAAGAGTTTTGATAATTCCGAAAAGTGCAGCCAAAACCCCAATTAAAAACAAGGATAACACAATGGGCATTTCCAAGAAATTGTTCAAGTATTTAAATTCAACCATCGAAACAACTTTAGTGGTAGGGTCGACTCCGTAACCATCCATAGTCAAAACAACTCCTACAAATGTTAGGAAAAATACAAGAAACAAAGCGGTGTTTAACCATAATGCTTTACGACATTTTGTTACCAAATCTTTGTGGTCAATTGAATTAATAGCATAAAGTAAACCTAAAATACGTACGCAAAAGAGTATGGCTAATCCTAATAAAGGATTTCTCCAATCTAAAACGGCTTCCAATCCATGCGCTGCTCCTTCCCACTGAGAGATTGCAACGCTTTGGGCCGCAGGATTGAATATTTCGGTAATGTTCATTTTGTTAACAGAAAATGCAGAACCTGTAAAAAATGTAGCGACAGCCGTACCTATCAAAATAGGACCTAAAACTCCATTAAGGAATAAAAACCAGTCGTATGTTTTTTTCCCTAAAAAGTTATTCAACTTACTCCTGAATTCATAAGAAACAGCTTGCAGAATAAAGGTTGACAATATTAATAGCCATACCCAGTATGCACCGCCAAAACTTGTAGAGTAAAATAATGGAAATGATGCAAAAAATGCTCCGCCAAAGGTTACTAATGTTGTAAACGTAAATTCCCATTTACGTCCGGTTGTATTAATTAATAAGGTTCTTTCTTGTTCGTTACCCGGTAACGTCAGTACAAAGGACTGGCTTCCTTGTACAAACATTAAAAAAACCAACAAAGCACCTAAAAGTGATACTAAAAACCACCAATAATGCTGTAAAACTGAAATATCTAATGTTTCAAACATAATATTATCTCCTAATTTTTATTTGTTTTCGATTTTAGGTCCTGCTTTAATTTGCGTAAACATAATGCGCAATTCTGCAATCAACAAGACTGTAAATAATACTGCAAAAATCCAGAATGTTGTTTGTACAGATTCTACAGCAAGATGTGAAGTCGCTACCCATGTAGGCATGAGATCTTGAATAATCCATGGTTGACGGCCAACTTCGGTTACAACCCATCCCAGTTGAGAACAAAGATAGACCAATGGTACAGAAATAATGGCTAAACGTAGTAACCAGCGATTTTGTGTAATGTTTGATTTGCGAACGGCATAAAGCATCCAAATAAAAAGAAATAAAAACCATATTCCTAATCCAACCATTACTCTAAAACTATAAAATACCATAGGTATATTAGGTACTAATTTTTCGATGTCCTGGTCCCTTACAAATCCGTATCCGAAATATTTAAACTGATTTTCATAAAAAGCACTGCCTTTTTGGAATAATGGCTTTAACGAATCTATAGCAAGTTGATCTTTACTTTTCACAGCATCGTTGTAAGCTCGTAATGTTTTATTTGCCTCTTGCCCACGTCTTATTTTTTCTGATACAGGCAATATTCCCATTGCCGGATTTCCTTTGATAAGGTCTTCAATGCCCGGAATTGTATCTTTCCCTGACAACAAACTTAATAAACCGGGTACAGGTATTTCTACCGTAAATTCAGGTTCTTGGTTGTCTACGGTTTTATTACTGTTGGGAATACCCATCAAGACAAATGGAGGATTTTCGCCACCCTTGTATAAACCTTCCATGGCGGCAAATTTCATAGGTTGATATTCTGCCATGTTTTTACCGGATATATCTCCAGTTACAGCCGTCATGATACACATAATGACACCAAAAGTTGCAGCAACGGCAATACTTCTTTTTGCAAAAAGTACTTCTCTCTTTTTTAATAAAAACCAAGCGCTGATACCTATAACGACAATGGCAGCCAGAACATAAGCCGAAGTTACGGTGTGTGTAAATTTACTGATGGCTAATGGTGAAAAAAGTACATCCCAGAAATTTGTCATTTCATTTCGGACGGTGTCCGGATTAAATTCAACTCCCACAGGACGCTGCATCCAAGAGTTTGCTACTAAAATCCAAAGAGCAGATAAATTGGCACCTATTGCCGTTAGCCAAGATGCTGCCAAATGTGCCTTTTTACTTAATTTGTTCCACCCAAAAAACATGAGGGCGATAAACGTAGATTCCATAAAAAAAGCCATAACGCCTTCAATGGCTAAGGGTGCTCCGAAAATATCACCTACAAACCAAGAGTAGTTAGACCAGTTGGTACCAAATTCAAATTCTAAGATGATACCGGTTGCAACTCCTATGGCAAAGTTGATACCGAAAACTTTCATCCAAAATTTGGTAAGTTTCTTCCATTCTTCGTTACCTGTTTTTACATAAATACTTTCCATAATAGCAATTAAGAAAGTAATTCCTAATGTCAGGGGAACAAATAACCAATGGTAAATGGCAGTTAAAGCGAACTGCCATCGCGACCAGTTGACAAGGTCAAAATCATAAATAAAGTCCATGTTGTTAGTGTTTTAGAATTTTAGAAATAGAATTAAAGATTTATTGTAAGATAAGTTTTTCTCGAACATAATCACTTTTTTCTACCGGAGAATCAAATTTACTGTTGAGAAAATTAGGGAAAAAGAAAATTTTAAGAATGACAAACATCACAAATAATTTGATGAGAATAATTGCCCATAAAGTTTTGCCTATGGTCATGGATTTGAATCCTTCAACATAAAGTCGATAAGCAGAGTGTATAAATTTCATTGTTTATGAATTGAGAATAAGTTATTTACGGTACAAAATAAGAGAAATCAAGACAAAAATACATATTTTTTTCGTTAAAAAAACGTATGTCTGTGTTTTTAGTAAAAATTAATAAACCAACATTCTTAAATGTACAGTCTTTAATCTGTTAATAATTTGTATTATTGCTTGCCAAAGCATCAATTAATATATTTTTCAAGTATTGTAACCAGAAAAGATCTTCAATGATTAAATGTTTCTAAGTCTCTTTATTCTAAGGTGTATTTTGTCTATGAAAAATACTCCGATATATAGTTGGAGTATAAAAAAATATCAGTAATTTTGCATTCCGCATTTTATAGTTGTCGGGTAATTTTGGATGATGTCTTTTAGAGTTGTGTTAGATACTGTTATAAGTAATTTGTTGATGAAAAAAAATAATATTATAAGTTTTCTCTATTTTTCACTTTTGGGAGTTTCTGCACTATTTGGACAAAGTATTGATTCAATAACCGTAAATGTAGAAACAATCAAAGATAGTATTTCCAAGCAAAAATATGTTCGTATTTTTGATCATTGGGAGGTATTTCATAAGATTGAGGTAAATGGCAATTATTGTTATAAAATTTTTCAAAATGAAAATCTTCTCAGAGACTCATTGACAGCCTATTTTACGGAAGAAGAACAAAAATCTATCAGCATAGAAGTAAAAGATTCTACCTTGTTTTTGACTTCAAATTATAAATCTGACTTTATTGACTCCTTGGGAATTGGAATCAAAAGTGATACGATTTATCTTTTTGTGAAAAATATTACAGATATTTTTGGATTTGGTAATGCAACGATTTGTGCAAATTTAGAGGGAAATGATTTTTCTCAATATAATGTAAAAGTACAGGGCGTTTCTGAATATAAGGGTAGCATTATTGCCGGTAATGTGAACATTAGTCTTGAAGATGCTTCCGTTGTGCTTATTGATCTTTATACAGAAAATTTGAGTGTGAAAATGAATAATGCTTGTGAAATGTATGCCTCCGGATATGCCGATAAATCATCATTTTTTCTAAAAAGTCATTCGTTGCTGAGTATTGAGGATTTGGCAATGTCTAATTTATATCTTGATATGACAGATAAATCAAAAACGGTCATGTCAAGCAAAAAACAAAACGAGGAAAGTGAGGAAGAAGTTGAACTTTATATAGAACAAAAAATCAGTAGTGATTCTGAATTAATCATTAAATAAATAGAAATCAATATACTATGTTAAAAACATTCGCCTTAGGAGGTGTACACCCGCAGGAGTATAAATTGTCTGCATCTGTAGCAATAAAAAATTTTGAATGTCAGGAAAAAACAATCCTTATTCCATTGTCGCAAAATTTGGGAGCACCGTCAAAGTCAGTTGTTGCCAAAGGTGATAAAGTGATGGTGGGAACGTTGCTCGCCGAGGCGGGAGGATTTGTATCTTCACCAATTCATTCACCATTTTCAGGCACTGTGTTTAATATTACTTCCGAAATTTGTGACGCAACGGGGATAAGAAAACCATGTATTACACTACAAATAGAGGGTGACGAATGGTTACCTGAAATAGACAGGTCAGATACATTGGTAGAAAATATTACACTTTCATCTGAAGAAATACGTCAAAAAATTGCTAAAGCCGGAATTGTAGGATTAGGTGGTGCTACATTTCCAACACATGTAAAATTAGCCCTTCCAGAAGGGAAAAAAGCAGAGTTCTTGTTGGTTAATGCAGTGGAATGTGAGCCTTACTTAACGTCTGATCATCAACTGATGTTGCAAAAAGGAGAAGAAATTTTACTGGGATCAACCTTATTAGGTCGAGCATTAAATGTAAATAAAATATTTATAGGCATTGAGAATAATAAAAAAGATGCCATTCAACATTTAAGTAATTTATCAAAAAAATATTCAAACATCACGGTTGTACCATTAAAAGTCAAGTATCCTCAAGGCGGTGAAAAACAATTAATTAAAGCGATTGTGAAACGAGAAGTGCCATCGGGAGGTTTGCCAATCGATGTAGGATGTGTTGTTCAAAATGTAGCCACTACTTTTGCTGTTTATGAGGCGGTACAAAAAAATAAACCACTGATTGAGAGAGTAGTTACAGTGACAGGCAAAACATTGCAAAATCCTGCGAATTACCGAGTACGAATAGGAACTCCCATCAGGAAATTGATAGAACAATCGGGTGGTTTACATGATGATACCGGAAAAGTAATTTTAGGAGGTCCAATGATGGGAAAAGCCACTGCGAATGTAGATTTACCTGTCACAAAGGGTATTTCAGGAATATTATTGTTGAATGTCCAAGAGTCAAAGCGTCTTCCTGCAATGCCTTGTATTCGATGTGCCAAGTGTTCAGGGGCATGTCCAATGGGTTTAGAACCTTATTTATTAGCAAAATTGATGAAACTGGGAAAAACTGACGTTTTGCAACATAATCATGCTCAGGATTGTATTGAATGTGGCTGTTGCCAATATACATGTCCTTCGGCTATACCTTTGTTAGATTTTGTAAGGCTTTCACGCATGGAAGCATTAAAACAAATTCGTGAACAAAAAAAATAACAACTTTTTAAATTTATAATTTACACTATATTATGTTAACAATTTCTGCGGCACCGCATTTAAAAAGTAATTTGTCAACTCCACGACTGATGTATGATGTTGTGATTGCTTTACTTCCTGCACTTGCAGTTGCACTATATTATTACGGATTAGGGGCTTTAACGGTTGTACTCATATCAGTATTGGGTTGTGTATTGATCGAGTGGCTTGTTCAAAAATTTGTGATGAAAATCCCTATAACCATTTATGACGGTTCTGCGGCAGTTACAGGTTTATTGCTATCATTTAATTTACCTTCAAACTTGCATCCGGGCATTATATTATTAGGGTGTTTAGTTGCTATTGGAGTTGCCAAATTAAGTTTTGGCGGTTTGGGCAGCAATCCTTTTAATCCTGCATTGGTAGGACGAGTTTTCTTATTGATTTCTTTTCCGGCACAACTCACCACTTGGCCTGTTCCGGAAGTATTATCAACTCATTATACCGATGCTCTTACAGGTGCAACTCCTTTAAGTTTAATGCAACAAGGAAATGTGGAGGGATTATCTTTATTCTCAATGTTTATGGGAAATATCGGAGGCTCTTTGGGTGAAATATCGGTGGCTGCATTATTGTTAGGGTTTATTTATTTACTTATTCGTGGTGTGATCAGTTGGCATATTCCAGCATCTATTCTACTGACGGTTGCAATTTTTACATCACTACTTCATTGGTACGATCCAACACATTATGTTCCTGCTCTTTATCATTTGTTTGCCGGAGGATTGATGTTGGGTGCTATTTTTATGGCTACAGATTATGTAACATCCCCGATGAGTAAAGTTGGAATGTTAGTTTATGGTGTAGGTATTGGTATTTTAACTGTAGTGATTCGTTGCTTCGGAAGTTTTCCAGAAGGAATGTCCTTCGCTATCTTGTTAATGAACGCTGCAACTCCATTGATTAACAAATATATTCGACCCCGCGTTTTTGGATTATAAAATAACATTATCATACTATGACAAATAAATCATCTCTATATTTAAAAATGCTGATAACGCTATCTTTGATTACATTTATCTCTACAGCGTTATTGGTTGGTGTTGACAGACTCACATATAACACTATAGCAGAGGTAAATCTAAAAAAAGAAATTACGGCATTACAAGAAGTTTTACCGAAGTTTGATTCTAATCCAATGGATAATAAAATAAAAGTAAGTGTTGATAATGATACACTTATTTTGTATCCTGTTTATTTACAAAGTAATTTAGTTGGTGTTGCCGTGAAAACATTTACCAAAGCAGGATTTGGTGGTAGAATTGAGATTATGGTGGGTTTTACGGCTGAGGGTACGATTTATAATACATCAGTTATTTCTCATAAAGAAACTCCCGGATTGGGTGATAAAATTGATCAGAAAAAACATAAGTTTAGTACAGTGTTTAATGGAATCAACCCCAAATATCGTAATAGTTCAGCGAATAATAAAAATGATGAAGACTTTGCCGTAAGTGGTGCTACAGTCGGAAAACAAGAGGGATTGGAAAAAATAACGTTGAAAAAAGATGGCGGAGATATTGATGCAATTACAGCCTCTACGATCAGTTCTCGGGCATTTTGTGATGCTGTACAACGAGCCTACCTCTGTTTTATGAGTGAAAAAAATAAATTTAATAAAATCTGATATGAATAAATTATCTATATTAACACGCGGTATTCTTAAAGAAAATCCTGTTTTTGTCATCATGTTAGGAATGTGTCCTACTTTGGCAACCACTTCATCTGCACTTAATGGTTTTGGTATGGGTATGGCTACGATGTTTGTACTTGTACTTTCTAATATGGTAATTTCATCTGTAGCAAAATTGATACCCGGGAATGTCCGTATTCCCTCATATATTGTTATTATTGCAACCTTTGTAACCGTGGTGGATTTACTCATGCAAGCCTATGTTCCTGATATTCATAAAACGTTGGGTTTATTTATTCCTCTGATTGTAGTAAACTGTATTGTTTTGGGACGCGCAGAAGCTTTTGCCTCTAAAAATAATATTGCCGATTCTGCACTTGACGGATTAGGAATGGGTATAGGATTTACACTGTCTTTAACTGTTTTAGGCGCCGTGAGGGAACTTATTGGAAACTACTCCCTTTTTGGTTATCAGTTTATCCAACATGATGGCGTTTTGGTGTTTATATTAGCGCCCGGAGCATTTATGGCATTAGCCTATCTTATGGTATTTTTTAATATTATTAAATCTAAAAAATCGTAGTCTATGGAATATATTTTAATTATTGTTGTTGCCGTATTTGCTAACAATATTTTGTTATCCCAGTTTTTGGGGGTATGTCCGTTTTTGGGAGTCTCAAGTAAGGTACCTACTTCTATAGGAATGTCCGGGGCGGTGATGTTTGTGATGACCATTGCAACCATCGTTACTTATTTGATACAATATTATGTTTTAGTACCTTTAGGAATAGAGAAGTTTATGCAGACGGTAACTTTTATTTTAGTGATTGCCGGACTTGTACAAATGGTGGAAATTATTCTTAAAAAAATCAGTCCATCATTATATCAGTCATTGGGAATTTTTCTACCTCTAATTACGACTAATTGTGCTGTCCTGGGAGTTGCTTTATTGGCTGTACAAAAAGAATATACACTTTTACCATCAGTAGTTTTTGCAATAGCGAATTCTATAGGCTTTGGCTTAGCAATGATTGTTTTTGCCGGAATACGGGAGCACCTCGAATTAAGTCGCGTTCCACAGCGTATGAAGGGTATTCCTATAGCCTTATTGACTGCAAGTATTTTGGCAATGGCATTTATTGGATTTACCGGAGTAGGGCAGTAATCAGTAAGGTTAGTAATTAAGAAGGGGATGATAGATGTGATTGTCAAATACTCAGGATTATCAAACAGTAAATCATAATTACTAACCAACAGTAATCACAGAATATTTACTGATGAAGCGAGTTTTAATCATTACTTATTATTGGCCTCCAGCAGGGGGGTCCGGAGTTCAGCGATGGCTGAAAATGTCCAAATATTTACCGCTGTATGGCTGGAAACCGATAATTTATACACCTTCTAATCCCGAAATGCCTAACGTTGATGAAACCCTATTAGAAGATGTTTCATCAGAAATTGAGGTATTGACCTCTACAATTTGGCAACCTTATGACATCTTTCGATGGTTGTTTCGGAAGAAAAAATCTGAACGTATGGGTTCAGCCGGTTTTTCTCAGGATACTAAAACCTCTACATGGAAAACTAAACTTGCATTCTTTTTGAGAGGCAATCTGTGTGTTCCTGACCCTAAAATCTTTTGGAAAAGAAAATCTGTAAAAGTATTAGACCGTTATCTGCAATCCAAAAAGATAGACGCCATCATTTCTACCGGACCTCCACATAGCATGCACCTTATTGCTATGGAAATACATAAAAAGCATTATATTCCTTGGCTTGCAGATTTTAGAGACCCATGGACTGGAATAGATTATTATCAGGAGTTGAACCTGCTTCCTTTTATAGATAAGATATACAAATCCCAAGAAAAAAAAGTTTTACGAACAGCCAATTGTGTAGTTGCGGTAACCGATGGTTGTAAACAAGAGTTTGAACAGATAGGAGGTAGAAAGGTTGAAGTGGTACTGAATGGTTATGACGAACAGGATTTTCCGCAAAAATCAATAGAATTACGAAAATATTTTACTCTGTGTTATAGTGGAGTTCTTTTTCCGAAACGTAATAATTCCAAGTTTTGGCAAGTGTTGGTAGAAAAAATCAATGAAGAACCTCAATTTAAAAGCAATTTCCGATTAGAATTTGTAGGACGGGTTGATGCTGCAGTCAAGGAAGAAATACAATCTATCGGGTTATCTGACCACACTATTTTTCATGGATATTTGTCTCACGATAAATGTATTTCCATCTTACAGTCTGCACACCACCCTTTGCTGATGTCCTCTCCGCTGTTCGGAAGCCCGATATTTTTGACCGGTAAGATATATGAATATATTGCTACCCAAAAACCGCTGATAGCCTTAGAAGCACCGGAGGGAGAAGTCTGTAATCTGATGAAAAAATACCCGATAGGTTATTTTATTGATTATGATAACAAAGAACAAATGCGACAAGTGATAGACTTGCTCTTTGATAATTACCTAAAAGGAGAATATAAACTCAACAATCCTTCTACCGTACAACCTTTTACAAGAAGAGGACAAGCCAAAGAAATTGGTGAATTGTTGAATAAAATCACTCAACATGAATATCACAAGATTTGATGCGGCGTGGAATTTCTTTGCTACTCTCTTCAGAATCGGATCTACAGTCATTGTTTTACCCCTTGTTTTACGTTATCTCTCAAAAGAAGACTATGGAATGTGGACAATATTTATTACCTACGGGTCATTATTGTTAATCATAGACTTCGGATTTGCCAATAGTTTTACACGTAATATTACCTACATTTTCAGTGGTGTTCAGGAATTATCCAAAACCGGTTACGTAAAGGCCTCAGAAGAAAAATCAATCAACTATAACTTGTTAAAAGGAGTTATTTTGGCAATGCGTAGTTACTACCGTTATGCCGCTTTCTTCTATTTCGTCATTTTGTCTATAGCCACACTTCACATTCACTATCTGCTGAAAACTCAGTATCTTCATCAAGATGCAACCCTTATTTATATAGCATGGATAGGATATGTTTTCTTGTCGGCATATCAAATGTACACCTTTTATTACGATGCTTTGTTGATGGGGAGAGGATTAGTCAAGCGACATAAACAAATTACTATAATTTCTCAATTGATTTATATTCTCTCTATTGCCATTTGTGTGGTCAACCATTTAGGATTACTCTCTATGGTGATAGGTTTAATACTTTCCGTACCTGTTAACCGTTATCTGTGTTATAAAATATTTTACAACCCCTCTTTAATACAGAACTTACAACAAGCAAAAGCCGATAATAAAAAAGAAATCATCAAACTTTTTTCATCAAATTCTATCAAGTTAGGACTTTCCTCCGTTGCCGGATATATCATCTTGAAAGGGTCTGTACTTATCAGTTCACAGTTTCTTCCTTTAACTGTTATAGCCTCTTATGGATTAACAAGGCAAATCATTGACGTTGTGATGGCTATTGCCGGAGTTTGGTTTGTAACATATTATCCTCGCATGAATTACTTTAGGGTTAATAATGATAATGAGGGTGTCAAGCGATTGTATATCAAAAGCATGTTGTTTTATTATCTTATGTCTTTTGCCGGCATGGCTGTACTGATTGGTTGCGGAAGTTGGGTGCTGACTTTAGTGAAAAGTAATACGATGTTATTACCTCTTTTGCCGTTATTGACTTTGGCACTCTCACTGTTTTTAATCAATCATCACTCTTTTGCATCGAACTTATTGCTGGTAGATAATCAAGTTCCTTTCTGGAAATCATCTATTGTGTTGTCTTTCGTTTCCCTTATTTTACTATATATATTCCTACATTACAACTTAGGGTTATGGGGATTAATTCTGTCTATTGCTCTTCCTCAACTGTGTTACCCCAACTGGAAATGGGTGTATGAAATACAAAAAATCTACAGATTTACCTTCAAAGACATCAAAAAAGTGGTTGCCAGCATAAGGTAATGAGTGAAAACATTCATTTGTCGGTACATTTATTTTGATACAGAGTCATTAGCATCTCACCTTACAAAAAAAAGTTGTCGTAAGTATGGGCGAGGCTAACTTTGTATGTCTAAAAAGAACATCCCTCAACATGCTGAAATATAATGTATTAAGTAAAAAAAGAATCTTATGAACGCCTTGACGTAAATTTTTCAACGG
>CAYVGO010000011.1:13099-30521 GCA_964450725.1 uncultured Muribaculaceae bacterium
TAAATTTCCGACGGGTCGCAGATAAATTTCCGACCTGAGAGAAATTTATCTGCGACCCGTCGGAAATTTGACTCAAGAAATTTCGCCTGAAAATTCGCACAAACCATTTTTAGATTTATTCTGGTTCCCTTCTATATTTAAAAGTTTTGTCGTAAGATTTTCTCTGTTTCATACCTTCACTTAATTCATTACTTTTGTATTTTAATTCAATCTTGTTTATGAGTTCTCAATATATCTCTATTCGCGGGGCACGTGTACATAATCTTAAAAACCTTAACGTTGATTTTCCTAATAACGAACTTATTGCAGTAACGGGCTTGTCAGGCTCAGGAAAATCAACCCTTGTTTTCGATACCCTTTTTGCGGAAGGACAAAGACGCTATGTCGAAAGTTTGTCATCCTATGCCCGGCAATTTTTGGGACGGATGAGTAAGCCTGAAGTTGATAGCATTTCCGGTATTCCTCCTGCTATTGCCATAGAACAAAAAGTAAATTCGCGTAATCCGCGCTCAACAGTCGGTACGTCCACCGAAATTTATGATTACCTGAAACTACTTTTTGCCCGTACTGGACATACCATATCTCCAAAAACAGGTAAAGAAATCAGAATATTTACTGTAACAGATGTTGTAAATCATGCTTTAGAACACTTTGACCAACAGCAAATCACCATATTAACCCCTATACCAACAGGGAAATCCTTAGAAGAAGAGAGTGTCAAGTGGGTAGCACAAGGATTTTCAAGAGTGGCATTACGCGACGACCATACGCTACAAATTCTCCGGATTGAAGAGGTACTGCAAACGGAGACATGGCGAGAAAAACTAAAGACGGCAACAGAATTATACTTGGTGGTGGACAGGTTAGCGGTGAAAAAAGATGATGATGAACTGAGACAAAGACTTGCAGACTCTTTGCAAACAGCATACAATCAAAGCGGAGGATATTGTCAGATTTATGATAATACAAACTTATACCCTTTTTCTGCTCATTTTGAAGAGGATGGTATATCTTTTCAACCTTTAACTCCTCATCTTTTCAGTTTTAATAATCCTTTAGGAAGTTGTCCCAATTGTGACGGATTCGGCATGGTCTTAGGCATTGACCCCGACTTGGTGATTCCTAATCCTTCATTAACTATTTACGAAGACGCTATTGCATGCTGGAAAGGTCAGACCATGAAGTTTTATAAGGAGGAGTTGATTGATATGGCTAAAACCATAGAGATACCTATTCATAAACCTTATATTGAATTTACTGAAGAGCAGCGTCTGAGATTGTGGAACGGTTACGGAAACTACAGAGGGATTCACGGATTTTTTACCATGTTAGAAACCCAAAAGTCTAAAATGCAATCCATGATTTTGCTGGCACGTTACAGAGGAAAAACCATTTGCCCTGTCTGTAACGGACAAAGACTGAGACAAGAAGCATTGTGTGTAAAGGTAGGTGGGAAAAATATCGCAGAACTTTGTAGCATGCCCATAGAAACGTTGTACAACTTTTTTCAGCATCTCTCACTCTCGGCTTATGAACAGCAACTTGCCGGAAGAGCATTGACCGAAATAAGATTACGGCTACAGTATTTGTTAGACGTAGGATTGCCATACTTAACACTAAACCGGTTATCTAATACTTTGTCGGGAGGAGAAAGTCAGCGCATTAATCTGGCAACCATCTTAGGAAGTAACCTTGAAGGGTCATTATATATTCTCGACGAACCAAGCATAGGATTACATCCTCGCGATACACAACGGTTGATAAAAGTACTGAAAGCCTTGCGTGATTTGGGAAATACTGTTGTGGTTGTAGAGCATGAAGAAAGTATCATCAGGGCGGCCGATAGAATTATAGATATTGGACCTTTAGCCGGAGAGCAGGGTGGAGAGGTAGTATTTGCCGGTAAAATCGAAGAGTACAGCGAAGAAAAATACCCCAATACATTAACCTTACCTTATTTGTTAGGTAAACAGTCAATAGAGTTACCACCCAAGCGGAGAACATCTAATCTTGAGATAACATTGACAGGGGCAAGAATCAATAATCTTAAAAATATTACCGTCAGTTTTCCGCTCGGAATCATGACTGCGGTTACAGGAGTCAGCGGGTCTGGTAAGTCTTCTTTGGTTAAAGAGATACTTTATCCGGCGTTGTGTCGTCATTTTAATATTTCTGTACAACGTACATCAAAGTTTGATAAATTGACCGGAGACTTGTCTGAGATACAGCATGTAGAAATGGTTGACCAAAACCCTATCGGAAAATCTTCACGTTCTAACCCTGTTACTTATATCAAGGCTTACGACGAAATACGCAAACTCTATTCAGAGCAACCTTATGCTAAACGTAACCATTACGGACATTCTCACTTTTCTTTCAATATTGACGGCGGACGCTGTGATGAATGTCAGGGAGAAGGTACGGTAAGGATAGATATGCAGTTTATGGCAGATGTTGTACTGACGTGTGAAAGTTGCGGCGGACAGCGTTTCAAAAAAGATATTTTGGAAGTAAAATACAAAGGGTTGAATATTGCCGATGTACTCAACCTGTCGGTCAATCAAGCCATCACCTTCTTTAAAGGACAGAAAGAGAGTGCGGCAACAAAAGTCGCCGAGCGGCTGCAACCTTTACAAGATGTAGGTTTGGGTTATATTAAATTAGGACAAAATACCAATACCCTTAGTGGCGGAGAGAGTCAACGGGTAAAGTTAGCCTATTTTCTTACCAAAGAAAACCGACAACACCACACGTTGTTTATTTTTGATGAACCTACCACAGGACTTCACTTTCACGACATCAAAAAACTCTTACAGTCATTTAATGCTTTAATCAACAACAATAATACAGTCATTGTTATAGAACACAATGTTGATGTCATTCGTTCTGCCGATTATGTCATTGACTTGGGAAAAGAGGGTGGCGACAGCGGCGGAAATGTAGTATTTAAAGGGACACCCGAAGACTTAAAACAGTGTAAAGACAGTTATACCGGACAGTATCTGACAACTTAGCACTCATTGCAGCAAAGAAGTACTCATGACTACCTTCCTCGCTTCGGCTTTTTTGAACATTCAATTGGGCTGTGTTATTCTTGAAAATTAAAAAAGGTTGTTCTAAATCTTGAACAACCTTTTTATTTTAAGCAGGTGAAAATTATTTAGTCTAAGTTTTCCATTTTTTTCAGCATTGCTGTGGCTTTGTCAAAAAGCCGTTTTGACTCTTTTAGATATTTGGTTGACGGATATTCACTGATTAAATTAAGATATTCATCAACAGCAGATTGATAACGCTCCCGCTTTTTATCCAAAATACTCATTTCTGCTAACTTAAAGGATGAAAGTAAAGAGTAATACAGTTGTTCTTCTCTGTATTTACTGTCCGGAAAATCTTTCAAGCAATTCTTAAAAGTGATAAACGCCGCTCTGTATTCTCCAATTCGATAATACAATTGGGCAGACTTATGGGATTTTTTTGCAAGATGTGCAGATAATTCTGCAAGAAAATCTCTACATTCTTGTGTTTTTGGATTGTTAGGATATTTATAGATATATAAATTAAAAGCATCAATGGCCTTGTAGGCATACGTTTGATCTAACTCTGTACGAGGAACCATATTGTAACTACATCTCCCTGACCGAAAATCAGCGGTTTCTGTAAAAATACTACGTGAAAAATTTTGACTGAATGTAGTGTAATAATGCTCTGCTGAAACGTAATCTTTTTGTGCATAAAAACATTCGGCAATATAATACTGAATGCTGTCGTCTTGCGGAGTATTACGATAGAAGGCTATCACGCTTTCAAACAATGCCGCCGATTGTTCATATTTTTTATTATCATAGTAGCGATAGGCTTCTTTGTAACGTCTGGCATAATCATTACTCTTCAATAATTTTTCAAACTCTGTTGCACACGATGACAATAGTATTACACAAAGAATAGATAAGTAAATAAGTAATCTTTTCATAAATTAATTGACATCTTTGACATGAATATAAAATCGCAAAGGCGTATGACCGAAAATAGTAGTATTGCCATATTTTCCATATCCATAATCTGACGAAAAGAAAAACTCGGCCTTATCTCCCTTTTTCAAAAATTGAAATGCTTTGTGCCAACCTTGAATATAACTGACTTTTGTACTGTCTGTATAATAAACATAACTCCCTTTTTTGAGGTTGTTGTCTATAAAGGTTTGTGCAGTAGTATCTATCGTTGGATTTTTCTCTACTAACAACTTATTAATATTACTGTCAAACATAAATCCATCGGTAAAATAACCGGCATATTCAACGGTTATGGTTTTAGTATCTTGTGATACTAAAGTGGTAGTATCTTTACGTTCCGTAGTATCAATATATCGCATGTAAAAATTCGGTAATGTATCTATTTCTCGTAAATGACGACTAGTGTTTGATATGGAATCATTATAACGATTCTTAAAAGCGATCATTGTCTTTTCTTCAGTTTGTTTAGGATTTATAATTATATTTTTCAATGTAATGCCATAAATCAAAGGTGTACTTGAATTATTCGTATTTACTCTTAAAGTTCCTCCGGTATTGCATTGCCGTGAAGGTAAAATAAGAATCAAACTATCTCCCACATTCATTTTTTTGATGACATTAAGTATATTTTCCCGAATTTGCTCTTTAAATAGTCTTTCGGGAATATAGTGTTGCTCATAAGAGAACAATCCATATAATTTTGCTTTTTGTTTAACTGTAGTTTTCGATATACGTTGAATTTCGGAAGGAACATGCACATTATAATCTAAATCTAACTGACAACTATCGTTGGGTATACTGCCGCCACCTGTTCCCCTTAAAATAAATTGAAAATATCCATGCGTAGTATCTTGAGGATTGATTAACTCTGCTCCGGAATAATAGGTTTGAACAAAGGCATTTAAAGTTTTCATCTCTATACTCTCTCCCGAATCATTAACCACCTGAGCACAACCACCCAAAATACATATAACCAATAAGACTGTTAAATTTATTTTTTTACTCATATCATTGATAATTTTGATGTACTCATTCTTTAATCTTGACTTGTATTTGGATCATATAATAACATAATAATACGAATTGTGGTATTTCCCGGAATATTTCCGAAGTTTTTTTGACCGTAGGCTCTATCTGATGTTATGAAAATTTCAGCACTATCACCAATTGCTGCAAATTGTAACGCCCTGTCGAAGCCTTCCATCAGTTGTCCACCTCCTACACGTACACATAGTGGCTCATCCGTTGCTACATCTTTACCAAGATTACTTGCTTCTGCTTGTGCCTTGCTATTAGTATAAAAAATAGTTCCACTATATGTAGCCATTAGATAAAATGGAATGCAAATTTGATCTCCGTTATTTAACAAAACTGGATTTTCGGACAATACATTTTTATGACGTACATAAAACACACCATCATCTTCTGCATAAGCCCACTTTTTTGTTTCCAAGTTTTGTCTGATGGTATTGCGTTCTTTTTCTAAAATTTCGCCATTATTACAAGAAAATAAAAGCGAGCAGAAAGTAACGAGCAAGAATCGCATATTGCATAAGCATTATTTATTCCACAACGATGACGGATAAACTCCCTGTTGCACTAAGGCATTAATTTTGGAAACAACTGCAGGACGATCTTCTTTATAGGTTACACCAAACCATTCAGCTTTACTTTTTAAGACTTTCACTTTGGCAACATTACTTTGAATCAGGTTGTTTACCACTAAAGGAATAAAAAATTCAGACTTTAGATTTTCTCCGTTTTTTTGAAGGAAATCAATAAACATTTTTTCAGAATGGTCAAAATAATCCGGAGTGAATCCCCACATATTCATTGAAACTGGAGTAGTATATGATATCGGTTGCATTATTCCTGCGTCATCTTTAAACAATGCTTCTCCTGTTCCTTTTTCAATGTGAGTACGTTCTACTACATTCGTCAAAAATCCTTCATTGTTGGTAGTACAAACACCGCGGGAAACAGATCCGGAGTCTGAGAGAGTATTTCCTAACTCATAACCTACCATACAATAATGATTTTTGGTATCTTTGAGTTGTATTAGGTAATTTGCCATTACTTCATATGCCTCTTTACCATAAAAATCATCTGCATTAATGACAGCAAAAGGTTCTTTAATCACTTCTTTTGCCATCATTACAGCATGATTTGTACCCCAAGGTTTTGTCCGTTCTTTATTATACACTATTCCAGCCGGAATATTTTCTATCGCTTGAAAAACCATTTCTACCTTTACATCTTTTCCAAATCTGCAAGTGAAAACATCTCTAAATTCTTTTTCAAAATCTCGACGTATCACAAAAACTATTTTTCCGAATCCGGCACGCAATGCATCATAAATGGAATAGTCCATAATGGTTTCACCATTAGGTCCCAATCCGTCCATCTGCTTTAATCCTCCATAGCGACTTCCCATACCGGCCGCTAAAACAAAAAGTGTAGGTTTCATAAGTTATATAATTGAAAATGTAAAACGTTAAATGATTTCTAAGTCGCAGATTGCGTTGAAACAGGTGTAACCGGAGTTGTAGATTGGCTGGCTTTTTGCTTCAATTTTTCAATGGCCTCAGCCTCCCTCATTTCTCGTTTTTGTTGTTTTATCTTTTTTTCTGTTCCATTATTTCCGAATAAAAAGTTTACTCCAAAGCGGAAATTGAAACTGCGTAAATCAAATGCCGCATCAGCCACTTGAAAATTAGAACTTGACATTAATTTTGACGTTGTTTTTGCCAATCGAATAACATTATCGAACAAAAGATGTACTTGCAAATATTTTCGTCCGAATACTACCCCTATACCTAAATCATCATATCTTCCGTTTTTGATAGTATAACTTGCCGCAAGATTAACCATGAAGTTTTGCGTATTAATAGAAAAAGTATAAGATGGGTCATATCGTACGCCATTGTAACTATTCAGTCCGAATAAAAATCCGGCGTTTAGGTATTTCCAAATAGAGTAGTTTACTCCCAAGTATCCTCTTCCTGCAAGTCTGGTAGTTTGTTTTTTATACACACCATCAACTTTTACATTCGTCAGAGAGTCTAGCAATGAATTAAAAACATCAGAAGGGTCATTTATGTCAACACCAGTAAAATCAACACCTACAGGCTTTCCACTACTTGTTTGAACATTATAATTATTGGTCCAATGAATAAAACCCAAATCTAAAATTGATAAACTGATATTCAACTTTTTATTGGTTTGTCTTACAGACCATGATGCTCCTAAATCTACAGCAAGACCATGTCCTTGTGGTTGGATTAAGTTATTAATATCTAACAAATTGTCTGTATCAAACAAATCCAATATTGACTGGAACTCAATATTGGATTGACTTTTGAGTCCTAAGGGCATCGCAATATTTGCTTTTGGATTAGCCGAAAACTGTAATCCGAAATTGTTGGGATTTGTATATAAGTTTGTACCGTTATCTAATCCCACCCAAGCGTTAGCAACTCCAAGAAGATACTTCAAATTACCCCCAACAGTCAATTCATCAGGTAGAATCTGTTTTGAAAATCCTAAAGAAATTTCATGATATGCTGATACATTTCCAAATGTATTATCAAAATTAGCCGGAATGTTTTTATCGGCAAAATATCCGTTACCCAATATTGCTAACTTAGGAATATCTCCATTCACAGAAACAGAACCAATTGCTTTTGTTTCTATTCCAAGTGTAAAATACATATTGTCTTTAATCATAATTCCAACATCAATCAATCTTGCTCCAAAGGCAAATCCTATATTTTCATGTTGTTTTAAGTTGCGAACTTCTTTATCAATAAAAACCGGTTCTTTAAATAGATTGATATTGGGCGACAACTCCATCGAAAAATGAGTAGATGTAATGGCCGGAAAACCTACATATACAGTTCCTCTTTTGGGTTGAAATGCCGGATTTAAAGTGTTGACCAATGGTAGGTCTCTCATGAAGTAAAGCGTGTGGTCTGAAATTGCAAAACTTTGTAAAACAAAAAATACAAAGAAGATCTGTACTATAATTTTTTTATACATAACAATGAACTTTGAATAAATAATATCTGCTTAGAAACTGATCAATACTTTTTTTGTTTCTATTTTTACACGTACTCCGGCAACTAATTTTCCGGTTATAAAATCAGTTAAATTGTCTTTGGTAAGATTCGTAACACGTCCGGTTATGTTTCCGCTAAATGATTTAAGTTGAAGAATTTCCTTTGCACTTAAGTTTACAGACTTAGTATCAGTTTTCGAATTAGGCATTAAAGTTAAAGTTTCCGATTTAATTACAACATCGTTATCGCCTTTAAAAATGATCTTGTACTCAACTTCAAATGGGATAGTATTTTCGTTAATATCAATAAACAAAGTTCCTGAAGAAATAGCCTCACTATTATCACCTAAAAGATCAGCCAAGTCTATTGCAACATCTGAAATTTTATTGTCACACTGAGTGTTATTTAAATCACCCACAATTTTGGCAATACTGCTATCTTCAAACTCATTTATTAAAGCATCAATGACCCCAATAAAATCTTGCAATACTTTAGAACTCTCTTGTTTCTCAACCTCACCCACCATCTCATTAACTAAGTTTCCAATTTGGTCTGCCGAGATTAATTGGTGAGATTTAAAATCACTAATTTTACCTTTGGTTACTTCAGTAAAAACTGTATCTATAAATTGAGGAGTAAGTTTACTTAACCCTGCAGTTAAAACTTCTCGTGCTTCATTATTCGGTAAATCTTTCAAGGTATTTCCAATAATATTTAATCTACCTTCAGGAAGATAATTTAATATTACAGCGGAATAGTCCGATAACAGAGGTAACCTCCAATCTGCAGGTTTTTCCCATTGCCAATTATCAGAATTTAGTTGCTCACAACCTGTCAAGGTTAGAGCAAAAACAAGAACTAAAATAAAATTTGTGTGTCGTTTCATATATTAATTATTAAGCATTGAATATAACCACCTTAAATGTTTTTTATTGGCTTTATTTCAATAAAATCTTCCATAGATTAATTTGCAAAGATACATTGAAATTATCCCTGTAACTCATTTTTAATATTTATTAGTATTATTTGGCTTTAATATTACGGAATGTGCTGTTGAAAATGCCATTTGTAAATTATATCCTCCTGTATCGCCATCAATGTCTAAAATTTCTCCAACAATATAAAGGTTATCTATCAGTTTCGATTGCATAGTAGAACTGTCTACCTCTGTAGTATCAATTCCTCCGGCCGTAACCACGGCTCTCTCAAATCCTTCAGTTTGGTTTATTTCAAAAGATATTTTTTTTAATGCTTGGGCTGTTTTTATCCATTCTTGAGAGTTTAATGTTGATAGTTTCAAGTATTTTGATCTTTGGACGTAATCACAATAAAGATCAATGAGAGGTGATGGTAATAATTTTCGCAATAATTCTGAAAAATTGGTGATATTGTAATTTTCAATTTCTCGTAAGATTCTATTAGTTAATTTTTCAACAGATAACGCAGGCTTTAAATCAATATCAATACAGACCGGCAGTTTTTCCCGTAGCGCATCCACAATTTTTCTACTATATTTCAGAATAATAGGACCTCCCATCACATTTGCATCAAAAAATATATCTCCGCGCAATGTTTCTTCAACCTTGTTAATGCAAAAAGTTACTTCAATATTTTTTAACGTCAACTGACGGAATTTATATTTGGACAATGTCGGTACAATTAAACCTACCAAAGAGGGACGTAAAGGAATAATATTATGCCCTACATTTTTTAACCACTTATAACCATCTCCTGTACTTCCTGTTGCCGGATAAGATTTTCCTCCGGTGGCAACGACAAATTTATCTCCGAAAATTTCTGTATTTCCTTTCGGAGTTTTCACTTTCACCGATTTAATCTGTTGTGAATGAATGGTTACAAGTTCTGTTACTTGATGTTGATACAAAATTTTTACTCCCATTTTTTTTACCCATTGCTCTAATTTATCTGCGATTTCCCAAGCATTATTACTTTTAGGAAATACTCTATTTCCTCGTTCTACGACAGTTTCAATACCAATGGTTTGTAGAAAATGACATAAGTCGTTGTTGAAGAATTGATGTAACACAGGTATAATAAATTGTTGCCCACCATGAATGTGAGTTATGAAATCGTCCAGTGAACACAAATTTGTAATATTACATCGTCCTTTCCCTGATATACGAATTTTCCGACCGCATTTTTCCATTTTTTCCAGTAAGATAACACGACAAGAGTATCTTTGTGCAAGTATACCTGAACACAGCAATCCAGAGGCGCCGGCACCAATAACAATAACAGTCATAGTGTTATTTACTAAATGTTGAAATTAGCGTGTTGGGATAAAAACAGACTATTTCTTCCGGAAATTCCATTGTGTGACAACGCATTTCCATGTGAAAAGATGAGGCTGAGGTATAAACGTTAATAATACCTTGTTGCTGATATTGAACGTTAATCGGAATATCTAAGAGCGACAAAATACGTTTTGCAACAGCAGGTGCAGGATTATGAATGGTTACAAACGAAGGTAGAATCTGTCGAATAATGGGTAAGAAAAAAGGATAATGTGTACATCCAAGTACCAGTTGGTCTATTCCATCGTACAACATAGGAGTAATATATGCTGATAGCAATTCTCTGGTTGCTATAGAGTTCTCTTCACCTTCTTCTACCATTGTAGCTAAATGCGTTCCAATACAAGTTTTAACGATAACCTCTGGCGGTAATTCTTTGACTTTTTGTAAAAAGCGAGCACTGTTTAATGTACGTTTTGTCGCTAAAACACCAATAACGTTAGTGAGAGTTTGTTCTGCGGCGGGTTTTACTGCCGGTTCAATGCCTACAAACTTAATCAATGGATAATTTTTTCTTAGAGTTTCGATAGCTACAGCAGTAACTGTGTTACATGCCAAAACAATAATGTTTACATGTTTATCTACAAAAAAGTCAACAATTCCAATTACCCGTTCTAAAATTTGTTCTTCAGTTTTTTCGCCATAAGGACAAAAAGCATTGTCCGCAAAATACTCTACAAGTAAAGGTGGAAAATGTTGTTGATTATTTAATTTTACAAGTTCCTGTAAAATGGATAATCCTCCTACCCCTGAGTCAAATATTCCTATTGTTGGTAATTTTTGGTTCATCCGTCAGTAAGTTTGATTATATTATGAATTTAGTCAGATTAAAACAATAAAGGTGTTTCATTGATTTACGAAACACCTCATTATTTAATGATATTAAAACTATTTAGGCCGTGGGTAAGATTGGTTGAAATCATATTTAAAATTATTGATCAATCACCACACTACATAGCATTTATGCAAATGTCTTATTTTATTCTATATCTGTAAAATACTCGCCAACTATCATGTTCGGCAAATCTAATTTTTTTATCACATTTTTTATGTAGCGTGGATATGAGTCTATATTTGCTGGAAGGTGTGGTAACGTAAATACTATTTTTGTTAAATCTTTTAATCTTTCAGTTGTGATACTTATTGTTAATATCTTACCCTCATTCCCATAATTTTTCCACAATGTAACTTTACCTGTTGTCTCATCAAAATCTTTTGCTCCAAAACGATTTTTTTTACCAGCCTCCTTACAACTATTTAGTGTAGTTATAACATCTGCACTTGTCGTAACTTCTATTTTTGTGACCTTTTGAGCAGTAACAGCAAGTGATATAGTTAGTGCAATAATTAAAATAATATTTTTTTTCATAACTTATAAATTTTATTTATCTGATAGTGAGTGATCTATAAAAATAATCCCAACGAATGTTCGTGTTTTATTATCCAATTGAGTACTGTAAAGTAACTTCAACTTTGGGACTGTTTCCGGTAGAATTCTTACAACGATTCATTCTTTAGTGTATTTATATACAAAAGAATGAATCAAATTGTCTTCAAGGAATAGATGGGATTTTGCTGAAAGAAAAAATCCAACGTTCCAATTATCGTTATTTTTTTATAGGTTTTGGGGCTGTGGAATTTCCGGTTGTATTCGCCGCCGGAGTAGCAACATTAGAAACCCCTATTTTCAATTCCTTTTTTACTAACTCTGTAACATCTATACTTTGTGTTGTATCAAAGTAAGTTACAGCACCGTTACTTACATCAAAAATATAAATAAAACCACCATCTTTACCTATCTTTTGTATTGTCGTATTTAGTTTTTCAATGATAGGTCTAATTAGGTCATTTTGTTGTTTTTGTAAATCTTGTTGAAGTGCAACTTGGGTTTCCTGAATGCGTTGCTGCAAAGAAATCAATTCTTTTTCACGAATTTCAAGAATTGCGGGTGTCCACGTTGATTTTTTTTGTTGGTAAGTATTCAATTTGTTATTATATTCAACCTGAATAGTTTCCATTTGCTCCTCCAATTCTTTGGCATAAGATTGTAATTTGGCTTCCGCTGAATCTTTTTCAGGCATTACTTGAAGTATTTCTTGACTATTGACATGTCCAAATTTTAATGTTTGGGCAGAAAGTACACTTGTAATGAATAACAGCGTAAAAATAGTTAGAGTGGTTTTGATGTTTCTCATAAAATAAACGAATGAATAATAGTATTGTTTTTACATAATTTGACAAAGGTAATAATTTTTGTAATGTTACAAAAATTATTACAATCCAATTTTGCGAAGGATGTCATCACTCTTGTCGAATTTTGCACTCACAAAAACTAAGGTACTATTATTGGCAGAATCAAAAATTACAGAATATCCTCCTTCATTAGCATATTCACGAATAGCATTAAATACCTGATCTTGAATCGGTTTTAATAAATCCTCTCTTTTCTTAGATAGGTCACCATTAGGAGAAAAGTATTTTTTTTGCAATTCTTTCACTTCTTTTTCCTTGTTAATAATCTCATCTTCTCTGCGTTTTCTCATTTCTTCCGTAAGCAGAGGTTTCTCATTCTGATACGTTTTGAACAATTTATCTACTGCAGCATAAGCATCATCAACCTCTTTTTGGTATTGTGCCGCAATCTTTTCTATTTGTTCTTGTGCCGATTTATATTTTGGCATTTTACCGAAAATATATTCCGAATCAATTACTGCATACTTTTGAGCATAAGTCAATGTAACCGGCAGTAAAAATAAAATAATAATATAAACTTTTTTCATGATGTAAATATATTAGAGTAATTATAATTTTTCTTTTTGTACTGATTTGATAATCATTATTGGCATATGAAGAACTTTCATGACTATTCTATTTCTTTTTTCAATACAACCAACTCTTCCTCTAAAATGGATACAAATAATCCAGATTTCCTGTAAAATACAGTCAGCCATCAATATTTATGAGAATTGAATTTTCTTAAACTATGGTTGCCTTTAAGATCTAAGTATTTCATTGTACAGTAAACTTGTCAATTAAAGTCAAGTGAAACTTACTTAACCATAAGTTCAAAACTTGATTACAAAGATAATCATAGTTGTAAGAAAACAATTCAAGATTCAGAAGTTTTTTATTGCTTCATGGTAAATGTTTCTCGAATAATCTGTGTCAGAGTTTCTGTTTCTATTAAAAATCCGTCATGTCCGAATGCTGAATGTATGGTTTTATAGATGGCATTGGGAATAAAGGTTGCCATCGCTTTTACTTCTTCTACAGGAAACAAAATATCACTATCAATTCCTATGCACAACACCTTCGCCTTAATTTTTTTTAATGCCATCTCTATTCCACCTCTATTTCTTCCTACATTATGGCTGTCGATTGCTTCCGACAATCTATAGTAACTATATGCTGAAAATCTTTTGACCAATTTTTCTCCTTGATAGCGCTGATAACTTTGTACTTTAAACTGATGTTGTTTATTGTCATCATCATCTTTCTGCGTTGTGTTAAAGGCTTGGTAACTGCGGTAACTAATTAGTGCTACGGCTCTGGCAGCCCGCATTCCGTTTGCACCGCCTTGTGGGATGTTAAGTTTAAATGTCGGATCTGCTTCGATAGCCATGCGTTGTGCCTCATTAAAAGCGATTGCCCAAGGTAAAGTACGTGCACCGGCAACGCATAAAACGGCATTTATAAACAAATCGGGGACAAGTACTGTCCATTCCAATGCTTGCTGTGCTCCAATAGAACCGCCGATAATCATAAATATTTTACGTATTTCTAATTGGCAGCGCAATATATCCAAACAACTCACCATGTCTCTGACAGTGATTTGTGGGAAATCTGTTCCATATATTTTTCCCGTAGCCGGATTTATACTGTCAGTTCCCGTAGTACCGTAACAAGAACCCAAAATATTGGCACAAACAATAAAATAGCGAGATGTGTCTAACAATAATCCATCACCCACCGTATTAGGCCACCAATTTTCTACATCTGCATTTGCGGAAAAAGCATGACAAACCCAAATAACATTATCTTTATGTTCATTGAGTTTTCCGTAGGTTTGATAAGCAATTGTTACTTGCTCTATTGCTTCTCCACTCTCTAAACGCAAAGGTTTTTTAAGATGATAATACTTTGTTTGTGGGTGTAATAAATACATTGGCTTATCGAGTGATCAGTGTTCCTAAAGTTTGATTTTTAATTACTTTGGCAAGGTTTCCCCGACCATTCATATCAAATACAAGAATCGGCATATTATTTTCTTTACACAATGTAAATGCTGTCAAGTCCATGATTTTTAATTTTTTTTGGTATGCTTCATCAAAGGTTAGGGTTGTATATTTAGTCGCAGTTTTATCTTTTTCAGGGTCAGCGGTATAAACTCCATTTACTCGTGTACCTTTCAAAAGAGCATCTGCCTTAATTTCTATTGCCCGTAATGCCGAGGCACTATCAGTAGAAAACATTGGATTTCCCGTTCCTCCGGATAATATTGCTATACCTCCGTTTTCCATGTATTGTACCACATTGTCTCGAACGTAGTATTCTCCAAACATAGTCATGGGCGATGATGTATATACTTTGGCTTTAATCTGCTTTTGCTCAAAAACAGTCTGTAAGGCTATGCTGTTAATTACAGTAGCCAGCATACCCATTTGATCTCCTTTAACACGGTCAAATCCTTTTTGAGAGCCGCTAATTCCTCGAAAAATATTACCTCCGCCAATCACAATGGCAACCTGTATCTCCTGTTTTGCAATTTCAATAATATCTTCGACATATTGCTCTGTCTGCCGAATACAAATTCCGTAGTTTTCTTTACCTTGTAAAGATTCTCCGCTTAATTTCAATAAAATTCTTTTCATGATATTTATAAATTTAAAACGAAATAATAAAAACTGCGTCATTATTTCGCTCGTAATGTTATGGTAATGATGACATCTATCTTTTAGTAGATGTGTTTTATAAAACTTTTCACCTAATTTTTAAATGGAAATCTTCAAATGAGTTTAAAACTTTGTTTTACCAAAAGCGACTGACTTGTCCGTAAACAATCGTTTTTCCATTTGTCCTTTTCTGCCATAATATCTCAATATAACATCTTCAGCCAGCAGTTGCGAAATTTCTTCTTTATAAATCTCCATATCTTTTTTTGGATTAGGTTTAATAGCCTCTTCTAACATTGTGAAAGCCTGTTGTCCCAATTCATATCGCTCTTCTTGCATTAATGTCTTTTTTAGTTTTTCTAATTCCTGATTAGATTTAAAAATGTATTTGAAATCGGTTGAGGTAACATAACTTACGAATTTTTGATATTCTGTACTGTCAATAAAAAAATGTACGGGAGATGAAATGCTGTCATGTTTTTTGTAGTATTGATTAGCATAATGAAAAAATAACCCATCAACATACAATTCAATGGCTAATAACGAAGTTACTGTATCCGTAAAATGAAAATCCGGCTCTATGCCTCCGCGTGAATAGACTTCTCTCTTTTTTGCGGTGTAATATACTGTCTTATCTTTATCAGAAATATTTTTATTTTCAGTAACAGAGTAGTCTATGGCTTGTATGCAACGTCCGCTGGGAATATAATATTTGGCATTGGTGAGTTTAATTTGGGTATTGTAAACCATTGCTCTTACGACTTGTACTAATCCCTTTCCAAATGTTTTTTCTCCGACTAATGTCGCTCTGTCGTAATCCTGTAAGGCTCCTGCTACAATTTCAGAAGCTGATGCGGAATTTTTATTGATTAAAACTACCAATGGAATTTCTGTATCTAAAGGTAAGTTTGTTGTATAATAATCACTTGATGTAAATTTGTTTTTTCCTTTGACCGATACCACTAACCTTTTACGCGGAATAAAAAAGTTGACCATTTTCACTGCTTCTTCAATAGAGCCTCCACCATTATCTCGAAGGTCTATCATTAGTTTTTTCATACCACGAGATTTTAGTTCTATGAATGCCTTTTTAAATTCTTCACTTGAATTTTCAGTAAAACTGCTAAAGTTGATGTACCCGGTTATAGAATCTAACATATCCATAAAACTCACCGCCGACAAATGTACAACCTCTCTCACTAATTGTAATGTATCTATTTTCCCTGTTTTTACCCGCTGAACTACCAATTGCAACGGCGTATTTTTTTCGCCCCTCAAAAAGTCGGAAATCTTCTCTACCGGTATTGCATTTAAATTCTTCATCGTATCTATTTTTAACAAGATGTCTCCGGAAACTAATCCTGCATTGGCCGCAGGGAATCCATCATATACTTCGGCTACATAACACACCGTATCCATTTTTCGTATCAAAGCACCAATACCGCCATACTCGCCTTTAATCATCATATTAAAGTCGTCCGACCGATCTTTGTCAATGTAATTGGTATAAGGGTCAATCTTATTTAACATAGCATCAATAGCCGCTTTGACCAAAATGTCATAATCTAACGTATCGACATAAAACAATGAAAGTTCACGAATGACATTGTTGAAAATTTCCATATTTTTTAAAGCCTTAAATCGAGGATTTTCAGCCTTTACGGAAAATAATGCAGAGGTGGTAAAAAGTAAAAGTAAAAGTATTTTTTTCATGGTAATTATTTAGATATGAAAGTAATATGGACGTGTGTTTTGGGTAGCGATTTCGACATTGTATCTCTATTGTGTAAACGAATATTGACGAATTACATGTAAATAATCTTTGTGGCTTTATGTTGTAACTGTACAATATCGGTCATCGTCGCAATAACACCCGACTTTAATCCTGACGAAAAATCAATATCATAATAGTTTAAACATGTTTTGCAGTATAGTATCTGTGTACCCGATTGAATACATTGTTGAAGTAATTCTTGCAGAGGCTCATTGTTTAAAATTTTTACGCCGGAACCGTAAACGGCGATCACCGGTGGTAGATAATTTTCAGATAATAGTGCCCGAAAATAGTTCACAAAAAGTTGGTCTGATAATTCTTCGGGTGTTCCGGCAAAATATTCATTTGTAATGATAATAATAGCATTGTCCAT
>CAYVGO010000011.1:30621-32754 GCA_964450725.1 uncultured Muribaculaceae bacterium
TAAATTGATTCCAAATATCACTTTCAAAATAGGGTGCTATAACATCAATCGTAGTGTGCGACACAGGATGTTCAAAAATCACTCTTCGCGCATGTAGTCCTATCCCGCCGTTTGGGTTTGACCGCTCTGCACCATATTTTAAATCCCCTTTTATCGGACAACCGATTGCTGAAAGTTGTGTCCTGATTTGGTGGTGTCTTCCGGTCAATAACTCTACTTCCAACAAAAAGTAATGTTGTGATGCTCCGATAGACAGATAACGCAGTTGTGCTATTTTAGCATTCTTTACAGACTTGGCAACCACATAACTCTGATTTTTACGCTCATTTCTCACTAAATAATGTGTTAATAGTCCTTCTTGTGGAACAGGCTTATTTTTCACAATGGCGTGATAATATTTTTTTATCACTTTATCCTGAAACATTTGATTGATTCTGACTAAGGCTTTTGATGTTTTTGCCATCACGACAATGCCACTCACAGGGCAGTCTAATCGGTGAGGAATCCCAATAAATGCTTCTCCTTGCTTTTGGTAAGTCTCTTTTAGGTATTGCTTCACCTCTGTTTCTAAAGGCTCCTGTTGAAAATTTTCACTTTCTTTACCTTGTTGTACCAATTGTCCGACCGGTTTATTGAGAATAATCAGATGATTATCTTCGTGCAAAATATTTAACATAACCTACTTTTGTCGGATATAAACTTCTATCGGCACACCTGTAAAATTAAATTTTTCCCGTAACTGATTTTCTAAAAATCGACGGTAGGGCTCTTTGACATATTGCGGTAAATTTGCAAAGAAAACAAAGGCCGGAAAAGGAGTGGGTAATTGTGTAATATACTTAATTTTTACATATTTACCTTTATGGCTTGGTGGAGGAGTAGCCTCAATAATGGGTAGTAAAATGTCGTTTAACTTTGATGTTGAGATACGTTGCGAGCGCTGTTCTCCGACCGTTACTGCTTGTTGCACAAGATCAAAGACTCTGGTCTTATCGGTGGCAGAGGTGAAAATAATAGGTACATCACTAAAAGGTTCAATTCTTCGTTCAATCAGTTTTTTCATATCTCTTGCCGTGTTGGTGGATTTTTCTATCAAGTCCCATTTGTTTACGGCAATTATACAACCTTTACGATTACGAAGTATCAGACTGAAAATGTTCATGTCTTGCGCCTCTACGCCTTGTGTGGCATCAATCATCAAAATACAAACGTCTGAGGTTTCTATTGCTCGAATGGTACGCATGACAGAGTAAAATTCAAGGTCATCCATTGTCTTTCCTTTTTTGCGCAATCCGGCAGTATCTACCAAATAGAAATTGTGTCCGAATTTGTTATATCGCGCCAAGATAGAGTCTCGGGTTGTACCGGCAATGTCGGTAACAATCGTACGCTCTTCTCCCAGTAAGGCGTTGGTCAAAGATGATTTACCGACATTAGGTCTGCCGACAATGGCAAATTTCGGTAGTTGTTCTTGTTCTGTTACGTCAATAGTATCAGGTAAAAGTTTGACCAATTCGTCTAACAATTCTCCCGTACCGCTACCGGTCATAGAACTTACACAATAAGGAGTACCTAATCCTAATTTGTAAAACTCTGCCGATAAACATTCTCGCTCATAATTATCTACCTTGTTGACGACTAACAATACTTTTTTCTTACTTTTTCTAATCACGGTTGCCAGAGCATCATCATAGTCTGTAATTCCGCAGGTTACATCAACCATAAAAAGTATGATATCTGACTCATCAATTGCCAATATCACTTGACGGCGTATGGCTTCTTCAAAAGCATCATCAGAATTTATAGCATAACCTCCGGTGTCAATGACTGTAAAGTCTTTTCCGTTCCAATCTGAGACTCCGTAATGACGATCTCGTGTTACGCCGGACTGTTCGTCAACAATCGCTTTTCGCATTCCTATCAAGCGGTTGAAAAATGTACTTTTGCCAACATTCGGACGACCGATAACAGACACAATACCCATCGCTAATTTATTTTTTAAGATTTACTTTATATCGAAGTTTGCAAAGGTACAACGCAAACTTGAAAAAACATAATAATGAGTTTGTGTTCCCAATTAAACCTAAATTACACAAGAGGATTTTTTAGAGAAAAAGAAATAGGGTTGAGTCA
>CAYVGO010000011.1:32854-37086 GCA_964450725.1 uncultured Muribaculaceae bacterium
TAAAAGTTAATTGCTCGAATCGAGATATCTCTCTTTTGACATAAAAGTTAATTGCTCGAATTGAGGTATCTCTCTTTTAATGTAAAAGTTAATTGCTCGAATTGAGGTATCTCTCTTTTGACATAAAAGTTAATTGCTCGAATTGAGATATCTCCTTTTTGCGTCAATCAAAATTATAGATTATAAAGTTTGTATTACAATGGAAATGATTGTTATTAGGTTAAGTTTATATACATGTTATCCATTTCACTCCATTCGGTGGAACTTTCGAGAGTTTTCGATACTTTCCCAAAGTATGCATTTTATCCTGTAACAATTGGCTAAAAGCATGTTCTTGATAAAATATTGTCATAGAATATACGCGAAAAGTGAAGCACTCTCAAAGAAACGTCAATAATTTCTACTATCTTTGCATTCAATTTATTATTGACAAGGGCAATATCGTGCAATGTCATCAAGCCGGAGAACCTCTCCTTATGTAAATACGTTAGATATAATATCAGTAAACTTTAAGAATATTCAAGAAAGTAAGAATGCTGATACATGCAACGTTTTATCCAAATCTGATTAAAAAATAAAAAAGTTATATATGGAAAAGTTAATGCATTTTATTTTGTTTTTCTTCTTATCTCAGTTGGCTGTTGGTCAAACACTCGTAAGCCACTGGAATTTTGACGAAGGACCTGATTGGCACGATGCTGAATTTAAGTCAATTTGTAATGTAACAATGGCTAACGATGTTGTAGGTAGTAATAATGCCTCCATGAAAAACATGCACTCCTCTCAATGGGTTGCAGGAAAGCAATATTCTGCGATTCAATTGAATGGAAGTACACAATACTTGTCCACAAAGGAAAGCCTATCTACAACGCTTGGAGAGATTGCGTCATTGTCTTTTTGGATAAAAACAGACCGGGTCGGTACCATCGTGGGTAATGCCGCTCCATCGGTGATGGGTTCGTCCGGACTTAACAACTTACAATGGGGGAGTATTGATGAAAGTGGCTGTATTGGATTGGTTGCAGACAATCAGTGGTTAATAAAATCTAAGCAAAGTATTGCCGACAATGAATGGCATCATATTGTATTAACGCGTAACAGTACCAGTGGTGAAGTCCAAGTTTATGTTGATGGATTACTGTCTGCCAAAACCACCGCCATCAAGGGTTCACGTTCAAAACCTTTTTCAACAATTGGCTGTTTGAACGAAACAAACAATGTTTCAAATTTCTTTCAGGGCACATTAGACCAAGTGTATATTTATAGTGGTATTATTTCGGCAGAAAAGGTAATTACCTTGTTGTCAAATCATGCTCCAAAAGTATGGACGTTGACCAGCGATGGCGATGTTTCAGTGCCACTTGTAACGGCAAGTGTGTTATGTCGTGCTTATGATGTGGAGCGTGATACATTATCGGTTTACCGGTTTACTCAACCAAAAAACGGAACAATTGTCAGCAGTAATAGCAATGACGGCTCATTTGTCTATACGCCTGTCGGAGCAACCGTTGGAAGAGATTCGTTTACAGTAACGATAACCGATGGAAAAGACGGGTTTTATACTTCTCGAATGTTTATTAACATCCATCGTACTAACGGTGGAGACGGTGTTGCCGTTACTACGTTTGACAGACTTACAACAGTTCAAGCCAATGGCAGTGATATTGCCGTGAGTGGTTGGAGTGTGCCGCGTGCAGTTGATTGGAATGGTGACGGAAAACTTGATTTGTTAGTCAGTTCAGGACAAAATATTTTGTTTTATGCCAATACGGGAACAATCTCTAATCCTGTCTTTGCTCCGGGAGTAGCCATTAAAAACAGTAACTCTATAGACATCAGTTCCGGCAATGGCAGCACTACATTTTGTTATATTGACATTAATGGTGATGGAAAAAAAGAGTTGATTATGGCTGATAATAAGTCACAATTGGTGGTATATCAAAATACTGCAAATTCCGGTACTCCGGTGTTCAGCAGCAATATTTCATATATTTTGAACACAAATGATGGCAATTTTGTTTTGTCAGACCGTCGTTTTGATATGGGAGACTGGAATGGAGACGGATTGGTGGATCTGGTTATCGGTACCCGTGAAACTTCCATGCGGCTGTATATCAATAAAGGAACTGTATCCAGTCCTCGTTTTGATATTAACGGTTCTGAAGTCATCCAATCAGGAGCATACAACTTTTACCCGCGCTTGTTTGATGTAAATCAAGATGGCGTTATGGACTTTTTACGTTGTGATAACTGGGGTGGAGTTTATTATTGGAACAATGTATCGGTCAAAGGCCTTGGGTCATCAACCTCACTATCGTTTAAATATCCCGATGGTACCATTCCAAATATAAAAGATTTAACCGACGGCGCCATTGTTGATTTTGGAGATTTTAATGGCGATGGCGTTTTAGACATCGTCTTAGGAGCTCATAATAGTGGTAAAGTTTACATGGCTTATGGTGTGAAAAAGAGTGTTGCACAACATATTGCCGATATTGAAGCCATTTATGATGCCAATCCGACAAACTTGGGAACAGCCCTTGCTGCAAATGAAAGTTTACTGCTTAATGCTGTTAATGCCGCCAATGCAGGGCTGGTGTCCATCATTACGAACGGCTCTTATGCTGCCCGAGAACAACTTTACAGCGCATTGTCGGCACATATAGCCAAATATCCCTTCTTGAAATATCAAAAACATAATACTACCACTATGCACCATGTACCAAGCATTGTTGTTCAAGATTGGGTCATGTTGCACTATGCCTTACCCGACACAAAAGATCGCCGTATTCAAACTGCCAACACAATGGGATTGACAGGTACTGCGCGTGAAATTTTTGTAGAATATGGTATTACTATAGGAGACAATGCTCAATCTAAACCTGCAGCATATCTTACCATTCGGGACTTTTTACGCCGCCATCCCAAAGAACTTTTTCCTGATGCATTATTATCTATTGACCAATTTTATGGCGATAGTCGTGGCGGATTTTTCTGGACACCCAATAGCACAAAGAATACTTTTGGAGATTGGGCATTACATAATGCCAATGAATGGGCAGGTGATTTAACCAATGCTATTCAGGCTAAACTTGGAGCCGGCAGTGCAAGTGGCGACTATTTTACTTTTGTTATGGGACACGAAGTAACGCATTCTCTCGACAATTATCTCAATACCCGTAAGAATAAAGATTTACGTCGTCGGTGGGGACTTTATCTGGTGACTGCTGCCGGAGAAGATGTTATTCCTAACTTAAATGGCAATGACGGATGGTGGGATTGGACTGCAACACAAAAAAACTTTCAAAATAAAGGATACTGGGATGGGGTTTCAGACCATTGGAATACTGCTTGGGATAATTATTGGTCATCCGGTCCCGGTTCAAAATTCAATTCATTATCTGTCATGCGCATTGACGTAAAGTTTTTCCTCTCAACGCGTCAAGAATCTCTTGCAACACAGGCAAATCACCATTGGGCAAATGCTAAAGGACGACTCATTGGTGCTTATGACCGCTTTGAGCGTTCAAAAAAACTGGGTGCAGGTTATGAACCTCTTAAAGCCAATATCAATGAAGTCGTACATTTCATAGACTTTTTGTCTGCCGGAATGAACCGTATTAATTTGGTAGAAACAAAAAATCCTACCGGAGGTCAAGTAAACTGGTATGATCATTATGCAGACTTGCAGCGAAACGATTTGGGACTGATAACACGGATTAAAGTCGATGACTTGCTCTATAATCTTATTTATAATGAAGAACGTGTGGTCATTGATGTAGATATTCAAAGCGGCTGTCTGCTAACATTTAATGGTAATGGTGCAACAGAAGGAAGTATGTTGCCTCAAAAATTCGTAACGAAAGTACCTCAATTACTAACCCTAAATACTTTTGAACGCAGAGGACATACATTTACCGGTTGGAATACGGCAATTGACGGTAGCGGAACGCCATATACCAATGAACAGGAAGTAACCATTACAGAAAATACTATACTCTATGCTCAATGGGCAGTCAATGCTTACAATGTAAATTTTACGACCAATGGCGGTTCTTCCGTAAGTTCACAAACTGTTCAATATAACAATGGTGTCAATAAACCTGCCGACCCCACTAAAACTAATTATATTTTTGCAGGGTGGTATAAAGACTCAAAATTCACCAACGCTTGGAATTTTACAGTCGATAAGGTTGTAGAGGATCTGACATTGTGGGCAAAGTGGACGATTA
>CAYVGO010000011.1:37186-46853 GCA_964450725.1 uncultured Muribaculaceae bacterium
CCTGCTAACCCAACCAAGGTCGGATCAACTTTTGTGGGCTGGTATAAAAATTCGGAATTAACCAATGCATGGAACTTTACAGTCGATAAGGTTGTAGAGGATCTGACATTGTGGGCAAAGTGGACGATTAACAGTTATACGATTAACTTTAATACCAACGGCGGTTCATCCGTAAAGTCGGTAACCGCCCAATATAACACCACAATTGCTAAACCTGCTAACCCAACCAAGGTCGGATCAACTTTTGTGGGCTGGTATAAAAATTCGGGATTAACCACTCTTTGGAACTTTGCTGCCAAAATTACTTCTACCATGACCTTGTGGGCAAAATGGAATGTTAACCGTTATGCCATCACTTTTAATACCAATGGTGGTTCTGTCATCAGTCAACAAACTGTTGAACACGACAAGTTGGTGAGAAAACCTGTAAATCCCGCAAAAAAAGGTTTTACGTTTTTAGGTTGGTATAAAGAACCATCTTTTACCACCAAGTGGAATTTTGACAATGATAAAGTTACCGTAAACACAACACTATATGCCCAATGGGAAGCCGTAACAGGAGTTAGCAAGGATGATTTTGTGTTGAAATTATATCCTAACCCTGCAACCACCATTCTCAATCTTGATAATATCGATATTACCGGAGCTGCATTAATATACTTTTTTGATGTATCGGGCAGATTAGCCTTACAGAAAGAAGTAACTTCAGTTATTGACATTTCTGTATTACCCCAAGGTATTTATACTGTCAAAGCGGGTGATTATACCGCTAAAATCATGAAGAGATGAATATCATTATTTATCATCAGAGAACTTGTATTGTCGGGGAAGGTTTCGGAACTCTTCGAAGATTATACTCATTGCTTGAGGTTAAATATATTCAAATAGAAATGGTTTGCGAAAAATGTGTTGAAAACATTAGATGGCATTATTGTAGAGACGTTGGGTGCAACGTCTCTACAATGGTTACCGGAAAACGTTCTCAAACCATTTCCCTTTCAGTATAAAAAGAATTCTTTTTGCCATAATTTTAATCGTAGACATCACATATGAGAATTTGTCAATACATTTTAACGGGTATTTTATTTTTGAGTATTCATATTGCTGTGATTGCTCAGTCATCTCAAACAAGTTTAGAGGAATTGGGATTACATGGTCAGGTAGAATCTCTTATTACGGAACGCTACAAGGTAGTAGATTTGCCGGGTAAGAAAATCAAAAAAATAAAAGATTGCTTCGACAGTCAAAGTTATTGCAGTTCGTTCATGTTTGATCGTAATGGTTTGTTGATTCAGGAGTTTGAATATGATAATGAAGATATTATTTACACCCACAAAAGTACTTATAACGATAAGGGAAACAGATTAAACTACGATAGTTACACTAAAAAAAACAATATACTGCAACATAACTATCATCGGATATCTATCTACAATGAAGATAACCGGTTAGAAAGTTTCTCTGTCTATATAGGTAAAGATACATTGGCTCACCGAATTTTTTATCAATATAATCCACAGGGTCAAAGAATAGAAGCCGTCAATTACAATGCACAAGGTAATTTAATAGGCAGATATAGTTATGTTTATGATCAACATGGAAACAAAATCAAAGAACAGGGTTATGATAATGATTTTCGACCCACACTTTCTGTTCAATACGATTATGATACGCTTACACATTTAAAGACCAAAGAACTACATTACACGGGAGAAGATTTAACCTATCAACGTATTTTTCATTACAATGACGATAGATTGCTTTCAGAACAAATAGAATTCGACAACATTAACAATATAGAAAATAAGACAACATATCAATACAACATGTCTCAACAATTGATGGAAACGATTATTACTCATAATAATCAGTTGGTAAAACGCTCTGTTTATGAATATGATCATCAAGGGAACTGTATTCAAGAGAATACTTACGTGAGAGAGAAAAATAAGTGGGTGATGAAGTATATCATAGAACATACCATCAAATACTATTAAAAGTACCGACATGACCTTATTTTACATTCCTCGTTCTTTGGATTGTAAATAAATTCGTACCTTTGCCGCTTCACATAATTCATCTAAATATCATTATCATATGGATATTGTTTCCAATATACTGAAGTTATTCTTCGGTTCTAAAGAGAAAAAAGACAAGGCAGAAATACAGCCTTATGTAGATTTAATCTTAAAAGAATATGTACAACTCTCATCTCTTTCTCATGATGAGTTACGAGCAAAAACAGACATACTTCGTCAAGAAATATCTACAGAATTATCAGATATAGAATTGTCGATTTGTGCACTAAAAACATTCTTATCCCTTTCTCTGACCGAGGATAATCTTCAAACCTTGTTTTTACTTTTGAATACCAATCGTCCGAAAGAAGAACAATTGACAATATTGCAAAAAGAGTTATCACAGTTACCCGATAATCTTCATGTTGATATTGAAAAGCAACTTCAGGAACTTGAAAATATTGATCATCAAAATACACTTGCCTACAGTGAACAACTGACAAGCATTAAAACATTATTAGAAAGTATTCAAGAAAGCACTCCGCTTGGAGAAAGTTTAAAGACTTTAAATAATATACAGTTGGAACACCAACTCTCCAAGGACTTGGAACACAATTATGTCAAAGTCTGCAAAGAGTATCTTCCCAATAAGGAATTGCCCCAACAGTTCTATTTAGAAAATTGTACAAAAACCCTTCGGCATTATTTTTCTCAGTCACCCTCATCTGTGATTGATTTCTTGGAAACATGTTCTACCGCCTTAGAAACCCTTCAAAAAGAATTAGATAAAAAGATTGAAGCAGTATTAGATCGCAAGTTGCCCGTTGCTTTTGCTATCATGAAAGAAACCGCTCGACGGTTTACCGAATTTTCGGAAGTAGAAGTAACTGCTACAGAGTTTGACCGATATCTTGCTACCGAAAAAGATTTTGTAACCATTCAAGGTGATAAGGCTATTTATAAAAACGAGTGGTCTGCCGGTGGTAATGTTATCCAATGGAATATGGTACATTACGACGTTCAACTTTTTGGAGGGGTTGTATTACACAAAGGTAAAATTGCAGAGATGGCGACTGGTGAAGGTAAAACGCTGGTGGCAACATTACCCGTATTCTTAAATGCTTTAGCTGGTAAAGGCGTACACATTGTTACAGTCAATGATTATTTGGCTCGACGTGACAGTGAATGGATGGGTACACTTTATATGTTTCACGGACTATCTGTAGACTGTATTGACAATCATGAACCTAATTCAGAAGAAAGACGGCAAGCCTATCGTGCAGATATAACCTTTGGAACCAATAACGAATTTGGTTTTGATTATTTGAGAGATAACATGTGTACCTCTTCAGAAGAATTGGTACAACGGAAACACCACTATGCCATTGTCGATGAAGTCGACTCCATTTTAATCGATGATGCCCGTACGCCGTTGATCATTTCCGGACAAGTGTCTCGAAGTGGAACAGACGATGAACTGTTTGTACAGTATCGCCCACTGGTAGAAAAATTGTTCAAGCAGCAAAGAGAACATGCTAATAACTTCTTAATAGAGGCTAAAAAGTTGATTGGCGAAGGAAAGAAAAAAGAAGGTGGGTTAGCCCTTCTCAGAGCACACAAATGTTTACCCAAATATAAACCGCTTATTAAATTTTTGAGCGAAGAGGGTATGAAAGCATTGTTGCTCAATACTGAAAATGATTACATGAAAGATAATAACAGAGAGATGCACATTGTTACCAATGAACTCTACTTTGTTATTGATGAAAAAATGAACTCTGTTGACCTGATGGACAAAGGAATTGAACTTTTGTCTAAACAGGTGGGTGAAGAAGACTTTTTCGTATTGCCCTCTATTGGAGATGAAATCGCTAAGTTAGAGAAAAGTGACCTTAGTGCCCAAGAAAAAGCGTTAAAGAAAGAAGAGTTGCTTAGTGATTACAGCGTTAAATCAGAACGATTACACACGATACAGCAGTTGTTGAAAGCATACGCTATGTTTGAAAAAGATACAGAGTATGTAGTAATAAACAACAAAGTGATGATTGTTGACGAACAAACTGGTCGTATTTTAGACGGTAGACGTTACTCAGATGGTTTACATCAAGCCATTGAAGCAAAAGAAAATGTAAAAGTAGAAGCCTCTTCACAAACTTGTGCGACCATTACTTTACAAAACTATTTCCGCATGTATGCCAAATTAGCCGGTATGACCGGTACGGCAGAAACAGAAGCTGGTGAGTTTTGGTCAATTTATAAATTAGACGTAGTGGTTATTCCTACCAATCGACCTATTTCGAGGGTTGATGAACCTGATTATGTTTATAAAACCAAACGAGAAAAGTATAAAGCGGTTATTGATGAGATTATAAGGCTGGTAGAGTTAGGAAGACCGGTCTTGGTCGGTACTACTTCCGTAGAAATATCGGAACAGCTAAGTAAAATGCTTACCCTCCGTAAAATCAAACACAATGTCTTAAATGCCAAGCAACATCAACGTGAAGCCGATATTGTGGCAGAAGCAGGACGTGCCGGTATTGTTACTATTGCTACCAATATGGCGGGTCGTGGTACGGACATTAAGTTATCCCCGGAAGTGGTTGCTGCCGGAGGATTGGCAATCATTGGTACTGAAAGACATGAAAGCAGACGAGTTGACAGACAGTTGAGAGGACGTGCTGGAAGGCAGGGAGATCCCGGTACATCTGTGTTTTTTGTTTCTTTAGAAGATCATTTGATGAGACTTTTCGGCTCTAATCGTATTGCCGTGGTGATGGACAGGTTAGGTCATAAAGAAGGAGAATACATTCAACATGGAATGATTTCAAGGTCTATTGAAAGAGCCCAAAAGAAAGTGGAAGAAAACCACTTTGGAACACGGAAACGATTGCTTGAGTATGACGATGTAATGAATGCACAACGTGAGGTTATCTATACACGTAGAAAAAATGCACTAAGCGGAGAGAGGATAGAGATAGATATCAACAATATGATTCATGACTATGTGGGAATACTCTTTGACCAATATTACGGGCAAGCATCGTGGGAAGAATTGCAGGAAAAACTCATTGTCGATTTGTCATTAGAAATACCCTTCTCTGAAAAAGAGTGGACAGACACTCCTAAAAAAATACTTGCCCAACAACTGATAGAAGCAATATTAGATAAATATTTTTTACGTGTAGAGCAATTGGTTGCCAAAGCCCACCGTATCACCCGTCAAATATATTTAGATAACAAAGCCACATTGACCGGTAATGAAAAAATGGGAGTACCTCTTTCTGACGGCAAGCATACTTATAACTTGCCCGTCAATGTGATTAAAGCGTATGAAACAGGTTCACATGAGATTGTAAAAACATTCGTAAAGGTCATGATATTGATAAAGATTGATGATCTTTGGAAAGAACATTTGAGAGAAATGGATGACCTTAAGCAAGCGGCAAACAATGCAAGTTATGAGCAAAAAGACCCCTTACTTATCTATAAATTGGAAAGTTACAAACTCTTTGAAGAGATGATTGAAACTGCCAATCGTTCGATATTATCCTCTTTATTGCGGATGGAAGTATTGGTAAGAGATACACGTGCACCCCAACGTACTATTTCAAGTGTTCCCGGACGTGCTGTTAATGCTAAAGCAGAACGAGGAAGTTTGGCAACAGCGACAAACAGCACTGCCGAACCTCAAAAACAAATGCCGGTAAAGGTAGAGAAAAAAGTAGGACGCAATGAAGAGTGTCCTTGTGGAAGCGGCAAAAAGTATAAAGCCTGTCATGGAAAAACCTTGTAACAAGGTTGTGTAATGGATAATGAGCAGGTAATTCAATTGCCTGCTCATTAATATCTTTAAAGAGTATTAGCCTTTTATAGTCATTGTTTTTTGCATAACTTTCTATAAGTAACTTTGGAGAAAGGGTTATACAATTTTACCATACAGGTCAAATTCATCGACGGTGGAAACAATAACATTGTAAAAGTGACCGATTTCGAGATTTTTTTCAGATAATAATATTTCATTATCAATTTCAGGAGAGTCAAATTCTGTTCTTCCAATAAAATATTCTCCCTCTTTACGGTCAATGACTGTGCGATATTGTAAGCCGACTTTGGCTTCATTAAGTTCTAATGAAATCGCCCGTTGAATTTTCATGATATATTCTGCACGTCTCTCTTTTTCCTTTGCGGGTACATTATCTTTATAATTTTTTGCCGCCGGCGTATTTTCCTCTTCAGAATATTCAAATACACCCAACCTGTCAAAACGTACACTTTTGACAAAGTCAACCAATTCTTCAAATGCTTTATCGGTTTCTCCGGGTAACCCGACAATCAAAGAGGTTCTTAGGGCTATATTAGGAATTTCCTGACGCAAAAGATGAATTAAATCTTCTGTAGCCTTTCTGTCAACATGTCGATTCATGGTTTGCAGAATGGTGGTATTGATGTGCTGAAAAGGAATGTCTAAATACTTGCAAACTTTAGGATTGTCTCGAATAACGGGAATTAAGTCTTTGGGAAACTGATAAGGATAAGCATAATGTAATCTTATCCATTCTAATCCCTCAATATCAGATAACTTTGTAAGCAGTTGGGCAATTTCTCGTCTATTATATAAATCTAATCCATAGTAAGTAGTATCTTGTGCTACGACTAATAACTCTTTTACACCTTTCTGCACTAATACTCTACCTTCTTCTACAATTTTATCTATTGGTGTGGATATATACTTGCCTCGAATGGAAGGGATGGCACAGAAACCACAATTCCAATTACATCCTTCGGCAATTTTGAGGTAAGCATAATGCGAAGGAGTGGTCAATTTGCGAGTTATGTCTGGAAAAGATGTTTTTTTGTGTAGCGGAATGAATGTTTGAATAATTTTTTCCAATTCATTCACTCCCCAAAATCCATCTACTTCGGGTACTTCTAAACGCAATTCCTCTTTGTATCTTTCAGACAAGCACCCGAACACTAATATCTTTTTGACTTTCCCTTGACGCTTGGCGTTGACAAAATTAAAAATAACGTCTAAAGATTCTTTTTTTGCGGTTTCAATAAAACCGCAACTGTTAATAATGACAATATCTGTAAAAGTATCGGCATCAAAAATAACGTTGTATCCGAGATATTCCAGCATTCCCATCAACTTTTCTGAATCAACAAAGTTTTTGGCACACCCCAAGGTAACAATATTAATAGTCATACGGATTTACGATTGGCAATTTACGATTTACAATTAAAAATACACTCTACGATAAACCGGTCGCAGTCTTTGCAATGGTTACCCATTCTCGGCGTCATTACAAGGGTTCGCCCATTTTCCGCGTCATTGCGAGGAGGTACGACGAAGCAATCTCTAAAACTGCGGTTAATCATAGATAAAACATTATTTTTTACGCTGTGCTTGTTGTTTACGAGCCATCTCTTCAAGTTTCATTTGCCATTTGGATTTTTTTACAGGACGTTTAGAGCGTTCGTTGATTTTTGCCAGCAACTTATCTTCGTCAATAATACGTCGAATAATCAAATTTTGTCCAATACCAATAAAGTTTGACAAGAAATAGTAATAAGTCAATCCGCTGGCATATCCATTAAACCATACAACTAACATGACGGGCATTAAGTAAAGTGTCATGAATTTCATGCCGGGCATGGAGTTTTCCGTAGGGGAGTTATTCATACTCATTTTTGAGGATATGAATAATGTGATTGCCATCAATAATGTAAACAGACTGATATGGTTACCATAAAATGGAATATTAAAAGGTAAATTTAATACGGAGTCAAAAGCCGATAAATCTTCTGCCCATAAAAATGTTTTTTGTCGTAATTCAAAGGAGGCAGGGAAGAAATTAAAGAGTGCAATTAAAAAAGGCATTTGTAAGAGCATGGGTAAACATCCGCCAAACTGATTTACGCCCGTGCGTTTGAAAAGTAAATTTAACTCCTGTTGCTTTTTAAGTGCGTCTTCTTTTTTAGGATATTTCTTACTGATTTTGTCCATTTCAGGTTTCAAAATCCGCATTTTAGCCATTGATTTAAAAGATTTATAAGTCAATGGTGAAAGACCAAGTTTAATGATGAGTGTCAGAATTAAAATGATAAACCCATAACTTAGAATATAATTATCTAAAAAGTTGAAGATAGGAATAACAATCCACTTGTTAATCCAGCCGAAAATTCCCCATCCTAAAGGTACAAGGCGTTCAAAGTTGTGATTATAACTCTTAAGTGTTTCATAATGGTTGGGAAGAAAATAGTATCTGAATTGAAATTGGTTGGGATGTTCTTTGACAATCGGTACGGTCAGTTCTGCCGAATAGGTTTTTAGTAAATGAGCATCTGCACTGTTTTCTTTTCCACTATAGGTGTGAAATGCTAATTTAGAGTTTGTAATCGGTTGTTTTTCTGCAACAATAATGGTTGAGAAAAATTGCTGTTTGAAAGCAATCCAGTTGAGATTTGCCGTCACTTCTTCGGTTGCATCTTCTTTACTGCGTCCTAAATCTTCGAAATCATTATCGCGTAAAGAGTGGTAAGCAATGGTAGAATAATTATTTTCATTATCAAATCCACGTTCTTGTCTAAAGAGTGTGGTTTGCAGGTAAATATTAAAATCTACCATGTTTGGCATCAACAAATTATCAAGGTTGATAAACTTTATTTCAAAACCTACGTCAAATCCTGATTTTGGAATGGTATAGTTATATTCAATATATTGATTTTCTTGAATAGCCAAGCGGTATGAAAGTCGATATATGGAATCACTGCTTTGGCTGACATTGAGTACATTGTTAGGAATAGGTGCTTGGGTTTTTCTTTCGAAATAAAATTCAGAAGTTCTAAAATTATCCTGTTTGGTATAAACTGTCGCATAGAAATTGTTGCCTTCCCCATTGAAGAGTTTTAATGTTTCACCGTTTCCTTTTTGAAAATCCGAGTAGTTTTGATAATCTTTTAATTCGACAGAAACAATACGTCCGCCATGATTACTGAATTGAATAATGAGTTTATCATTCTCTATGGTGGTTATTTCTTCTGTCGTTTTGGTTTGTATGATTTGCGCTGAGGTGGCAGATGTATCTGTGGCAACAAGGCTGTCTTTTTCTACTTTTGGCAATGTACTTTGAAGCGCGGCAGCAACTGCTCGTATAGAATCTTGCTGTTGCTTGACTTGTTGTTGCTTTTTCATTTGAAATGAATTGACGATTGAGAATGCAATAAAAATAGCAATAATCAATACCCAAGCAATGACATTTGTTTTGGAGGAATTCATAAATTAATGATTATAAATTAGTGATTAATGATTAACGAAATAAGGGTTGATAGTTGGAAACGCAAGACGACATAACCACATCATTGTGAGGAGAAACGACGAACCAATCTCTGTTAGGCGAAGTGTTGAGCCGCATTTCACTGCGTTAAACTCTTTTGCAGTAAGGTTTTTCAGTATAGACAAATTTATCATTTGATGCTTTTATCTGATGGTTTTTCTATTGACGAATTATCCATTTTATTGAGTTTCGTGCAAAGGTACAAATTCTGCTTAACATTTTCGACTAATCTTTCTGGACATATTCCGCCGAGCGGTGGGGTTATTCGATAAATCTCTAATAAACTGACTTTTGACTACCTCGTCAGACCAA
>CAYVGO010000012.1:0-46609 GCA_964450725.1 uncultured Muribaculaceae bacterium
CTCTTTCGAAAGAGATTTTATGGCTGTTCTATTTTTACCGGACAGCAATGATTCATATACTTTGATTTACCATAAAACTAAGAAATATAGACGTTTACAAAGATTTCAGCCGTAAAATGTCCATTAAGCCTAAAATGACAAAGAACGATTTGGACTTAATGAGCCATGTTTATTTAATTTTTAATAACGTCCCGATTTTAATGAGACAGCAATAAATCCTAATAGGGAATAAAAGCATCCAATGGGGCGATGCGATGCTTTTTGGGTGTGCCGTAAGGCAACTTTACGAGAACAGTCAGGTGATGTGTACTTCCAAAATAAATACGGTGACTGTCTAAAATGTTTAATTTGTAGCCATAACCTATAGAATAATACTTTTGTGTAAAAACAACCGAACCTGTAATGAAATTTCCGCCACTCAAGCGTTTTGAGTAATAAACCCCGACAATAACAGGTAAATATTCTAACATCGCTCCTATTTGTATTTCATGATAGTTCTGAAAAAACTCGTACAAAAGATGGGGATAAATATTGAATTGACTACGATTATTTTGCAGTATAATTTTACCACCTACTTCCATATTCAAAGTAAAAGGCTGGGGAATATCATTGCCAAGTAAAGATGTTTCGGCATTTTTTAATACATTGTTGATGGATGCAGAAGCAAAAACAACCGGAGAATGAAACGATGCTCCGAAAGATGCCGCAAATTTATGTTTTATCGGAGTATTGGCAGACGTTTCCGGCGGTGTGAATATTTGACCGTCATATAATATTTGGTCAGAAAAAACATAACGACCCGTCAACTGTTGTAAAGTATAATTAAGTCTTAGCCCGAATCGAAGGTTGGCAGTTTCGGTAATCTGAAGTCTAAAAGAGTACGTCAGTCCAATATGGCTACGTTGCAATTGATTTTGAAGCTGTACGTCTTGTAAAAAATCTAAGGCAACCCCACTGCGTAAAGTAGAGAAAAATCTATCTACAAACAGTCCGTATTGCGATTGCGAAAGCCTGTTGCCAAAGGTCAAATACTGATAATGCAGGGCAAATCTCATTTGATTTTCAATACCAATATATGACAAATTCTTAGAAGCAGGAAACAGCGTTCCATTCACAAACGCAGTCTCTCCTTTTAGATAAGAGAGGGAGAGAGAGAATAATATCAATGTAATGAAACGAGCCACAGATTTAAATAATGTAATCGAAATGTTGTAATTGCAGGTTGCAAAGATATACTTTTCTGATAAAAGATAACGAATTGATATACTCCAACCCTGCCTCCTACCCTTTCCTCATATTTCAGTTTCTACTTTCAATTTAAAGTTGTACTTTTGCGTTCTTATTGTCAACACTACAAATAATAAGAGAACTAATGACTTACCAACGTATTTTTTTTACTCTACTTGTGGGATGCTGTTTTTACAATTTTTCATCAGCACAAATCAACCTCACAGGAACAGTGAAAGACGACAAAGCCTCATTGTCCGGAGCCTCAATTTATATACAATCCATCAAAAAAGGAACGACCTCTACAGCGCAAGGAACATATCAACTCACCATTCCTAAAAGCGGTGCTTACAAAATCTTATACTCTTACTTTGGACACGAAGATAAAAGTATTACCGTACAACTCACAAAAGATACGACCATTGATGTTACACTTCCCGAACAAGAGCAAGAAATTGAAGCCGTAACGATTACTTCACAAAGCCAAAGCCATGTGCTCCGACCAACAATGGGAGTAGAAAACTTATCAATGAAAAGTATCAAGAAAATCCCGTCATTGATGGGTGAAGTTGATGTGATTAAGGCAATTCAAATGTTACCGGGTGTTCAACCTGTAGCAGAAGGTACATCGGCTTACAGCGTTCGGGGAGGTACCCCAGACCAGAACTTAGTATTATTAGATAATGCTACGGTATATAACCCCTCTCATTTAATGGGATTCTTTTCTGTTTTTAATAACGATGTAGTACGCGATATTACTTTATATAAAGGAGATATTCCTGCAAAATACGGCGGTCGATTATCCTCTTTGTTAGATGTGGAAACTAAAGAATTTGAAGGAAAGCCTTATGGTGCCGACGGTGGAATAGGATTAATTGCCAGCCGATTGAAGTTAGAAGGAGAATTTCTTGACCACAAGTTGTATGCTCACGTGGCCGGACGCAGAACTTATGCAGACCTGTTTCTATATTTATCTCCTATAGAAGCCATGCGAGGAACTGTACTGCACTTCTATGACCTGAATGCCAAAGTAAGTTATGCTATAGGAAAGAAGGACAGAATTTCTCTTTCCGGATACTTCGGTCGAGATAACTTTGGGACAAGTTTTGCCGGTATGCTATTTGGTAATGCTACAGGAACTCTGAAGTGGAGTCATATCTTCTCCGATAATCTTACAACCACTACTTCCGCTGTTTTCAGTGATTACAGATATGACTTGGGAACAAAAGGAACTCTAAATACCAATTGGCAATCAAACATTACCGACTGGGGATTACAAAATCACACCTCTTTGATATTACATAACCATACTCTGCGCTTTGGGCTTTCCGGCAATTACTATAACTTCAGACCCGGAGACATTACTGCCAATATTTTAGGCTCAAACATGAATATCAGTATGGATAAACAGAATGCTTTCACTGTAGCAGGATACTTTTCTCATCAAATTCTTTTGTTGAATAAATTAACCTTGCAGTACGGACTTCGCTATACCTTTTTTGGAAATGTAGGACAACGTACGGTTTTAAACCTTAATAATCAATATGAGGTTGTAGATTCTACACTGTATGGTAAAAATGATGTTTACGGAACTTATCATCTTTTAGAACCCCGCGTTAATGTCGTTTACCAATTGACGGACAACTCTTCTGTCAAAGCCTCTTACGGAAGAAACGAACAAACTATCCACTTACTCTCAGTTTCTACAGCAGGTTCACCTTTAGACATTTGGGTGCCAAGCAGTCCTAATATCAAGCCGCAGGTAGTCAATCAATTTTCCACAGGATACTTTCATACTCTATTTCCTAAGAAATTAGACATAGAAGTTTCGGGTGAAGTATTTTATAAAAGATACAGTAATCTGGTTGACTTTAAAGACCATACCCAACCTACACTCAATACAAACATTGATGGAGACATCCGTAAAGGGAAAGGTTACAGTTACGGTTTAGAGGTGATGATACGTAAACAAGCAGGACAATTCTCAGGTTGGGTAAGTTATACCTTTTCGAGATCTTTTAGAACCGTTGAGACAGTTAACCTCAATCGACAATACTCAGCCATCTCTGACCGTCCTCACAATCTTAATATTGTTGCTATGTATGAAATTACCCCACGTATTAATGTTTCTGCCAACTGGACTTACGTAAGTGGAATGCCTACAACATTTCCCGAAGGGCGAATGGTCATTAACGGAGAAACCGTTCCTATTTATTCTGCCCGTAACAGTTACAGATTACCAGATTATCACAGGTTAGATTTATCTGCAACCTTTACACTTAATAAAAAGAAAAATGCCAAATGGCGACATGACCTTAATGTGTCTGTGTATAATGCCTACTGGCGTAAAAACCCTTGGTACATCACTTTTACCGAAGATGAAAATAATCCGGGTACACAAAAGGCTCAAATGACCTATCTGTTCCCCATTGTTCCTTCCATAACCTATAATTTTTCATTCTAATGCGATATTTACTCTATTTATTAGCCTTACTGATGATTGTTAGTTGTACGGAAGATATTACTATCACGACTGACAATCAAGAACCGAAGTTGATTATCTTTGGCTTCATTACGACCGATACTACGGCACACACCATACAACTTAGCCGCTCTGTACCTTATTTTGGTTCTTATAATCCAGAACAAACCATTGTTTCCGGTGCAGAGGTTTATATTAACGACATGCCTTTGACTGAAAATCAAAAGCGTAAAGGATTCTTTCATACCGATTCCTCATTTTTCGGAGTTGCAGGAGAGACTTACCAATTAAAAGTACTGGTAGATTTCAATTCAGACGGTACGCAGGAAATGTACACAGCACAAGCCACCATGCCACCCATCAGCAAAATGGACAGTATTACCTTTTTCTATGGATCACTGTTTGCAAAAAATCCACCCAAAGACCGACCAAGTATTACTCCTGTTTACTATTTCAAGCCAATACCAAACTCTTTGTACGGAGGTGATTTCTATTACGATTCCATAAAATATACCCACAATATTTCTAATTACGAACTTGGTATTTTAGGTACAAGCGCAATTAATCAAGATTACATAAGTTATCCGTTATTAGGATTCAGAACTGGCGATTATTTTATTATCAGCCGTAAAGATACTGTCCACAGCAAACCACTGGCTACAGTTAAGTTTACATTAAACAACATGACTTCAGAACTATACACTTTCTATAGTTCGGCACAAATAGAGATGACCCCCTCTATTCCACTCTTTGGCGGCCAACCTGCCAATGTAGAGGGCAACATCAGTAATGGAGCCTTAGGATGCTTTGGGGCTTATGCCGTATCTAAGGTAACGGCAAAACTTCCTTTTACACTTTACTCTCTCAATGGGTCATGGACTGTCAAGGATACCATCAATCCTGCTCTCTTAAACACTACAATTATTGTCAAAAATGGCAAAGGGTTAATTCCTAAGCCCGGAACGAAGGATTCTATTCTTTACTTAAAGAACTTTGAACTTCTTACAGATAAGCCAAAGTTTGCGGCAGACATCTTACAACTTGACGGTAGTTATAAAAGAGACAGTTTTCTGATGGAACACTACTCTAAAATGATTGGAAAGAACGGTACTGTATGGACATATAAACAAAGGTAAAAGAGACAAGATGAACAGCGCTTTGCAAGTGTTCTGCCAACACCTTTAACCTTTCACCTTCCTAACCATTAACCCTCTATGGCTAAACTACAATTCAAAGAATCTAATGTGGTGTATGAAAATATTATTGCAGACTTACGCAATAAAAACTACAAACCCATTTACCTTTTGATGGGTGAAGAGGACTTGTATATTGATAAAATCTGCGACGAGATAGAGAAAATACACTCAGAGGAGTCAAAAGTCTTTGACTTATCTGTCTTTTACTGTAAAGATACTAATGCGGCCATGATTTGCGACACGGCAAAGCGTTACCCGATGATGAGTAAACACAATGTTGTCATTGTTAAAGATGCTCAAAACATTACAAACTTTGAAGCCTTTGAAAGTTACGTAAAAAAACCTAACCCCTCATCAATATTGGTGTTGTGCTGTAAAGGTAAAACCTTAGACAAACGTACAGGTTTTTATAAAGCGGTACAAAAGATAGGACAAATCTATGAATCGGGTATCCTTTATGAAAATCACATTCCGGCATGGATTAAAAGTTATGCTAAAAACGAGGGATACAAAGTAGCAGAAGATGCTGCTGTAGTAATGGCCGATTATCTGGGAAATTCACTCTCTAAACTTGCCAACGAATTAGAAAAGTTGTTTATTGTGCTCGGGGAACGTAAAAATATCGCCCTGCAAGATATTGAAGACAATATTGGTATCAGCAAAGATTATAATGTCTTTGAATTAAGTAAAGCGGTGATGCAAAAGAACTTTCGCAAGACACAGCAAATCATCAATTATATCAAAAACAATCCTGCCGACAACCCTTTTGTTTTATGTATCAATGCCCTCTTCTCTCAAATCAACAAGTCATTGTTATACTGTCTGCTAAAAAAGTATAAATACAATGGCGGTAACGTTCCAGACAATGAAATGCGGGAAGTGGTCAATGCAGAGCCTTACTTTAAAGAACAGTATGAAAATATTTACAGGAAATATCGTCCCGACAGACTGATTAATGCTGTGGCGCTGCTACGGGAGTTTGACTTAAAGAGTAAAGGTTTGGGCAATGTTTCTTCTGACGACAGTGATTTACTCAAAGAGTTGTGTTTTAAAATAATGCACTGAAAAGTAACAGAGCGGTAAGTGATATACTGTGAACCGGCTGAAGGGAATTGAGCCCTCATAATAATAACTCAGAAGCATAAACAATCTGTTTTAATATCGGTTTAGCAGGAAGGGAGAGGTACTGTTTTTGACCATCTTTCAGTTTGACAACTCCAAACCTATAAGTTTGGCAACACTAAACTTATAAGTTTGATGACTCCAAACCTATAAGTTTAGATACACTAAACCTATAGGTTTGGATACTCTAAACTTAAAAACTCTATCATCAAGCAGAATCAGGGGGAGAAAACCTGTTGAATATTGTACTGAATAAAGGGTGGTTTGCTTATTTAATTAGCCTTTTTCTACTGTCAGTTCAGCGCAAGCATAAGATTTGAAGTTTATAAAATTACCATGACGACCATAGAAACCTTGAAATTTAAATAACCTATGCAACTATCCATGACCGGTTACGGCAACAGTACCTACAGAGATGAAAACTGTGCTATCAATGTTGATGTGCGAGGAGTCAACTCTAAGCAATTAGATTTAATATTACGATTACCTGCAGCATTAAAGAGTTTGGAAGTTGATTTCCGAAAACAGTTTGCAGACCTTTTAATACGGGGAAAAGTCGATATAACGGTCGATATTAACAGGAGTAATGTTGATAAATATTGGATTGACAATACACAATTTAGCGGCTACTTCCAACAAATTCAGCAATGTTCAAAAGAGCATGGACTACAAATTGACACTATATCAGAATCTTTGGTTACAGCCATCATCCAGTTGCCACATGTTGTAATCACCGGACAAGAAGATAATCTTACTCCCGAAATCATTACAGCAGTCCGTCAAATCACAGAACAAGCAGTTGCAGGGTTTATGGATTTTAGAAAGAAAGAGGGAGAGTACCTGTCCAAAGACCTGTTGGCGCGTATTGCTAAGATTGAAATGCTACTCTCTAAAATTACTCCTTACGAAACACTGCGCACACAAACCATTCGGGAGAAAATAGAGAAAAATCTCTCATCTTTAGCCTTAGATATAGACTATAATCGGTTGGAGCAAGAACTGATTTTTTATATTGAGAAATTAGATATTACGGAAGAAAAAACCCGCTTAAACAGCCATCTTTCATTTTTTCGCACCACCATGACAGTACCCTCTTCCGGACGTAAGTTAGGATTTATTGCTCAGGAAATCGGCAGAGAGATTAATACGATAGGCTCAAAAGCCGGTGAATGTAACATTCAGTCTATTGTTGTAGAAATGAAAGACGAGTTAGAGAAAATCAAAGAACAATTACTTAATATCCTTTAAATAACGGTGAGCAGTTAACCACTCACCACCAATCATTCTTCATTTACCAATACTTATTTTTTATGAAACACCTGTACACATTACTTATCTTTACCTTTGTTTTGTCTTTATTGTCTCAGGCACAGAACTCATTACAGTGGTATAACCCCCAAACAGAAAAAGACTATATTATTCACGGCAGTGGTTTCCCTGACCAACTCAAAGGAACCTACGAAAGATTGCCAGAATCGACAAAAGAGATTGTCCGTAAGGCAGTATATGACTTATCAACCATGAGTGCAGGGCTATCTTTAAACTTTACTACAAACTCCAAAGAAATTTACGTACGTTATCAAGTCAAAGGAGCCCGAGAAATGCACCACATGCCTTTGGTTAGTGTCAGCGGCGTAGATTTATATGCTCAATATCCCGATAAAAGCGAGAGATGGTGTCCTCCAAAATATCGGTTTAAAGATACTATTACCTACAGTTACCTGTTACCCGACGTAGCAACACAACAGTATGAGCTATTTCTTCCGGGTTATAATCAGGTAGCATGGTTAGAAATTGGGGTTAGAGAACAGTCTGACTTTAAATTCTTACCGCGCTCTACCGTAAAACCGATAACAGTTTACGGAAGTTCTATCGTACAAGGGGCTTGTGCATCACGTCCGGGCATGTTCTGGAGTAATATCTTAAAGCGGAAAATAGACTTACCTGTTGTTAATCTCGGATTTTCCGGTAATGCTTTATTTGAGCCGGAAGTTATTGATTTAGTATGTCAAACCACTCCTCAGATTATCATTCTGGATAACCTTCCTAATGCCGCACCGCGAGATTTAGACGTTTATACTTTAGTGATCAAAGCCGTAGAACAAATACGTACTAAAACCGACGCAGCCATTATTTTAGTCGATTACCCAGCATCTCCCTTCGGAGGTATGAATAACAGTACAGAAAGTAAATATAGCAATGCAAGTGCCGCACAGCATAAGGCTTATGCAACTTTACTGCAAAAAGGAATTAAAGGGTTATACTATCTATCGTCAGAAGAGTTAATGATTCCCAATGATGGCTGGGTGGACGGTATTCACCCTTCAGATTTAGGAATGGAAGCACAAGCCGTAGCCTGCGAAAAAGTCATCAGAAAGATAATGGTGGGTAACAATAACTAATGGAAGTACTTGACAGTAACTTCAAATCATCAAATACTCTTTCAACTAATAAGAAAACATAATAAACCCTTATTTTAGTTAACATACATCTTGTAACCGGATAATTACAAGTACTTTTGTCAGAACATTTAATCCTATATACTATGAAATATTTACATTTCCTTACACTGTCCTTAGTTATCACTTTATTTTCTTGCGGCATGTCTCAAAAACCTTTAGATCAGGTGTACAACTCCGAGACTGCTATAGAACAGTTAGAAACCATTGAAAAAGCTAAAATACTAACAGAAGAAGAACTTATCAATCTTTCTGTTTATGTTAGTTGCAGTACAGATGAACAATTAAACGGAAAAACATATACTGAAATCTTAGCAGAGGCAAAGAAAACCGATGTAAATCAGTTATTAAATTCTATGGACCCGTCCTCTGAACTCTATCAACAACGATTATCACAAGACTCTACTACAAACGAAGAAAAATAATAAAAATTTTCTTTCAAAAAGTTAAATAGATATAGTTCTACACTTTTATTTGTAAGAGAATCATATAAACTGTTATTTTCCTTAAATAAATTTGTCAATCGCATCTAAAAAGACTTACCTTTGCCAAAATTTTAAAATCAGAGATGTTACACGCAAATTTATCATTCAAGCATTCAAGCCATAGAGGATGTAGTCCATTAGTGATTGATTTGTTTTATTATATTAAGAAAGACGCATAAGCGTCTTTTTTTTTGTCCCTACGTTACGTTTGAATTTTACACACTATAAATTTTACATTATGACAAAAACTATCAAAAAAGTAGTAATGCTCGGTTCCGGAGCTACTAAAATCGGTCAAGCAGGAGAATTTGATTACTCAGGAGCACAAGCACTTAAAGCACTTAAAGAGGAAGGCATTGAAACCGTACTGATTAATCCTAACATTGCCACGATCCAAACTTCCGAAGGATTTGCTCACAAAGTCTATTTCTTACCGGTAACTCCTTATTTTGTAGAGCAAGTGATTATCAAGGAAAAGCCCGATGGAATATTGTTAGCTTTTGGAGGACAAACAGCACTCAACTGTGGTACCGAACTTTACTTAAATGGTACTTTAAAGAAATATGGTGTAGAAGTTTTAGGTACATCTGTAGAAGCCATCATGATTACGGAAGACCGCGACTTATTTGTTAAGAAATTGAGTGAAATTCAAGCAAAGACACCAGTATCGCAAGCAGTAGAGAATATGGAAGACGCTTTAACGGTCGCAAGGAGAATAGGTTATCCTGTCATGGTACGGTCTGCTTACGCATTAGGAGGATTAGGATCGGGAATTTGTGCCAATGAAGAAGAATTTATTACACTTTGCGAAAGTTCACTGGCTCACTCCAAACAAATTTTGGTAGAAGAAAGTTTGAAAGGTTGGAAAGAGATTGAATTTGAAGTTATTCGCGATAAAAAAGATCACTGCTTTACTGTCGTACCAATGGAAAACTTTGACCCTCTTGGTATTCATACAGGAGAAAGTATTGTTGTTGCACCGATTATTTCTTTGTCTAAGGAGCAAATCGGAATGCTTGAAAAAATAGCAGCACAAGTCGTAAGACATATCGGCATTGTCGGTGAATGTAATATTCAGTATGCTTTTAATGCGGAAACCAATGACTACAGAATCATTGAAATTAACGCACGATTGAGTCGCTCCTCTGCATTAGCCTCCAAAGCATCGGGTTATCCGTTAGCCTTTGTTGCCGCAAAATTAGCGTTAGGATACTCTCTTGACCAAATCGGAGAAATGGGTACTAAAAACTCAGCGTACGTTGCACCTTCTGTAGATTATATGATTGTAAAAATTCCAAGATGGGATTTAACCAAATTTGTGGGAGTAAGTCGAGAAATAGGTTCTTCAATGAAATCAGTCGGAGAAATTATGTCTATCGGTAAATCTTTTGAAGAGATTATACAGAAAGGGTTAAGAATGATTGGTCAAGGCATGCACGGATTTGTGGGTAATCATGACATTGAGTTTGACAACATCGACGAAGCATTAGCAAAACCCACTGACCTACGTATTTTTGCCATAGCAGCAGCGTTTGAAAAAGGATACTCAGTACAACAGATTGAAGCACTGACTAAAATTGATGTTTGGTTCTTAGAAAAATTAGAAAACATTGTCAAGTTCACCAAAACTCTTCAGCAATATAAGAAGATTGAAAACCTTTCCTCCGAAGTGATGGCAGAAGCTAAAGCATTAGGATTCTCAGACTTTCAGATTGCGCGCTATGTTGAAAATCCGCAAGGTAATATGGAACAAGAAATATTGCGAGTGCGCAAACATCGTAAATCGTTAAACATAACCCCTACCGTTCGCCGTATCAATACTATTGCTTCTGAAAATTCAGAAAAAACAAATTACCTTTATATGACGTACGGCAGTAAAGATGCTTTTATTCCGCAAAAGTCGAATAAAGAAACAGTGGTTGTATTGGGTTCCGGTGCATACAGAATTGGCTCCTCTGTCGAATTTGACTGGTGTTCGGTAAATGCAGTAACAACTGCACGAAATTTAAATTACCAGTCAGTGATGATTAACTATAATCCTGAAACCGTATCGACAGACTATGATATGTGCGACAGACTGTACTTTGATGAATTAAGTTTTGAACGTGTTTTAGACGTATTGGATATTGAAAATCCTAAAGGAGTTGTAGTCTCAATGGGAGGACAAATTCCTAATAACTTGGCTATGAAACTGTACCGACAAAACATACCCATTCTCGGAACTGCGGCCACTTCCATTGATCGAGCAGAAAATCGACACAAGTTTTCCGAAATGCTTGACTCATTGGGAATTGACCAACCTCGTTGGAAAGAGTTAAGTAGTTTTGAAGATATTGATAAATTTATTCAAGAGGTAGGATTTCCGGTGTTAATTCGTCCTTCTTATGTACTTTCGGGTGCTGCCATGAATGTGTGTTACGACCGTGAACAAATGGAGACATTTCTTAAAATGGCAGCCAAAGTTTCTAAAGAATATCCGGTAGTTGTTTCACAGTTTTTGGAAAATGCCAAAGAAATAGAATTTGATGGTGTGGCAAAATCAGGAGAAGTGGTAGAATATGCCATTTCTGAACATATTGAGTTTGCCGGTGTACACTCGGGTGATGCAACTTTAGTATTTCCGGCTCAAAAAATTTACTTTGAGACCATGCGAAGAGTGAAAAAAGTGTCGAAAATGATTGCTAAGGAGTTAAACATTACCGGACCTTTCAACATTCAATTCTTGGCTAAGAATAATGATGTTAAAGTAATTGAGTGTAACTTGCGGGCTTCACGTTCGTTTCCTTTTGTATCTAAAGTCTTAAAACGTAATTTCATTGAAACGGCAACACGTGTCATGCTTGATGCTCCGTATAACAAACCCGATAAATCAATATTTGACATCGAACACATTGGTGTAAAAGCATCACAGTTCTCCTTCGCTCGCTTACATAAAGCCGATCCTATTTTAGGAGTTGACATGAGTTCTACCGGTGAAGTAGGTTGTATTGGAGATGATTTTAATGAAGCCTTACTTAGTGCTATGATTTCAGTTGGGTACACCATTCCCAAAAAGAATGTACTGATTTCTTCTGGTGAAGCCAAGTCTAAAGTTGACTTGTTGGAAGCCTGTAAATTACTAATCGCCAACAATTACAATATTTATGCCACTGGAGGCACCTACAAATTTCTTGCAGAAAACGGTATTACATCAACAGAAGTAGCATGGCCAGACGAACAAGGCAAATTACAAATTATGGAAATGATGAGTAAAAAAGTTTTCGACTTGGTTGTCAATATCCCTAAAAATCAAACTCGTCGAGAATTGACCAACGGGTACAAAATTCGCCGTGCATCTGTGGATCACAATATCCCGCTTTTAACCAATTCGAGACTTGCCAGTGCATTTATCCAAGCTTTTTGCGAAATGAAAGAGAGCGATATTAAGATTAAAGATTGGGCAAAATATTAAACCAAAATGGACTTGTAACAAATCGACCAAGTTTATTTCGGTCGATTTGTTTTTTTAGGAATTTCCATTTCCCAAGTTATTTTACCTACTTTAATGAGTTTTCTCTGATTGAGTAATTTAGGTTTACAAAATAGTTATTATCTTTGTAAGTAATTACGCATTCATTGAATCAAATACAATATATTATTATATCCATCTTAATCAAAATTATTTATCCATGAAAGTTTTAAAATTCGGCGGCACCTCTGTAGGTTCTGCAGAACGTATTCAAAAATTAAAAAGCCTTATTGTTAATAACGAACGAAAAATTGTTGTTCTTTCAGCAATGTCAGGTACAACCAATCATTTGGTAGAAATTGCCAATCATTATTACGCTAAACAAACGGAAAAAGCCCATAATGCCGTTAACGTTTTAGAAGATAAATATAAAAAAGAAGTTACAAACCTTTACCAAAATACAGATTATGAGAAAAAATGTTGGGAACAACTATCTCAGCATTTTAATATATTACGTAATTTTGAAGTAAATTCCTTCTCAGCCGACGAAGAACGTATTATCTTAGCACAAGGTGAATTGATGAGTACATTCATGACCAATCTTTATTTACAGCAACAAGGTGTAAAGTCAATTCTATTGCCGGCATTGGAATTTATGAGAAAAGATCACTATGATGAACCTGATATGTATCATATTTCTGCGTTGTTAAAAAGAGAAGTTGCACTATATCCGGATATTGATTTATTTATAACGCAAGGTTATATTTGTCGTAGTTTTGATGGGCGAATTGATAATTTAAAGCGTGGTGGAAGCGATTATTCGGCATCAATTATCGGGGCAGCTATTCAAGCCGAAGAAGTACAAATCTGGACAGACATTGATGGTTTTCACAATAACGACCCAAGAATCGTAGAAAAAACATATTCTATTCCTGTTTTGTCCTTTGATGAAGCTGCAGAACTAGCTTATTTCGGGGCTAAAATTTTACACCCTAACTGCGTAATTCCTGTGCAAGAGGCAAAAATACCATTAGTCATTAAAAATACGATGGATCCTCAGGCTTGCGGAACAACAATAACAGAAAATACCGAAGGTATAGGTATTAAAGCCGTAGCTGCAAAAGATAATATTGTTGCCATAAAAATAAAATCAGGCAGAATGATGATTGCTTATGGATTTATGCGCAAGGTATTTGAGATTTTTGAGCATTACAAAACATCAATTGATATGATTACAACGTCTGAAGTCGCTGTATCTTTAACTATTGATGATGTTTCTTCACTGAAGGAAATTGTTGAGAAGTTGAAAAAGTTTGGAGTAGTAGAAGTCGACTACTCAATGAGTATCATTGCGGTTGTGGGAAATCGAATTTCAGAAGACCAAAAAAGTGTAATTTCTATATTTTCAGCCTTACAAGACATTCCATTACGAATGATTTCCTTTGGAGGAAGTCGACACAATATCAGTCTTTTAGTTGAAACAACTTATAAAAAAGCAGCATTGGATGCTTTGAATAAAATATTTAAAAGAAATTCTTAATATCAATTTTGGTGGCTGTTAGTGGCAACTAATAATTTCTACTTCAGCCACCAAAATCATATTTTGTCCAATATTTTTTCCATTCCCCACTTGTCCGTATCCCAAGTAAGAAGGAAAAATAAACCTCCACTTCTCGCCTACTCTTTTCCCATTCAAAGCCTTATGTAGTCCCACAAAATCATTACTTGTATTAAGTTGAATGAGTAGTGGATTCGTCACGTTGTACACCTCTATTAATCCTCCGTCAATAGAGTATATTTTTCCATAAATTACCGTTTTATGCAGTGGAGTGATAGTCATACCCATTGAATGTCGACAATTTTCTTGAAAAAATCCGGAAGAGGCAAATTCACCTTTATAGTGATGGCGACGTGCATAATTTTCAATGACTCTCCGCTCATACTCCATGAAATATTTATTAAGAACTACTGAATACTTTTGTAAAAATTCTTGTTTATTATCAGGAACAATTCTTGTTATTTCTTGTGATGAATCTTTTCGACATGAGCAAATACAAATAACGACAATAAGATAAAAAAACTTACTCATTGCGGGTTATATAAATTCAAAAAAGTCTTCAGTAGTCTCTTTTTCACAATAATGACAAAGGAGTTTGGTTTGTTTTTTTTCAGACAATACAGTAAATCTTGTAATTATCTTTTCGTGATTTGTCACGCATTTTGGATTCATACATTTTACTGTATTTGTGATAATATCAGGTAAAGTTACTTTGCGTTTCTCTACAACAACATAGTTTTCAATCCTGTTGAATTTTGCCGTAGGGGCAATCAAGGTAATTTTATTCATTTCATCATCAGCAAAATAACGTCCGGCAACTTTGATAATTGCCTTTTTTCCCAACTTTTTACTTTCCATATTGGTACCGAAAGTAATAAGATTTTCACATTTGTCAAGTTGTAAAATGGCAATAACTTTAAACAAAACCGCTGAAGGAATATGATCAATGACCGTTCCTGTTTCTATGGCATTCACAGAAAGTTGTTTTTGCATACAACTTAGTTCTTGATTGTTCATTACACTGTCATTATTTCTTTTTCTTTCAACGCCACCAAATCATCAATTTTTTTATTAAAGCCATCAGTCTTTTTTTGTATCAATCCTTCAATATCTTTAGCAGAATCTTCCGGTAATCCCTCTTTCGTTTTTTTCTTAACAACTTCAACATAATCTCTTCTGATATTTCTTAATGTTACTCGTGCATGCTCAGCGCTATTTTTCACCTGTTTGACCAAATCTTTACGCCTTTCTTCTGTCAATGGAGGAATACTGATACGTATTGTTTCTCCATTGTTTTGTGGAGTAAACCCTAAATTGGCATTCATAATTTCACGTTCTATCGTACCAATCATTTTCTTCTCCCAAGGCTGGATAAGAATAGTTCTGGCATCGGGCACTGTAATACTGGCTACGGCATTTAACGGTGATGGTGTGCCAAAATAGTCAACTTTAATACTGTTCAGTACATTAGTATTGGCTTTTCCTGCCCGCATTTGCGATAATGTCTCATCCAAATGAGAAATGGTTTTTTCCATTTTTTCCGCCATTTCGTCAACATTTTTTTTTGTGATTTCTATAATTTCCATAATGCGTAATAATTAGAATAAACTTGTTATACTTTAGTGTATTTTTTCCATACATCAATGATTTTCAATATATCATCAGGCAGTACAGAGTCAAAAAATAATGTTTGCTTTGAACTAGGATGCTGAAACCCTAATGTTTTTGCATGCAATCCCTGTCTGGGTAATATTTCAAAGCAATTTTTTACAAATTGTCTGTATTGTGGATGTGTTGTACCTTTTAGAATTTGTGTTCCACCATATCTTTCATCTCCAAAAATCGGATGGCCAATATAAGATAAATGTACTCGAATCTGGTGAGTTCTCCCTGTTTCTAATTTACATTCCAACAAAGAAATATAGCCTAAATTTTCTATCACTTTATAATGGGTTACAGCCTCTTTTCCATGTTCTCCGTCTGCAAAAACTGACATTTTCAACCGGTCAGACAAATGTCGTCCGATGTTTCCGGTAATCGTACCCTCTTTTTCTTTTGGACATCCCCACACCAAAGCCATATACTTTCTTTCAATCGTATGGTCAAAAAATTGCTTGGCTAAAAAATTATGAGCATATTCTGTTTTGGCAATCACTAATAATCCGGAGGTATCTTTATCAATTCTATGTACTAATCCTGCCCGCAATTCTCCAGTTTCATATCCTTTTTGATCTTTTAAATGGTAGAGTATTGCATTAACTAATGTACCATTATAATTACCATGACCGGGATGAACCACCATGCCTGCCGGTTTATTGATAATCATGATTTCTTCATCTTCAAAAACGATATTTAACGGAATATTTTCCGGTAATAATTGAAATTCGTAGGGTGGATAAGGTAAAACTATCGAAATTTTATCGAACGGCTTGACTCTATAATTAGACTTGACGGCAGTTCCATTAACCAAAATACTATCTGCAAGAGCAGCATTTTGTATTCTGTTGCGCGATGTTTTTTCAATTTTTGTTGTCAAATACTTATCGATTCTTAACAAACTCTGTCCTTTCTCAACATCAAAAGCATAATGCTCAAACAAGTCTGTATTTTCGGTGCTCTCTTCCACTAAATTAGTTTTATTGCAAAATTATCAATTTGATTAACAACAAATAATGTTGATAAAAGTCTAAACTTATTTTAGGATTCAAATTTAGTTTTATTATCCCATACAATTATTAAAATTACACCCCAATTAAAATATTTTATTCATACTTCACAAGCCGTAACACTTTATTTTTTCGAGTAGTTTTTTCAGTCAATCTGATAAAATAATATCCTGCATGTAAATGATTAATATCAACATAGTGTTCTTGTTGTGTAAAGAGAAATCTTCGACCTGTAATATCATATATTTCCAATGATAAATTTTCTATATTAATCTCTTGATTTGCAGAAATATAAAATCCGTTTTTCGTAAAATTAGGATAGATTTCTACCGATAAAATATTTTGTTTTTCAGAAGGAAGAACATGGGTAGGATGGTCTTCATAAGGAAGGTCTTTTCTGAATGATGGTCGTAACATGACGGCTCCTTTATCATGATAGTCAGACAATCCCCACAAGGCATTCGATGAAGTTTTTACATAATGTCTGCTACTAAACTTACTATTCTGGTCAAAACCGACATTCAACATCACTTCCGATTGCTGAATCCACCCTATATAGAAATTTCTATTAACTACTACAACAGAATCAAAAGGATAAAATACATATTGATTACGACCTGTAAATTGAGGTTGAACATTACTTTTCGAATAAACTAAAGTTCCAGGCAATCCATTTTCTTCATTCCAAACCGCCAATCGAAAACGAGTTTTAAAATTTCCGCTATCTATAGAAGGATTGAAGTATATCCATACACCACGCAAGGTATCTTGAATATAACTATGATGTTTAATTGCTACGGCTGCATTAGTCACTCCATTGCCAAATAATCCATAACCATTTTCTGCTGTTCCGTCATCATACGCATAATAGTCTAAAAAATTTTGACGAAATTTTACTGTATCATTCATGGTTTGAGAATTTTCGGTATTGTAATTTCCGATGTATAATTCAACATGGAAACTTATGGTATCAACATTTGCAATAGTAGGTATAGTCGACAAATCAATATTTACGTCATCTTTGGTATTCGTTAATCTTTGATACGTTAGAGTGGTTACAAACAACGGATTTACAATTTGTGGAGCAGGAATAGACGGAAGTAAGTTAACCGTAATATCACAAGCAACATCTGTAGAAGATAAGTTATTAATTCCATAATTTAACCGCGCTGTACCAATCTCAGAATATGAAATTTGATCTATGGTTGCCATCGTATTATTTTTCAAGTGTTTCCATGGCATAGCCGTATAATCTCTCAAAAGTGTCGTTGGCAAGGCACTGATAGCAACATCTTCAAGGTAAATATCATCTTCAAATAATTTATTATATAAATGTACTACATCAAGATGCCAAAATGCTGTAGCACCGAGAAAACCACTAATGTTTGAAACAGCATTTAAGGTTACGTAATTAATAAATCGAAACTGAAATCCATCTTCAAGAAATTCAGGCTCTTCAATCGGAATTTCTATGGTGTAAAACTTCTTCTCTAATTTTTCAGCCAATGTATCACGATTAAAAATTCGATATGTTATTAGTAAAGAATCTTTTACTACAACCCTTGCACTCCACACAGTTTTCCATTCCTGAGTAGTTGGAGAAAAAAAATGCAACGCCAAAGAATCAGTACTTTTTAATGCTGCATTAAAAACATTAGGTTGTACCTGAAAAGAAAGAGTAAGGTTTTGTTTTTCGCTTGTAGATTGAAATTGTAATGGTAAAGTTGTTAAAGTATCCATGGGTAACGAGCGGAAGTTATCCATGAAGTACAATTGTCCATTTTTATTGGCATTATCAAAAGTGGCAACCCCTATCGTCGGAGCATCAATACCAAATGTATTATTTAAATTTACACCTTGCGTAATCCATCGATTAGGATGAGGTTCCGAAAAAAAACCATAATAAGCAAAATCATCAAAAAAGGGTAATGTTATATTAGTTGCTGCAATTGATATATTACTTTTGGGGATAATCGGAATAATATATTCCTGAGTTTTTCCATAAAAAAAAGAACAACAGCACAATAAAATATATAATACCCTCTTCATTTGAATGAAATAATGATTACTTCTTATATTTTTCAATCAGCCTTATTGCTCTCAAAATTTCTCCAACACTCCAAGCTTGAGAAATACTACCATTAGGCAGGTGAGGAGGATCTCCATCATAAATTTCAGGAATACTACCAATGCCGTAATCATTCATATCTTCTTCAAATTGTTGAATGATATATTCGGCTTTTTTAACATAACTTTCTCCATATAACTTTAGATTTCCTTCAATAAAATGACCTATTAACCAAGGCCATACCGTTCCTTGGTGATAGGCCATATCTCTTTCAGGCTGAGTTCCCTCATAGCGACCTATGTACAATGGATTTTTCGGAGAGAGTGTTCGCAATCCTTTATTGGTTAATAATTCTTTAGATACAGCAGTCAACACCTTACGTTTGGTATCATCTGATATGGGTGAATATTGTAATGATGTTGCAAAGATTTGATTAGGGCGTGTAAAAATATTCTGTCCCTCTTTTCCAACAAAATCGGCTAAATGTTGTCGCTCTTCTACCCAAAATAATGGAGTATAATTTTTTTCAATTTTTTCTGTAATATTTTTCCAAAATGTTCTATCAAAGTTTTTCAACTTTTGATTTTCAGATAGTTGTAAAACATAGCATACGGCATTATACCACAAAGCATTAATTTCTACTTGGTAACCATTTCTTGGCGTTACGGGGACACCATGTACAATGGCATCCATCCAGGTTAAAGCTTTTCCGGGTGCTTCAACCCACAATAATCCATTATCATGTAAAGTAACATAAAGATTATTGGTTTTAAAACTGTCCAAAATAGCCACCATGTATTTCAAATATTTTTCAATAATGGTTGCCGTATCATTAGTATTTTCATGTAGTTGTTGTACTGCCCAGAAAAACCACAAAGGTGCATCTACTGAATTAAATGCTGCTTGTTCTCCTCTGCCAATATTAGGAAAAAGTCCATTTTTCAACCTTTTGGTCATACTATCCAATACCGCTTCACATTCTTCTTTATCTCCAATTGTACTTAATGTAATTCCAGGTAAAGCAATAAAAGTATCTCTTCCCCATTGTCCAAACCATGGGTAACCAGCCACAACTTCCGTATCTTTTTTATTTTTTACTAAAAATTGTTTTGCCGCATTTTTAAGACATGACTTAAAAGAATCTTTTACTACTCGCTGTTTTTTTAATGCTTCAAATTTACTTTCTAATTCTGTAGGTTCAACTTCTGTAAGTGATGCTGAAAATATTAAAACATCACCTTCTTTAATTTGAGTTTCAAAATAAACCGGTAGAAAAAGGTCTTCTCGATAATCATAACCTCTTTGTTGTTCTTCCTGATATTCAAAGTTGTAATGCCAATGATTTACAATTGTACGTTCTGCCGGAAACGAAGTTTGTAAGTACAATCTCGGAAATCCGTCATACATTTTCACACTTAATCCTTGTGCTACCTTTTTATGTTTAACATTCACATGATCATTGGCTTTAGTTAGTTGATGGGCATTTCTAAATGCTAAAAACGGTTTTAATCTTAATAAAGTAGGATTTTTCTGCGACAATATTGTATAGCGAATTAAAACTTGCTCTTCATTATGTACCATCAATAATTCTTTTCGAATGTGTAGTCCGCCAACAATATACTCAATGGTGGGTAGCGGCTCATACTCAAAATCTACAATATACTTATGTCCTTTCGGATAATATAAGTCAGGAAATTTATGGATGGCTAAATTAAATTCTTTGTTTTGCTCTACTAAAGTTTCATCTACAGAAGAGAGCAAAACATGTCTTTCTCCGTCAAACTCATCAATAGGTGTAACAAATAATCCATGATATTTTCTGGTATTACAACCAATAATGGTAGTACTTAAATAACTACCGGCACGATTTGTTGATAAAATTTCCTTGTGTAAGGAATAATCTAAGTTTACCAACTCTTCTTTGTTAAATTTAATGAAACTCATATCTATTCATATTAAAGTGGATATTTACTTAATGATAATTTCACTGATAGACAATAACTCTTCAGTCTTTCCACCCTCAAATATAATGTCTTTAATGTACTCCAAAGGAGTAGTAAATTCATAAAATAATTTTTCATTATTAAGTTCTCCAATCATAATGGCTGTATTGTCATTAGAAATGGCATATACCGAAACAGTATTATTAATAATAGGATCTTTTAAAAGCAACAGAATTGTATTGCCGTCTCGTTCCACTGGAATAGTATATTTTTTTCTTAACTCTACCGCTTCTGAAGTGAATAATCTTTGATCAAACATAACATTGCTATCATCTAAAATAGTTTCAGAGTAAATAAAGTTCAGTGCGGAGAAGTTCACTTTGCTTGTTTTTTTTGCAGTATTACGACACCTGAAATATCTTTCTCTGTGAGTTTTGAATACGGCATATAAAGATTGGTTTTTCTTCGTTAGTTTGACTGTATTCCAATGCAGTCCGTCTTGTGAAGTTTCCAATACAACATTTTTATCAATTCCAATCATTCTAAAAGTATCAATAACCAAATTCTCTACTCCAGAAACTCCAATATAATCATTGGCGTTCCATTGTTGAACCTGAGGAGAAATAGTTAATTTGACATTATTTGAATTAAATTCTAATTGTTCTGCATTGAATGAAACAAGATTCGTAAAAAGTAATGGTTTTAATGGCGAAATATTGAATTTCATTTCTCTGATGGCTATGAATCTATTGTCATTTTGTGGATTTTTTTCGATAATTTTATAACGAATATATTGAGCCGTAACAGTTTGTCCATAATAATAAACTTCAATTCCTGATAATTCTTTTCCCATTGTGTACCATGATTTCCCATCTTTAGAATACTCCAACTGCCCTTTTCCTACATATCTTACGTCGTCATCAGAACGCCCTTGTAAAATTGAAACACTATAAATTGGGATAGTATCTCCTAAGTTTATTCCAAAATAATCTCCTTCATTCATAATCCCATAGATATAAGTGTAAGTATTAATATTATTATCAATGGCAGAATATGGATTTTCTATATTTTTATTGGAGGAAAAGAACTGCTTTTTTGGCATTACTCTCTCTGATAAAATCGCGTAATATTTTTCGATGTTGTATATCATTAAATTTTCAATGAATGGTGTTATCACTGCTTGTGCTGTATTCACCCCTTGTTGATATGGTTCTTCGGCATACTCTTTACTAATCATTTGCAAAGTCAGTATAATATCTTGCGACTCAACCATTAATTTCCATGTTTTTTCCCAATCATTTTCATTGATACTTTTACAAATTTCCATTGCATTTTTTCCTAATTTTCCGACTTCACCAAAAGACATTAGCCATGGGGTAATTTCAGTCAATAAATATTTATTATCACAATTATCTAAAATAAATTGTGCTGAATTTCTAATGCTGTCAAATTCAACTACAATATGATCATAAATATCAGAAATAATTTCATTGTTGTCTTTATATTTGAGCCAAAAAGTATCTAAATACGGTTTTATTTCTAATGATTCTTCTCGATGATAATTCAAAAAATTTTCTCCATGATCAGCATTGTGTTTCGCAAAAACAACAAATTCATCATAGCAATTTGGAACTAATGCCTTGAGTATATGTTTCCAAGATTGGTCTGAATCAAATTTTTTACTATTCCAAGTAAAATCGGCCACACCAGACAATGCAATTTTTGAACCTTCCGGCTGCATCATAGGATTACTCACCAATCCATTCGCAAAATTGATACTTTCCGCCTCTAATCCATAGACTCGACCTAAAAGTAATTTATTTTTCACAAAATCATTTACCGGATAGTTCCACCAAACAAATGGTTTACGTCCGATATTTTCTTCAGCCCACCGCAAAGAAGCAGCACTAATATCAGAAACAATATAATCCCCTGTCCACAAAACAAAAACATCTTTATTTAACTTTTCTTTAATGGTTTGTAAATAAGACGGTGCTCTTTGAATATATGATTTATTGTATATGGAAGGACAGAAGAATAATGTACTACATTGATTGGGCACTATAAAATTTTGAACAATCTCATTGACTAACGCAACTTGTTTTTCGGCATCAATGTTTTCTGGCGGAATTTCATCAAAAAACAATCCGAACGACCGTATCCCCAGATTATACATAACTTGTAACTTATCCATCAAATTTTGATAATTTTCCTGAGTATCGTACATATTTTTACCAGCATGAATCGCCCAAACCAAATTAATTTTATTTTGACGAGCAACATTGAGCAGTTCAATAATATCCTTCCGAGTTTCTTTAGTATACGGAACTACATTTCCCTCAGAAGTATAGCCATGATAAATACTTTCTTTTGGAGCATAAATATAAGTGTTCATTTTTTTTGCTCCACAAAAATTCAACTGCCGTACTCTTTCTTGATGTGTCCATAAATATCCAAAAAAACCCTCTACTATTCCTCGTCGGAGCAAAGACGGATAATCTCTAATCGTTACGGACGGCAACACCAATTTGCGATTGTTTTTTTGTAAAAGTTGCCTAAATGTTTGTATCGCATAAAAAGTTCCGACGTTGTCGTAACCAATTAAAACTGTATTTTTTTGTGTTATGGACAAATAGTATCCTCCAGAATATTGAGGAACATCTACATTCATTTTTATTATTGCCGGATCAGTAGATTCGCCAATAATAATTTTATAGGATGCTTTTTTAGATACTTTATTATCCGTAATTTCTAACAATAACTTTACTGCATCAGCATCGGCTTGATGATTGATTAGTGAAAAATCGGCAATGTTGATTTGAACATTTTCCTTCATCTGAACTTCTTGCGGTGTAGGAAAAATATCAGGCATTTTAACTTGTGCTATTGTCGATAAAGTGTAAGTTGCAAAAAACAAAAACAATAGTTTCTTCATAAATAGTAATTGTTAATTCTTGTAGTGTCTTTTTTTCGTGCCGAAATTTAAATTATAAACTTGATAATATTTTTTCTGTCTCTTGTTTCAATGTTGTATCCTTAAGTAATAAAGCGACTTGCAATAATGTTTGTAAATAAATTTTACGGTATTCTTGATTTTGCTCAATCGGTATAATTTGTTGTAACCATAGTCTTACCGTAGGATAAAATTCTTCTTTTTGAGTTGACAATAGTACTAATGACCATTGATGGATTTCGGCAGGAGAATGATATAAATAAGGATTTGTGATAGCGTACTTTAAAACAGCATTACCATCTTCGACCAATGCATTAAATTTATTTTCTCGAATATTGTTATAAGCAGTCATATAAACTAATACTGAGGATATAAATGGATTTTGGAGATGTTTAATTTCTGCTATAAAACTTTCATAAAATGGTTTATTAAATGGTGCTCCTCCATAATTTTGAGGATTATACAGTGCATAATAACGCGCTGTATTGAATAATACGGTCAACATTTTATTATCTATATTTTGTTGACCGGCAATAGATAAAAACTCTCGATTTTTTCTTATGAAACGTTGAAATTCTGCAGTTTGCCAATAATTACAATATTGAGAAATCAACACCCAGTGGAAAGGAGATACAAAATTGTCATCTGTAATCTGTTGAAAGTAATCAGCCATACACTCGTTTAGTTCCTGTTCCATTCCCAAATCTTTCAATTTTTGACAATAAAGAGCAATAAATGCCGTATCCCTTGTCCCTTGCTGATATTTTATTTTTAATTTTTCAATATTATTTTCTCCTAAGCCATCCTCAATTTTAGCAATTAACATTGGCGGTTCATTATATCCTTCAACGCGATGTCTGATTTCTTCACGTTCAGGATCAATCAACAATAATGTAGGATAAACACTTACTTTAAATTTTTTTTGCAAGGCAATACCTTCTCCCTTTTCCATATCCAATTTGTAATTGATATATTTATCATTTACATATTGCCCAAATTGAGGGTTTGTAAAAACATTTCGATCTAACATTTTACATGGGCCACACCAAACGGCATAACAATCTAAAAAAATTAACTTTTTTTCTTGCTTAGCTTTAGCAACTACACTTTTCCAATCTGATGCTTCAAAACGGACAGCGTATTGTGCATAAGTACTATAACTAAGAATGAATAACAGAATGACAATATATTTTTTTTTCATGTGCAAGTCGATTGTTGGTTTGTGGTCTTATGTGTTTTGCTTAAGAATTTTTATGCCATCGTAAGTTTTACAACTTCAAATATTTCTACAAATATAGATATATTTAGAGTAAATCCAAGAAGTTATTTCACGACTTTTTGCGCTTCTTCAATCAGTTGTTGTGGATTTCTATACCCAACAACCGTATGTAAAATCTCTCCCTTATCATTCAAAAATATCATAGTAGGATAAGCACGAACAGCAAATTTTTTTGCAAGTGTAACTCCTTCACCTTTTTCCATGTCAGATTTATAATTAATAAAATTCTTATTGAAATAATCGGCAACAGCATCATTAGTAAAAACATTCTTATCCAACATTTTACAAGGTCCACACCATGTAGCATAACAGTCAATAAAAATTATCTTTTTGTTTTTTTGAGCTTTGTTCAAAATAGATTGCCAATTTCCTTCTTCAAATTGAATTTTACGGTTTTGAGCCACTACAGTAAATGTAATAACTACAAGCAAAAATAGTAAGAATAATTGTTTTTTCATTATGTAATTGATTTTAATTAATGTATTGTTTATATCATGTTCAAAGAACTATATCACTATTTCCTAAAATCTTATTTTCTTAAATCTTAATTTCAGAACTCCCCAAAAAGCTTCACTGAAAATACCTCCACTCATCTTAGAAGATCCTCGTTTTCTATCTATAAAAATAATAGAAACTTCTTTAAAACTGAAATTTAACTTCCATGCCGTATATTTCATTTCTATTTGAAATCCGTAACCCTTCATTCTTATATTATTCAGGTCAATGGCCTTCAAAACATTACTAGTATAACAGATAAATCCGGCAGTGGTATCATTTATTGGTATCCCTGTAGCACATTTTACGTATTTAGATGCTCCCCAAGACATCAATACTCTACTCATAGGCCAATTTACAACATTGACTCCGACTGCATAACGTGAACCGATGGCAAAATCTACACCATCTGTACATGCTTGTGATAATAAAATCAAATCATTCGGATTATGAGAAAAATCGGCATCCATTTCACAGATATGATCATAATTGTTCTTTAAAGCCCATTGAAAACCAGCGATGTATGCTGTGCCTAATCCTTGTTTGCCAGGACGTTCTAAAATATGTAATTGCTGAGGATACTCTTGACTTAAATGTTTCACTATTCCTGCTGTACCATCTGGAGAATTATCATCTACAATTAAAATATCGAAAGGCATAGACAAACCAAATACGGCTCGAATAATAGCCTCGACATTTTCTTTTTCATTATAGGTCGGGATAATGACCAATCTCTTAATGTCTGACATAGTTAATCAGTAAGTTTACGATATTTAAATTTTTTAATGGCTCCTTCTCCTAAAGTGCGTTTTTTATGCTCTTCATAATCACTGTATGAGCCTTCAAAATAAACCACTTTTCCATCTCCTTCAAACGAAAGAATGTGTGTTGCTACTCTGTCTAAAAACCAACGGTCGTGTGATATAATCACCGCACAGCCGGCAAAGTTCTCTAATCCTTCTTCCAAAGCACGTATCGTATTGACATCTACATCATTTGTAGGTTCATCTAACAAAAGTACATTTGCTTCTTCCTTTAAAGTTAATGCCAAGTGTAATCTGTTTCGCTCACCACCACTTAAAATTCCGCATTTTTTTTCTTGATCAGCTCCGCTAAAATTAAATCGAGCGACATAAGCACGCGCATTGATTTGCTTCCCTCCTAAAGTTACCAATTCACTATTTTCAGCAATAGTCTGAAACACCGTTTTTTCAGGGTCTATACTTTTATGTTGTTGGTCGATGTAGGCTATCTTCACAGTCTCACCAACTTCAAAGTTTCCACTATTGGGTTGCTCAATTCCCATAATCAAACGAAACAATGTTGTCTTTCCTGCTCCATTAGGTCCTATAACTCCAACAATACCCGCCGGTGGTAAAGAAAATGTAAGATTTTCATATAATAATCTATCTCCATAACCTTTTGATACACCTTTTACTTCTATCACTTTATTACCTAATCGAGGTCCATTAGGAATAAACATTTCTAATTTTTCTTCTTTTTGTCTAGTATCTTCATTCAACATTTTGTCATAAGCAGACAAACGTGCTTTTGATTTCGATTGTCGTGCTTTGGGAGACATTCTTACCCATTCCAACTCTCGTTCCAGTGTTTTTCTACGTTTACTTTCACTTTTTTCCTCCTGCTCTAATCGTTTGGCTTTTTGTTCTAACCATGAAGAATAATTTCCCTTCCATGGTATTCCCTCCCCTCTGTCAAGTTCTAAAATCCATCCGGCAACATTATCTAAAAAGTATCTGTCGTGAGTTACCGCAATAACCGTACCTTTATACTGCTGCAAGTGTTGTTCTAACCAGTCAATACTTTCCGCATCTAAGTGGTTGGTAGGCTCATCAAGCAGTAGTACATCGGGTTCTTTCAACAATAATCTGCACAATGCAACTCTACGTCTCTCTCCGCCTGACAATATTTTGATATTGGCATCTGCCGGAGGACAGTTCAGAGCATCCATAGCACGCTCTAATTTACTGTCTAAATCCCAACCTCCCAACATTTCTATTTTTTCAGTTAATTGACCTTGTTTATCAATCAATTTATTCATTTCATCATCAGACAACTCTTCCGCAAATCTGGCATTTACGGCTTCATACTCTGCCAAAACATCTACAACTTCCTGAACTCCTTCTTGTACTATTTCTTTAACTGTTTTACTATTGTCTAAATCCGGTTCTTGTTCCAAATACCCTACGGTATAACCGGGAGAAAAAACAACATCTCCCTGATAATTTTTTTCTATCCCTGCAATAATTTTCATGAGTGTAGATTTCCCTGAACCGTTTAAGCCTATAATACCGATTTTCGCGCCATAGAAAAAGGATAGGTAAATATCTTTCAAGATTTGTTTGTTGTTGTGTGGTAATAACTTACCGACTCCATTCATCGAAAAAATTATTTTTTCAGTTGCTTCTGCCATAAACTTGTTGTAAATGTTTTATATTGTTGATAGTGCTACAAAGATAATATTTAATTGTTGATAAAAAAATGCCGTAATTTCGCCACAGCCAAAGCCCTATGGCTAATCATATTTTTTTCGGATAACGCCATTTCTGCAAATGTTTGCTTGGAATGTAAAGGTTGAAAAATCGGATCATACCCAAAACCTTCATTTCCTCGTGGACTATTGGTAATTATACCGTCAATTCGTCCTTCAAAAAGATATTCCTGACCTCTATAAATCAAAGCTATGACAGTTTTAAAGCAAGCATTGCGATTTTCTTTTCCTTGCAAGTTCTGTAATAATAATTTAATATTGGCAAGGCTGTTTTTTTGTTCTCCTGCATAACGTGCCGAATAAACACCGGGAGCATAGTTTAAACTTTCTACTTCTAATCCTGTGTCATCTGCAAAAACATCTACATGTGTACGTTCATATAAATACCTCACTTTTTGCAAAGCATTTTCTACCAAAGTTATTCCGGTTTCGGGGACATCTTGCGTAAATCCAATATCTTTTAATGAAATAATTTTTAAGGTATGATTATCTGATAACTTTTCTCTAATCTCAACCAATTTATGCTCGTTGTGGGTAGCAAACAAAAGATTTCTCATATTTATTTCGGATTAATGGCTGCATATTGAGTAGAAACTCCTTGTCGAAAACGTTTAAGCAACTTAGGTTTAACCAGTTGTCGTCGCAATGGGGACAATCTGTCTACCATTGTTTTTCCTTGTATGTGGTCATACTCATGTTGAATAACTCTGGCTATAATACCATCAAATTCTTTTTCATATTCATTCCAAGCCTCATCAAAATAGTGAATTTTTATTTTACTTGGTCTTACAATATCTTCACGAAAATCCGGCAAACTTAAGCATCCCTCTTTATATGTCCACGTCTCTTGGCTGTACTCAACAATTTCAGCATTGGCAAATACCATCTTTACTCCTTTGGCTTCAGGATATTCATCTGATAATTCATCTGTGTCAATTACAAATAAACTGATGGATTGCCCTATCTGCGGAGCAGCTAATCCTACTCCTTCTGCCTTATACATTGTGTCAAACATATTCTTGACAATCGCAGTAATGTCTTGATGTGGAGTTAAATTCTCCACTTTTTTATGCAAAACGTCATTTCCGTAGATATAAATCGGTTGAGTCATATATATTTTTGATTGGTAAGATTTTAATGCGTACGCAATTGAAAAAAATTAATGAGCAACTTCAGATTCTGCTTTATGTCGTCGTCATTATAACTATCTAAAACTTGTTTTGCGGAATTGATGTATTGGTCAATAATAGCGGCAGATTTTTCAATTCCACCTTTAGAGATGGTAAAATCAATCACTTTTTGGAGAGATTTAGTTGATTTTTTTGCATCAACAACAGATTTTAATATAACTTGTTTTTCTAATGTTGAAGCCTCTCCTAAAGCCAAAATTAAAGGCAAAGTAATTTTTTGCTCTACAATATCGTTACCCTTTTTCTTACCAAACAGTTTACTATCTGTAAAATCAAGTACATCATCTTTAATTTGAAATGCCATGCCCATATTTTTCCCAAAAAGTCTCATTCGTTCTACATTTTCCGTTGAAGTTCCTGCCGAAAGTGCTCCCATGGCTCCACAGGCTGAAAAAAGTGAGGCTGTTTTTTTCTCAATAATCTCCAAATAATTCTGCATTTGATAATCTAAGTGCCGAGACTTTCGCATTTGCAACAATTCACCCTGACTCATCTGTTCTACAGCATGAGAAGTTTCTCGCAATAAATCCACTGCATTATATTGCAGAGATACCGACAGCCCTTTCGCTAAAAAATAATCCCCAGCCAATACAGCCCCTTTGGCTCCCCACAATGCTTTGATCGAAAAAAAACCTCTCCTTAAGTCGGCGTTATCAATAACATCATCGTGCATCAGAGATGCTGAATGTAACATTTCTACCAGCGAAGCACCCACTAATGTTTTCTCGGTTACTCCACCATTGATTTTTGCAGATAAAATAACCAGTAGCGGGCGTAATTGTTTACCCGAACGATGATATAAATAGCGGGTTATAAACTTTAATACTTTGTGATCATTCTGTGTTTCTGATTTGAAAAACTCTTGAAAACGTGTCCAGTCGTTGTGAATATATGAGAGTATTTCTTGTATCACTCTTTGTCGGTTTTTATGCAGATTGCAATAATTTATTGAATAAAATAGGAACAACAAAGGTAATTCTATATTTTTAATTTTCCATGACAATCAGAGATTCTGTTTCATAATTATTGCACAGATTAAAAGAAAAGTCAACTTATGTGAATTACCAAAATACAATTTTATAAAGCAGGGAAATAAAAATCTCTAAAAGTCAGACTTATTCTCAATTATTTAAATAACAATGAAACAACCTTTATAACCATTCTTAATAATCTTTGGAGGAAAATTAAATATGATAATACTCAATAACTACAGGATTTGTAATGCATTTGGGACACAACACCCTACCTATATTTCTGCCTACATTGCTTTTAACGTAGTTTGTCTACAATATTTTCCAGACAGAAGAAAGTTTTCTTTCTGTCTCTAAGCACCAAATTTAACTCCATGTACTTATTCTACGTCTTCTGTCGTGTATAGAAATATACATAAAATGAGGCTGACCAAATAGTCAACCTCATTTTATTAAAATAGAAACAACTTCGCTAACAACAATTCTCTGAACTAAAGTTCTAAAAGGGAGTATGAAGACTTTTCAACCGTTTTTCGAAGAGTATTTTCAAATATTGAAAAAAACTTGTTGTTGACTTAAAAACGACTCACCAATTCTATGTTCAATCCTTGAGTATCTGGACTGCCAACATATTCAACACTGATATTGAATTCCCTTGAAACAAGAAATTGTGCACCGGCTAAAAAGTTAACGGGAAATTTAGACAAATCTACCGAGTATGACTTTACCAAGCCGCCACTCAAAGCAGAAAGGTCTTTTCCTTTAGTAGCACCAAAAAGTTCTACTCGTTGTACTCCGGCATGAATATTTAGAATTCCTCTGTACTGATAACCAATGCGAGGTGCAATATACATTACAGGCTTTTGAGCAAAACCATTAATATTATTTTTAGTATCATTCAACTGTGCATATCCTCCAGAAACCATTAAAGACGCAAACAAGCCTTTATATCCAAAAACAAAATTCAATCCAGACATGGCAACAAACCCTTCTAATGTATTTTGGATAGTTCCAATAGGGAAAGGTATCTGTAAAGTATTCGGAACCCAAGAAAGATAACTTGGTGTTACAATCCCCACATTCGTACTTTGTTCTACATTCAGATAAGCTCCCAAAACAAACAGTTGTAAAAATGGAAATAAAAACACATCACCTTTTATACCTACTGCGTGCGTGCGGGTTTTTATCAACCCCTCAGATATTTCCCATGGTTGTAATCCTTCTCCCAATAAAGAGGTTAACCTATCGCCGGCTTCACCTTGAAAAGATTTAATCTTATATTTTTCATTAGTAAAACTATATACAACAGACAGTCCGATTGGGTTTGGAAAATATTCTTTTCCAATTCCCCACTTTTCACGCAGCAATGGTAAATGGTTTATGGTCGGGGAAGGCTTGGTGTAAAATAGAAATTGAGATTTCTCAACAGGAAACTCTTCTTTCTTTTCTTGGGTGTCTTGTGTAGTTGATTGATGTTCTTGTTTAGCATAGATAACAAGAGTGAAACTTAATAAAAATGCGCCTAAAAGATATCGTTTCATATAATAAAATATTTAAGAATAAATACAAAGTTATATAATATAAAACGAATATACCAATATTATGTTATAATATATCTGTAATCTTTAACACATTAGTAGGTTGTTCTGTGGACGTTGGAGTACTGGCAATGAAGATAATCGTATCACCTGAACGAATTAATTGTTGTTGCTTTAGAATGTCAATCACAGCACGAACTCTGTTATCAAAACCCTCTTCTTTTGCAGTGTATAAAAATGCTTTTACACCCCACAACAAATTGAGTTGTGTAAGAAGATACTTTTCTTTTACAAAAACAAAAATCGGAGCATGAGGTCGATGGCAACTTAAGAGATTTGCGGTACGTCCCGAACGGCTAATTGCAACAATGACATTGATATTCAACTCGCGCGATATATCGTTTGCCGTCGCACAAAGCTGACGTGACAGGTAATTACCCTTGTCAATCTGTTGGTTGTCGGGTTTAAATTTTTGTAATGCTTGTCGATAGTTAATATGTCCAAACCGCCACGGACTATTTTCTGCTTGAGTTACTATCTTTGCCATGGCTTCTACTGCTAATACAGGATACTCTCCGCTAGCAGTTTCTCCGCTCAACATCACAGCATCCACCCCATCTAAGACTGCATTAGCAATGTCAGAAATTTCACTTCTGTTAGGTTGTATTTTATCAATTAAACTTTCTAGCATTTGGGTGGCAACAATGACTGGTGTGGCTAATGTCAAACACTTTTCAATAATCTCTTTTTGTACAAATGGAACTTTCTCATAGGGTATTTCTATCCCTAAATCACCGCGTGCTACCATCACAGCATCGGTTGCCGAAATAATATCATCAATAGAAGGTATGGCTTCCGGCTTTTCTATTTTTGCAATGATTTTTATAGTACTGTTAGCTTCATATAAATGCCTGCGGAGATTGAGAATATCCTCCGGACGGCGTACAAAAGACAAAGCCACCCAATCTACTTTTTCCTCTATAAGAAAATGTAAGTCATCCAAGTCTTTTTCGGTCAATGCCGGCAAAGAGGTTTTTGTATCGGGCAGGTTAATTCCTTTTTTAGAAGATATTTCTCCTCCAACAATGACTTTAGCCTTGACATTACCATTTTGTTCAATACTTGAAACTTCTACAACAATTTTACCATCATTAATTAATATTTTATTTCCTATTTTTACGTCTTGTGCAAGATTTGGGTAGGAAACATAAATTTTCTCCATACTCCCAATACATACATCATTAGTAAAAGTAATTGTGTCGTTTTCTTTGACCATGAGAGAATTGTTGGCAATTTCTCCTACTCGAAGTTTAGGTCCTTGCAAGTCTCCCACAATACTGATACTCCGGTTTTCTTGTTCATTGATTCTTCTAATCCATTCAATTGCCTGAGATTTTTCTTCATGAGTACCGTGAGACATATTGATTCTGAACACGTTTACACCGGCTTGAGCCAATTCCAAGAGTTTGTTAAAACTCATACAAGAAGGGCCGACGGTGGCTATAATTTTAGTTTTTCTTCCCTGATTTTTAGGATTTCCTATCATAATGAATATTGTTATTTTTTTTGCAAAGGTATTCTATATTTTTTGATTTTTGTCTATCTGTTTCTTCCTGTCTCTATGTAAAGAGCATATCTATAAGTAAAAGAAAATGATATACAAATATTTTCCGCTCACCATGTGAAGACGTTCCGGATAATGTCTCAACAAAAAATTGCTGTGATATTTCACGGTTATCGAAATATTGCAGATGTTCAATATCTCTATATTTTGCAATCAATAATATATCGTTAAAGTAAAATATATTTCACTTATCACTGGTTATTACATTTTGGCTTTCTGCAATGAAAATCTTTGTGTATTTTTGCGGTAAATTTATTAATTACAAAATTATAGTATTATGGAAACCATTCATTATGTCCTTATCGGGATTGGAGTTATTCTCTTATTTGCAAGTATTGTTACTGTGCAACAAAATACCATTGCAGTGGTTACTCTGTTTGGAAAGTATCGTAGAATTCTGACTCCCGGATTAAGTTTACGCATTCCTTTTTTTGAGGTAATTTTCAAGCGAATTAGCATCCAAAATCGTTCTGTAGAACTTGATTTCAATGCCATTACGATTGACCAGGCCAATGTTTATTTTACAGCCATGTTGCTATATGCTGTCCACGACCAAAATGAAAATACAATTAAAAATGTTGCTTTTAAGTTTATCAGCAATAAAGATTTGATGCAAGCTTTAGTACGCACCATTGAAGGTAATATTCGTTCGTATGTTGCTAACAAGCGTCAAGCCGAAATCTTGGGATTGCGGTCAGATATTGTTTCTTACGTTAAAGAAGAAGTGGACAATGTTTTTGAAGATTGGGGATATGTGTTGAGAGATCTACAAATCAGCGACATCAGATTCGATGCCGCCATTATGGAAAGTATGAGCCGAGTGGTTGCAGCCAACAACTTAAAGTTAGCGGCAGAAAATGAAGGACAAGCACTATTAATTACCAAAACCAAAGCTGCCGAAGCTGATGGTAATGCCATAAGAATTGCCGCTGAAGCCGAAAGAATCGCCGCACAACTCAGAGGACAAGGTGTTGCCCAATTTAGAGAAGAAGTTGCCAGAGGTATGTCATCTGCGGCAGAAGAAATGAGACGAGCCAATATGGACATGAACATTATTTTATTCAGCATGTGGACTGAGGCGATTAAAAACTTCGCGGAATGTGATAAAGGAAATGTTATTTTCTTAGATGGCAGCACCGAAGGAATGGAAAAAACCTTACGCCAATTGATGAGTATCCAAAAGTTTGAGACTGTTAAGCAGAATACGGAAGATAAACCTAAGAATAATTAATGACAGATATTGCTTTAATTACCGGTGCTTCAAGTGGCATAGGATTGGAACTTGCCAAAATACATGCTTCAAAAAAAAGAAGTTTGGTATTGGTCGCACGGAATCAATTAAAACTTGAAGAATTAAAAACTGACTTGGAAAGTCATTATGGTATTTCTGTTTACAATATCGTTAAAGATTTATCTCAACCCAATGCTGCGCAAGAAATCTATGATGAAATCAAACAGCAAAACATTCAGATTGACTATTTGATAAACAATGCAGGATTTGGAGATTACGGTTTTTTTGTTGATGCTTCATGGTCAAAGACCGAAGAGATGATACGTGTCAATATTTTAGTACTCACTCAACTGACCTCTCTCTTTTTGCAGGATATGAAAGAAAGAAAAAGTGGCAAAATCATGAATGTAGCCTCTGTAGCAGCCTTTGAACCGGGTCCGTTGATGTCTGTTTACTATGCATCCAAAGCATTTGTATTAAGTTTTTCCGAAGCACTAAACAACGAAGTACGTCATTATAACATTTCAGTAACTGCTCTATGCCCGGGGGCTACCGAAAGTGGATTTCATGAGCGCTCTGCATTTAATCAAAGTAAGATTGTTAAAGGTAAAAAACTTCCGACGGCAAAAGAGGTTGCCATTTTTGGATACAAAGCGATGTTGCAAAGAAAGGTTGTTGCTGTTCACGGATTCAAAAATAAGTTATTGATATTTGCCATTCGATTGATTCCTCGATGTTGGGTTGTCAAAATTGTCCGAGAAATGCAAAACAAAGCCACAGAAACAATCATTAATCGCAGTTAGAAATTATCATTACAAAAAGATTAACCTAAAGTATTTACCGGAATAGCCAATGATTAAAGTTACAGATATTAAAAAGAGTTTTGGAAACGTACAGGTATTGAAAGGTGTTTCTTTTTCTGTAGAAAAAGGAGAGATGGTCGCTATTGTTGGTGGCAGTGGTGCAGGTAAAACTACATTGTTACAAATTATGGGTACCTTATTGCGTTCCGATAGTGGACAAATAGTTTTAGCAGGTGAAGAGGTTCATCAATTGTCTAATAAAAAGATTGATATTTTGAGAAACCAAAAAATAGGGTTTACATTTCAGTTTCATCATCTTTTACCCGAATTTACGGCATTGGAAAATGTTATGATTCCTGCACTTATTGGTCGTCAATCGGTAAAACAGTCAAAAGAAAAAGCATTATCTTTACTTCAATATCTTGGAGTTGATCACCGACAAGGTCATAAACCTTCAGAACTTTCGGGTGGAGAACAGCAACGGATAGCCATTGCCAGAGCCTTAATCAACGACCCTGCAGTGCTTTTAGCCGATGAGCCTTCGGGAAACTTAGACAGTGCCAATAAAGAAGAATTGCATAAACTGTTACTCCAACTAAAGACAGAAAGAGATCAAACCATTGTGTTGGTAACCCACGATCTTCAATTGGCTGGTTTGTGTGATAAGATTATCCAAATGAAAGACGGAGTATGTTATATATAGTATAGTTTAGAGTAACGGATTATGATTTGCTAAACTGAAAATTGTAAATCATTCTTACAACTCATTTTCGTATGGATTTTTTATATTACCTTTGTGCCCGATATTTAATCAATTATTCATTATAATTTTAGAAGTATGACATCTTACAAAGATTTAGGTTTGGTCAATACCAAAGGTTTATTTGCCAAAGCCATGGCCGGAAAATATGCAATTCCTGCTTTCAATTTCAACAATATGGAACAAATGCAAGCCATAATTCAAGCTTGTGTTGAAACCAAATCTCCTGTGATTCTACAAGTTTCCAGCGGAGCCCGTAAATATGCCAACCAAACATTGTTGCGATATATGGCACAAGGTGCTGTAGAATATGCTAAAGAATTAGGCTGTAACATTCCTATTGTATTGCACTTAGACCACGGAGATACATTTGAATTATGTAAAAGTTGTATAGAATACGGTTTTTCGTCAGTAATGATTGACGGTTCACATCATAGTTATGAGAAAAATGTAGAACTTACATCAAAAGTTGTTGAATATGCTCACAAATACGATGTAACAGTTGAAGGAGAATTGGGTGTATTAGCGGGTATTGAAGACGATGTTGTAGCAGCACAGCATGTTTACACCCAACCTGAAGAGGTAGAGGATTTTGTTAAAAAAACCGGCGTTGACTCTTTGGCAATCTCTATCGGAACTTCACACGGAGCCAATAAATTCAAGCCTGAGCAATGTACTCGTAATGCCAATGGTGTTTTAATTCCACCGCCACTACGTTTTGACATCTTAGAAGCCATCGAAAAAAGAATACCCGGTTTCCCTATTGTTTTACATGGTGCTTCAAGTGTTCCTCAAGATAAAGTAGAAACTATCAACCGTTATGGCGGAGCATTGAAAGATGCTATAGGAATACCGGAAGAAGAGTTGCGTAAAGCAGCAACTTCGGCTGTATGTAAAGTAAATATTGACAGCGACGGACGTTTGGCAATGACAGCTGCCATTAGAGAAACTTTTGCGAACGTTCCAGCAGAGTTTGACCCACGTAAATATCTTGGCCCTGCTCGCGATGCTTTGAAGGCTCTTTACAAACACAAAGTAGAGAATGTTTTAGGTAGCAACGGAAAAGCATAGTTAAGTTTAGTCTATAAATTGTGAACTGTAAATTAAAAACACTTGATGGTTGTTTTTAGTTTACAGTTTATATTTTATAAATCATCACTCATCGTTCATATTTTACACATCACACTTCATGAACATTTCTATTATCGGATTAGGACTTATTGGTGGTTCTGTCGGATTAAGCCTAAAGAAAAAAAAATATAACGGCACGGTTATTTACGGAGTAGACAACAACGCTGAACATGCAGAGGCGGCATTACGTTTAGGACTAATCGACAAAATTATAACACTCCAAGAAGCCATTGCAGAAAGTCAGGTTATTGTTGTGGCTACGCCTGTCAATACATTATATGATATTATTACTTATTTGTTAGATAATATTTCGGCTCAAACAGTTGTCATTGATATGGGCTCTACAAAACGAGAAATTTGTAGTCGGTTACGGCAACATCCTCACCGCGGGCAGTGGGTGGCAGCACATCCGATGGCTGGTACAGAAAACTCCGGGCCACAAGCTGCCGTAGAAAATTTATTTGACGGGCAGAAAACCATTATCTGTGAACATAATTTAAGTGCCGACTTTGCTCTCAATACCGCACTTTCTATATTTCACAAATTAAATATGAATGTCTTGTTTTACAGCGACGCTGCGGAACATGATCTACATGCCGCATACGTATCTCACATTTCTCACATATCGTCATTTACATTAGCCTTGACGGTATTAGATGTAGAAAAAAGCCATAAACACCTTTTAGACATGGCTGGTGGAGGATTGCAATCTACCGTACGTCTGGCAAAAAGCACGGCTCAAACATGGCTTCCGATTTTTCAAGAAAATAAAGAAAATTTACTGTATGCTATCGAAAGTTACATCCACCACTTAAATGAATTTAAGGAAGCGTTATCTGAAAATGATAATAACAAAGTAACGCAATTGATAGAAAAATCCAATTCTATAATTCAACTCTTAGAACAGCGCCAAAGGTAGGAGATAATTGAAATGTTCTGAAAGCCTGACTTCCAATGACTAAATGAATTTATATTTATTTTCTCTGCGGATTTTCATTATTGTTTCTATTACCGAACAGTGTGCTACAACATTTTTCTAAAAATCAATGGGTCTACCATTATTCATCATGTTCTCATATTTGTTGAAATATCCCAGTTTTTCATTTCCAATTCTACATTATTTGCGAGATTACTTCGTTCTTACCTTCCTCCACAACGACTATTCTCAGCATTTCAGTTCTCTCTCTAAGAAGCTTTTTCATTTTTATAGTCCACCCTTTCTTTCTCTTTTTCAGATTCAAAAATAAACGGTTACTTTTGCAAAAAAAGAAAAACGTATGCACTCAAACAGTCAAATTACTGTAGCCGTAGGATTGTCCGGAGGCGTAGATTCAAGTGTTGCCGCTTACTTGTTAAAAGAACAAGGATACAATGTCATTGGTATTTATATGCAAAACTGGCACGATACTACCGGTACGCTTTTTGGAGATTGTCCGTGGAAAGAAGATTTAACGATAGCGCAAATGGTGGCAGACAAACTCTCTATTCCTTTCTATCATGTAGATTTAAGCGAGGTTTACAGAACACAAGTTGTAGATTATCTTTTTGAAGAATACAGAAATGGTAGAACTCCTAATCCTGATGTATTGTGTAACCGCGAGATAAAGTTCGGGGCTTTTTATGATATTGCCAAACAACATAATGCAGACTTTGTTGCTACAGGACATTATTGTCGTAAAGAAGTCATGACATCTACACAAGGTACCTACTACAGGCTTTTATCTGGACTTGATATTAACAAAGATCAAAGTTACTTTTTATCACAAGTATCGCAAGCACAACTGGCTATATCACTTTTTCCGATAGGACACTTGCAGAAGTCTGAAGTCAGACAAATTGCGACATCTCAACATTTACCTACTGCAGAAAAAAAAGACTCACAGGGAATTTGCTTTGTAGGAAAAGTAGATTTACCTGTATTTCTTCAACAGCAACTCGCCCGCAAAGAAGGAGTAATCTTAGAGATACCTAAAAATGTAATTCCTCATACTCAAGATTTTTTTCAACCCTATTCTTTTTCTGAATATCCCTCAAAAGAAGTCGGAAAACATATCGGTGCCCATTTCTATACTGTAGGGCAGCGTAAAGGGTTAGGCATTGGTGGACATATAGAACCATTGTTTATTATCGGAATTGATGTTATTAACAATATTATTTATGTTGGCGAAGGTGAACAGCATCCGCTACTGTTAAGGCGTGGAATTATACTTTCTGATGATGTTCACTGGATACGTCCCGACAAAGCATTGGCAGTGGGAGAAGAGTGTCAATATGATGTCCGCATTCGTTATCGTCAACCACTCCAGAAAGCACGGCTATTGAGAACAAAGACAGATTACAGGCTATTGTTTGACGTACAGCAAAAAGGAGTTGCCTGTGGACAGTTTGCCGCCTGGTATGAAGGTGAAGAGTTGATTGGCAGCGGAGTAATTGGAATGTAGAAAGAAGGAAAGAAGGAAAACGTGAAGGAAAGAATAAAAGCAGGTAAAAACAACTTGTGTTCTTTTTTATATTGCATTAGCAATATTTTGTGTTCCCTGTGTTGTATTCAACTTGTGAAATTTGTGAAACTTGTGTTTGAAAGAAGGAAAACGTGAAGGGCGCAGCCCTGAAACCCTTGTAACAGTTGGTTTTAATCTGCGTTGCTTTGCTGAGAATCTAAATTGTAAATCGTAAATTATAACTTGTAAATATTAATGGCTATTCAAAAAACAGCAAAAGACCTTCAAAAGGGAGAAGACGGAGTTATTTTGAGGGTTGAAGGAACTTCTGATATGGTCAAAAGATTATCTGAAATGGGATTTGTGAAAGGAAAAAAGATAACCTGTATCCAACATACGCCTCTACGTGGCCCTATCGAATTTCAAATCCTTGATTCTCTGGTCGTTTTACGAAAGACCGAAGCACAGCATATTGTCATTTCTCAAGATATTGTGGAAAAAACCGTAAGTAAACCTTTTTCGGTAGAATTACAGAACCCTTTAGAGAACAAACTTACCTCTTCTGATAACCAAATTCACATTGCATTGGTAGGTAATCCAAATACTGGAAAAACCTCTATTTATAATCACCTTTCTCACACCAAAGAACACGTCGGAAACTATAGCGGTGTTACCGTAAACTTTAAAACAACGACTTTTAACTACAACGGATTTCGGATTAAATTAGTAGATTTACCCGGAACTTATTCTTTACATCAAGACAAGAGAGAAGAAGAAGCTGTACGAAACTACATTATTGAAGAAAAACCAGATATTATCATCAATGTCCTTGACGCTTCTAATTTAGAGAGAAACCTCTTTTTAACTACCCAGTTAATTGAAATGGAAGCCGATTTGGTGATTGCTTTAAACATGTATGATGAGTTGCTGAAAAAAAATATTGTGTTCGACTATCCGCTGCTCAGTGAACGGATTCACATTCCTATCATTCCGACCATAGGGCACGACAAGCAAAGCATGGAAGGTTTACTTAAAGCCGTAACAGAACGTTATCAACAGAGAAAAGAGATAAAGAAAATACGGATTAACTATCCTCACGAAATAGAAAAAAGCATTGATACAATCATCAAAAACATTCCCACTTCTGCTCTCACCCTTTCTGAGTTTTCTGAAAGATATATTGCCGTATTGTTTATGGAGCAGGAACTTGACAGGTTACAAAAAAGCTTAGCACCTGCCGCCTTTGAACAAATAAGGCAAGTGGTAGCTATTGAAGTGGCCAAGATAGAAAAACAAACAGGTGAGAGTTGCCAAACAGCCATGATTGACGGTAAATATGCTTTTATTGCAGGATGCTTAAGCGATACTTACCAAGAAGGTCATAAAAGCAAACATGAAGAAAGTAAAAAGATTGACTACATTTTGACCAATAAATATTTAGGATTACCCCTTCTTTTCGGCTTTCTTTTCCTAATGTTTCATACCACTTTCTCTTTAGGAAAATATCCTGCGGAGTGGATAGAAACGGCCATCAGTTATTTTTCAAACCTGATGACCGAACTCTTGCCCGATTCAATATTTCAACATTTTTTAGTCGATGGAATGATTGCAGGATTGGGTTCTGTATTGATGTTTTTACCCAACATCATCATTGTTTTTCTCTTTATCTCATTTATGGAAGACACCGGATACATTGCCCGTACTACTTTTATTATGGACAAACTGATGCACAAAATAGGACTGCACGGAAAATCCTTTATTCCCATGCTCTTAGGCTTCGGCTGCAATGTCCCGGCAATCTTGGCAACCAAAATGCTCGAAAATAAGAAAGACCGAATCCTCACCATTTTAATCATTCCCTTTATGGCTTGCAGTGCAAGATTACCCATATTTATTCTCCTTATTGCCTTTATTTCTCCCGCTTATCCTACATTGACACTTTTTGGATTATATCTTTTCGGTATCTTAGTCGCCATTGCTACAGCCATCATTTTCAACAAGTGCTTTTTTAAAGGTCAAAGCTCTGAGTTCATTGTCGAACTTCCACCTTATCGCCTGCCGCAACTTAAAAATACGGTGATTTTAGTTACAGATAAAGTCAAAGGCTACCTTAAAAGCATTACACCCGTCATTATTATTGCCTCTACAATCATTTGGGCTTTGGGATATTTCCCTCGTCATGAAGAAAACAACACTTTAACAACCATCACAAACGACAGTTCATTAACCCAAACTCAAAAAGTACTGTTGGCAGACAGTCTCAAAAGAACCGCTGAAGAATACCAGATAACACACTCTTTTATCGGCCAGTTAGGAAAAGCAATAGAACCTGCTATTGAACCATTAGGCTTTGACTGGAAAATGGGAATTGCTTTACTCGGAGGAGTGGCGGCAAAAGAAATTGTGGTAAGTACAATGTCTATTCTTTATACTACAACAGAAGATAACTTAGAACATACTTTACAAAAAATTACAGACCCCAACACCCAACAACCCTTTTTTACGCCACTCAGAACACTCTCTTTCCTGATTTTTATCCTGCTCTACTTTCCCTGTATCAGTGTGATATTGGTGATTTATAAAGAAATTGGCTGGAAATGGGCTATACTGACCGTCATATACAGCACAACGGCTGCATGGGTACTCTCCTTCCTGTTCTTTAATATCGGACATTTGATAGTTTAGTGTCCCAACACTTCAAAGCCTTCAGATACGCTGATAATCAATAAAGTCATAATCACTGCCCGGTTGATAGTCAGTAATCCTGAACAACTTTTCATCAAACAACGGGAAAAGTGTATCTCCTGCTGGGCTTTGGTGAACACGTGTAAGATATAATCTGTGAGCAATGCCAATCGTTTGTCTGTAAATATCTCCGCCGCCAATAATAAATATCTCTTCACTTTCGGGAAAAAGCATCAGCGCATTTTCTACTGAAGGTACCGTAATGGCATTCTCAACATGATACGCCTTATTTCTACTTACAATAATATTGGTTCTGTAAGGTAATACTTTCCCTATGGATTCAAACGTTTTACGACCCATCACAACAGGGTGTCCTGTCGTCAATTTCTTAAATCGTTGTAAGTCTTCAGAAATGTGCCAGATGAGTTGATTATCACTCCCAATCACCTGATTGTCTGCTATGGCAGCAATAATAGAAATCATTACGGTAAATCTGTTTGAGGTGTGATGCCGGCGGCTTTCCTGTAGAATTTTGTACCGAAAGGGGTACTGTGGTTAAAAAAACCGCAGTTTTGGAGGAAGAACCGGTTATCTTCCACACCACCCGCAAAGTCTTTTCTTACCCCCGCACTTGCCGTTGCGTCATGAGTAAAAACAGCTTCTGTAAGTTCTATCCACGTGCCGTCAACTGCTCGTGCCCACTGGTTGCCAAATTCCACTTTACGGGTAATGTAACCTTGATTGGGACTAAAGTTTTCTAAAAAGGAGTGTGCATTGGTATAATAAGTAGAAATTTGAGGACGCAAAAAGCGAGCAATCAACTGCCATTTGTTCTTTTCCGGAGCATAAAAGTAAGCCGTATAAACAGTATTTTTATTGTTTCCGTCAGGGTGAATTTGCATTAAAAATTTGTAAGTATTACCGGTAATCCATCTATAGCGTAAAAAACTCTGTCCACCAGAACCTTCATTGCCAAACTCTCCTACGGTTACCCCTTCTCCCTTTTCCAATAACTTGATTTTTAAAGAATCCGGAATCAACTTCGGGTCTTGTGTATCAAAAGGGCTCCATACGGAAAACAAAATACGACGCTCTGTTTCTGAGTTAACCTGTATGCCGAAGTACCCTTCCCCAAAGCCGCAGGCCATGTAATAACTTCCCACAGGGTCATTACCCTCCTTGACTGTAACCTCATTATAAAAATATTCTATCGGAACATTTTTAGGTAACGGATATTTAAGGTGTACAGAAGGGCCTCTGCTTGTCCAGTAAGGTTCAAAAGTTCCACAGTGCACAACCCCTTTTTCTATTGCGCTTCCGCTGATTTCCAAACTTTCGATGTCGGCAAATGTCGAAGACTTTTTACTCTTACCCTGCAAGGTAACTTTGATATAACCGGTATCCTGCAATACCGGTTGACCTATAGGTAACAACTGATACTCCTTATTTTTTACAGAAACTGTAAAGTTTTTATCCTCCACAAAACAGTTTAAAACCGACAACTTGCCTTCATTTTTGGCTTTTAACTTCAAGGTTAATGTTCCGGGTTGTGATATTTTAAAGTAAAAAGAGATTTGAGCATCACCATTTGTCCATTTGTCAATTCCCTGCTTACCAAGCCTGATTCCGCTTTTATCCTTAGAAGTAATATAAGCATTCCCGTAGGCAGCAATCGTTACCTGTGCAAACATTGGATGACAAATGCAAAAGAAAATTCCGCTAAGGAATAATAGTTTGGTGGCAGAAGCACCGAAATTAAAGAACTGAAATCGTTTCATTTTTTTATTTTTATGACATACAAAAGTAACTAAAAGTCATAGTAACACAAAATAATAGTTAAGTAGACCCACCTATTAAATTTCTCCTATGTTTTCTACAAATTCTTTTTGTCGTTAACAGAAAAAAATGTACTTTTGTCTAAAGACTTTACGTTCAGATAAATATTTGGACAATATAGGTATATTGTGTATGAGTTTGGTTATAGTTTATTGCTATTGAAAGAGGGTTGATGTAAATGTGTGGATAAACATTATTTTAGATTCTTCACTTACAGTCGCATTTTAAGATTGGCATTTGACTGCTGGTGGTATAATATTATATTTAATTTATGAAATCATGAAATCATTAAAGCACTATTTTCTGCAAACGTGGATTTGCGGTTTATTCTCCATTATTGCATTGCCTTTGTATGCACAACCAAAGAATGAGTTGTTTTTGACTTTACTACCCATTCCTCGCAATATTCAAATATTGGAAGAGAAAAGCGAAGTTTTTCCGAGAGACATCGTTGGATTTCATCTTGGAAAAAAAACTAAGATACCTTTTGGACAGACGTATTTTCCCAACAAAGAATATCCTGCTGCCGGAAAAAATATTATATCTTTATCCATTGACAAATCCATAAAACACAACGAGGGATACAAACTATCTTCACAAAATGGGATAATTCTTATCAAAGCTCGTACGCAAGCAGGGCTACTTTACGGGTTGCAAACACTCATTCAACTTTCCCAAAACTCAGAGGAACTTAGACTTCCTATTCCCGCCTTTGTCATAGAAGATGAGCCCGAAACAGAATATCGCTCTATCCAGATTGATATGAAACATCATCTTGACAAAATGGATTATATGTACAAAATTCTTGACAGAATGGCGTATTATAAACTAAATGCTGCTATTGTGGAATTTGAAGATAAAATCAAGTATGAAAAATATCCCACAATAGGTGCAGCCAATGCAGTGAGCATAGAGGAGTGGAGAAAATGGAGTGAATACGCCTATCAACTTAATATTGAAATCAGCCCTCTCATTCAAGGAATAGGACATGCTGACTTCATCTTAAAACACGACGAATTCAAAAAATTACGGGAAGATGCTAATTCTGATTGGATATGTTGTCCGTCAAATGAAGAATATTACGCATTGCAATTCAGTCTTTATGATGAAGCCATACGAGCCACCCCTCATGGAAAATATCTGCACATAGGTGGAGATGAAGTCGGAGACTTGGGTATCTGTCCCGTATGTAAAAAGAAAAATATAAGTTCTCTGGAGCATCAACTGCAATGGTTGAAAAAAGTAAGTAACTATGTGGTGAGTAAGGGAAGAATACCGATTTTTTGGGATGATATGCTATTCAAAAATGTAGGATTATATTCGCTCATTAACGGTGAAATAGATTCTAAAAAGATGGATTCAATATGGCAAGCGAATCTGCCCAAACTAAACGAACACCTCCATCACTTTCCAAAAAATGTAATTTACATGCGTTGGCAATATTTCAATGCTGATCAAAAAGGAAATAAATTGGCTTTAAAGTGGTATAAAGACAATAATCTACCGGTAATGGGTGCCACCGCTGCACAAACTACTTTTGCTATGATGCCGCAATGGAATGGCAATATCAATAGTATTTATTCGTTTCATAAAGCACACCGAGAAATACCTCTTACTGGCATATTTTGTACCGCTTGGGACGATTGTTCTCCGTTATTCGATACTTTTTGGAGAGGATTCATCGCTCATGCTCAGTACTGCTGGAATTTTTCGGAAAATATAACCAACGATAATTTGTCATACCGTTACCGAATACGAGAATTTGGAAATCATGTCGCCTCTCTTCCTGAATTTAGAAGTAATCTTGAGAATACGTTTCCACTGTGGATAAACGGACTAACTGATATTGGTTCGAGGCAAGGCATGTGGGCAACCAAATGTAAGTTTCAAATCATGACACTTCCCACAGAGGAAAAAGGTGCTTGGACACAAAAATATATTCAACGGATAGAAAGTGCGAAAAAAAATATCATAGAAAATCAACGAATATCACAATTACTCACAGAATATCGAAAATTGGCTATCCGTAACGACTATTCTCTTCAAGTATTTGAGCGAATTAACGACCTCACTGGATATACTGCAGAACTATTACTGGCTCTTTCCACCTATGACATTGAGAGAGATGTTGCAAGTTTAAACAACTTACGGTTATGTGTGGACAAGTTCAAAACAGTCAGGTCGAACATGGAACATGTATACTCTCAAATTCGCTACCTAAATCAGCCGGAAGGATACATTCTCCCTATGAATCATCACTCTCACTTGGCTATTGTAACCGCAAATTCAGATTGGATGTTTCTTTTTGAAGTAGAAATGGTAAAACAATTAGAAGAATTTCTGAAAAACAATTACAACAACGGCACTAATATAAATGTGTTGAAATGATTTTAACTTATACTGGACTTGTAGAAAAAAGTTATTCTAAAATAATTTTTTTCTACAGAGGACGATTATGATCTTGAAAAACAAGTTTAATCCAAAGTCTTAAATTTACATTAAAAGT
>CAYVGO010000013.1:0-16280 GCA_964450725.1 uncultured Muribaculaceae bacterium
AATCAAAATAATGATTTACCGATAAGAATGTATGGTATTGAATTTGTAGAGGTTAAAGACCCGACAACGGTTTTACAACCGCAAGTGAAGTTGCCTGAAGTTATTCGACCCGGAGAAACTTTTAGTGTCGAAGTTTCTGAAAAAACAGGGCAACCCATGACCTATACTTTGGCTATTGTTGACGAAGGATTGTTAGATCTTACGAACTTTAAGACACCATCACCATGGCAAGAGTTTTATTCCCGAGAAGCATTAGGGGTCAATACTTGGGACATGTATAAAGATGTAATGGGAGCATCATTGGGCGTTTTCCCTCAATTGTTATCTATTGGTGGTGACGAAGATATGAAAAAAGGAGAGGACGCTAAAAAATTGGGTAGATTTAAACCTGTTGTTAAAGTATTAGGACCTTTTAATATCAGTAAAAGTAAAACCGACAAACACAAAATAAATATTGATAATTATGTAGGCTCTGTTAGAGCAATGGTTGTAGCACGCCAAGACCAGTCTTATGGAAATGGAGAAACTACAGCGCCTGTACGTAATCCACTAATGATACTTACTTCTCTTCCCAGAGTATTGAGTATTAATGAAACGGTAGATATTCCTGTCAACATTTTTGCGATGGAAAAAGAGGTGAAAAATGTAGAAATAACTTTATCAACTAAAGGCTTGGTAAGTTTGGAAGGAGATGTAAAACAGTCTGTCAAGTTCAGTGGTACCGGAGATAAAATGGCATACTTTAAAATAAAGGTAGGTTCAAAAACAGGTCGCGAACAAATTGTTGTAACTGCGACTTCCGGAAGTCATACGGCGAAAGAAATCATAGACATTGAAGTACGTAATCCTAATCCTCCTATTGTTGAAACCAAAACACACAATGTAGAAAGTAATCAAAAAATAAACTTTAATTACAGTAAACAATCATCAGATAACGAGGATGAAGAATGGGCAAAACTTGAAATTGCACGTATTCCTTCGATTGATTTGTCGAAGCAACTAAACTATTTGATTCAGTATCCTCATGGTTGCAGTGAACAAATTACATCGGCAGCATTTCCTCAACTATTTTTACATCAGTTTATCACTCTCACACAGCAAGATAAAGATCGCATTACAGAACATGTATCAACAGTCATTAAAAAACTCTATAATCGACAAACTTCAGATGGAGGGATAGCCTATTGGGATGGAGACCAAAATCCTAACGAGTGGATAACCAATTACTCCGGACACTTTTTGTTAGAGGCTAAAAAAGCAGGATACCATATAACTCCTGCGTGCTTGGAAAATTGGCGTAAATATCAACGACAGCAAGCCAATAAGTGGAGATTAGAGTCCTCCTCCTCCTCAAGATATTATTATCAGAGTGATTTGTTACAAGCATACAGGCTATATACTTTAGCACTTTACGGAAGCCCTGAAATTGGAGCCATGAATCGTATGAAAGAGCAGATGGCAAAACTTTCAATCCAGGCAAAATGGCGATTGGCAGCCGGATATGCTATTGCCGGCAAAGAAAAAATTGCCCAAGATATTGTTGCTGATATTACAACTACTATTCCTGCTTACAGTCCTTATAACAATACTTACGGCTCTGTTGAACGAGATCAAGCCATGATTATAGAAACATTATTACTTTTGAATGATAAAGCACGCGCGTTTCCGTTAGTTAAGGAATTAGCCCAATCCATTAGTAAAGGTTATATATACAGCACACAAACAATTGCTTACTCTTTGTTGGCCATGAGTAATTTTGCCGGAGGTACAGAAGGAAAGGTTCAAGGAAAGTTAGTGGTAGATGGTAAAGATGTAGCTTTAGGAAATACTTCTGTTCCGATAATATTGATAGACTTGCCTTTGAAAAACAGCAATACGGTAGAATTCAGTAACAGTGGAAAAGAGATGATTTTTGTAACATTTACACATCGATATAAACCTCAAACAGATACAGCCCGAGCACAACAAAACATGCTAAGCATGGATGTAAATTATTTTGACCGTGACGGTAGAAAGTTAGATGTAGAGAAAGTGAAGAAGGGAGAAGTTATTCGCTGTGAAGTACGCGTAGGTAATACCTCAGGATTAAGAATTACAGATCTTGCACTGACACAAATCTTCCCGGCAGGGTGGGAAATTGTTAATGAAAGGTTATATGAAGAAGAGTCAGAAAGTTCTACACTGAATTACCAAGATATTCGAGACGATAGAGTATATACTTACTTTGATTTACGCAGTGGTCAGGTACAAACCGTTACTACTAACATTATTGCCTCTTACAGCGGTCGTTACTTCTTACCCGCCGTACAGTGCGAAGCCATGTATGACAGCCGAACTTTCAGTCGTGGTCAAGGAAAGTGGATTGAAGTAAAATAATATTTATATTCTATAATATGGTTGAGCGGTACTTACTTACCGCTCAATTTTTTTGTATATAAGTTCTTAATATTTTGAGTGAATATGTAATTTTAATGGCAATAAAATCACATTCGTTCTAAATGACAAGTTGGATGTGAAAGGAGCAAAAGTGAATAAAAATTGATTTTGTAACATTTGTAAAATAAAATATTTATACTATTTTTGTATTCATAAAATTCCATATTGCTGACTGAAGTAGATAAATTTGTATTTTATCTTAGATAAACAATAAAAAATAATGATAATTATCAGATAAATTGATATTATAAAATGGAGTATAGGAACCATTCAAACGGGGCGAAACCGAAAAGCCTTATGAGCAGGAAGATATAAAACTAAAAAATATGAATAATAAGTTTTTTACATTCATTAAGCCTTATTTGTCATATATTGACAATGGTGATTTATTTCGTAAACCCTTTAGTTGGCTTTATTTAGTGATAGGAGTAATAAATCTGCTATTACCTTTTTACATTCTTTATAAGGCAATAGATAGTAATCTGTTCGATATGCAAGCAAATGTTATTATCGTGGTGTTATTGGTTTGGGTGATTATTGCTTTTGTCTCTTGGGTGAGTTTTCAAATATGGTGGGATAGAAAGTCAAAGGTCTGCAAAACATCTTCAACAAAAGATGATTTTATTGCGACCCCTGTTTTTTCTCATTTTCTTCAAACATTTGGCGAATGGTTGGGAACTTGGATTGCAATCGTAGGATTTTCGGTAAGTCTTTTATCCACCATCATTTTAGGGGAACAAGCCGCGTTACTTATTAATGCTATTACTAACCTTATCGGAATTCCATTCTTCTTAGAAACAGGACTTTTTGGCATTATTTTGCTACCTATTTATGGTTTTCTAACTATTGTTGTTACACGATTTTTGGCAGAACAGTTTAGAGCCCTATCGTCTATTGCCAATAATACTCGAAAAAGTTAATGCTGTTAGATGGCGAATAAATATGGCGAAATTAGAAACAATCAATTGTTGTTACTAATTTCGCCATTATTACTGTATCCTTATGCGGATTTAAATTTACTTACTTATAAAAAGAAATTCTTTTATTTCTGTTTATACTATTATGCTTTTCAAGTTTTGTCGGTTACACGTAATGATGTCCATCATGAAATTTATTCTATTTCAAGCATCATCGGCAATTGGGATCGTTTTTTAATATTATAAAACTATGGCAATCAAGCATTGGGCTGAAGATGATAAACCCAGAGAAAAACTCATTGAAAAAGGTGCAGAAGTTTTAAGTAATTCTGAACTTTTAGCAATATTGTTTTCTACAGGAATCCATACTGCTACAACTTGTTTAAGTGCCATTGATCTTGCAAAATCGGTATTAGAATTGACAGAAAACAACGTAACTCAATTAGGAAAATTGACGCTTGCAGATTTGTGTAGAGTAAAAGGAATAGGAAAAGCGAAAGCCGTAACACTGTTAGCGGCTTTGGAACTGGGTCGTCGTAGAATGTCTGAACAGGAAACTTTAGAAAAAAACATTATCTTTAATTGTAGTCGCAAAATTTTTGATTTGTTTATCCCACTTTTAAGTGATAAAGTTCATGAAGAAATCTGGATATTGTTACTCAATAGTAGTAAAAAAATTATTGCAAAAGAAAAATTGAGCAGTGGAGGTAGTGAAAAAGTAGGAGTTGATATTAAAATTTTAGCAAAAAAGGCAGTAAATAGTGTTGCCCATAGTGTTGCTCTAATTCACAATCATCCTTCGGGAAACGTTTTTCCGAGTAATTCAGACAAAATGTTTACCCAAAAAGTAAAACAAGCATTGGCATTACTTGATATTATATTGATTGATCATATTATCATTGGCGGTAAGGAATATTACAGTTTTTGTGATGAAAAAATATTATAATGTTTTTATAAGTTTAATCAGCCTTAGTTTTGTGTCAATCGCTTTTTTGGAATACCTTCACGAAAAAACAATATTATTCACGCACTGCATTAATTTTACATCACGAAATCATGCTTACAAAATCTGAAATACAACACATCAGAAGTTTACGAGAACGAAAATACAGATATGAAACTCGGCAGTTTACGGTGGAAGGTAAAAAATTAGTTGCGGCTATATCTAATAGTTCATTACACTGTGTTGGAAAATACAGTACAAACATACAGGAGCCAGATGCTATTTTAATTTCTGAAAAAGAGATGTCTCGAATTTCTCAATTTCATTCTCATAGTGAGATATTAGCCGTTTTTGAAATGCCGACTATTTCAAAATTAAATATTTCTGATTTACAAAAAGGTTATACATTAATGTTAGATTCCATTCAAGATCCGGGAAATGTGGGTACTATTATCCGGACGGCTGCATGGTTTGGAGTTCAAACTATCATTTGTTCTGAAAATTGTGCAGATATTTATAATGCTAAAACCATACAAGCAACTATGGGTGCATTTTTAATTCCTTCGATTATTTATGGAGATTTAGTAGAAATTTTATCAAAAGTTTCCGACAAAATTCCGGTTTATGGTACTTATATGAAGGGGGAAAATTATTTAGAACATTCCTTTATAGAAAAAAAAGGAATTATTATTATGGGAAATGAAGGTAAAGGTATTGACCCAAAACTTACGCCACTCGTAACTCATAAACTTTTCATTCCGTCTTTACTATCGGCAACACCATCTGTAGAATCTTTAAATGTATCTGTTGCTACGGCACTCATTCTGCAAAAAGCTACACTTTCTTCAATATTGTCTTGAACAATCTATTCATAATCTAAACCAAATTGTTGCTTAAAGATTATAAAGTCAGGATTTTCATCTGCAAATTTTTTGATTAAATCTTGTGGAAGTAACAAAACGCGTTCTTTTTCGTCTGGTTGTACGACTGTAATTTCTAACGATAGCATAGTGTTTTCTAAAAACTTTGCCAAATATTGTAATATCTCAGTCTGATGCTTTTCAATTTCATTTTTTTGTAAATCATTAAAAACATGAAGTTCTAATTCTATGTTTTCTCCATTTACTTTGAAGGTTGGTTGTTGTGCCTGCATAGCAACACTTAATCTTACTTGTTGCTGAGAGAGTGTTGCTATAAAACTATTCCATGCTGTTATCAACTCTTCTTGGGAAAAACTTCTTTTAAGGATTTGTTGTTGTACTTGTTTTGTCGAAGGTTCTGACGATGGCCGGACAACTTCTTGATTGAGAATATTTTTTATGGATAATTTTGAAGTATCCATTCTAACTTTGGGAGGAGCATTAGAAACTTGAACCTGATTGTGGGGTAAAGCCACTGGATTATTTTGTTCTACATTTTGAGAAGAGTTGTCCGGCAGTTCTATTTCCTCATTTTTTTTTTGAATTGCCAAATTGGCAATTTGTAATAAGTAAAGTTCTACGTGTAATCGAGGATTGCTGCTTGTTCTGTAGCCGATATCACATTGATTCGAAAGTATCAGTGCGTCGATTAAGTACTGTATTTCACATTTTTCAGACTGCTCCTTGTACTTTAATTTTACATTATCTGAAGTTTCTAATAATGAAAGTGTTTCAGTGTCCTTACACACCATTAAATCTCGCAAATGGTTGCAAATGCCCAATACAAAATATTGTGCATCAAAACCTTTGGATAATATTTCATCAAACAATAACAAAATATCCTTATAACTGCTGTTTAATGCCGCATCTACCAACTTAAAATAGTAGTCATAATCTAAAATATTCAGATTACGGATTACTTCTTGGTAAGTAAGATTTCCATTACAAAAAGATACAATCTGGTCAAAGGTAGAGAGTGCATCTCGCATAGCCCCCTCAGATTTTTGTGCGATGACATGTAAAGCATCATCTTCACAAGGAATATTTTCTTTTTGAGCAATATATTTTAAATAATCTACAGTGTCTTGGACTTTTATGCGATGAAAGTCATAAATTTGACATCGTGATAAAATTGTAGGTAATATTTTATGTTTTTCGGTGGTTGCTAAAATAAAAATAGCATGTGCCGGCGGCTCTTCCAATGTTTTTAAAAATGCATTAAAAGCACCCTTAGAGAGCATGTGTACCTCATCAATAATATAAACGCTTTTACGTCCTATTTGCGGAGGAATACGGACTTTTTCTACCAACGACCGAATTTCATCAACTCCATTATTGGTTGCACCGTCTAACTCATGGATGTTATAAGAACGATTTTCATTAAAAGCTTTACATGATTCGCACTGGTTGCAAGCCTCCTGCTCTGCGGTAAGGTTAGAACAATTAATCGTTTTGGCAAAAATTCTGGCACAGGTTGTTTTGCCCACTCCTCGAGACCCACAAAATAAATAAGCGTGTGCCAAATGGTTATTGACAATAGCATTTTTCAGTGTTGTAGTAATGGACTTTTGTCCTACAACAGAGGCAAAATTTTGTGGTCTGTATTTACGTGCCGAAACAATAAACTGTTCCATAGAATATAAAATATTACAAGGGTATATCTAAATTTTAGTGTAAATCCTATCAAAATGGATTACAACAGATTCTTTACCTCTTCAAGTCTTCGTTTTATGCTTTGTAATGTGGCAATAGTTTTATGATAAATTTCTTCATCTGAATAACGTTCTGCCAATCTTTTTTTTGCTCCTTCAATCGTCAATCCTTCTTCTTTGACCAAATGATAAATCTTACTTACATTGTCAATATCTTCTTTTTTAAACAAACGATTTCCTTTACGATTACGTTGTAATTTTAGAATCTCAAATTCATTTGCCCAGTAACGAATTAAGGAATCTCTAACTTTAAACATTTTAGCAACCTCACCAATCGTAAAATAAGTTTTTTCAATCACAGGTTCTTTGTAAGGCATAAAATCAATAATTTTAATGTACAACTAATCTAAGGTTTGACCTATATTTGTGGCAAATTCCAATAAGGCTTTATATTTTAAAGGGGTTAAACTTCCAAACATATAATGAATGGGATTTACCGGACGTTCAGCTTTCCAAACTTCATAATGTAAATGTGCTCCAAAACTTTTACCGCTGTTTCCTGACAATGCAATTACATCACCTTGTTTTACTTTTTGTCCTACATTGACCAAAGCCCGATCTAAATGACCGTAGAATGTAGAATAATCGTTTCCATGATCTATTTTTATGGTCAATCCATGTACTCGAAAGTTGGTTTTAATTGATTCTACTTTCCCATCAGCGGTAGCATAAACTTTATTTCCAATGGGTATGGTATAATCAACACCATAGTGCATTTTTATGGTTTTATAAAAAGGATTGAGGCGATTCCCAAAAGTTGCAACTAATGATGATAAATAATGGTCGTCTAAAGGTTGTATCATCGGAATGTTGTTAATATTGGGGGCAGTCAATTCAAATAATGATTGCTGAGTTTCCGTAACATAAGGAACACTTGCATTCAAACGTTTAATATGCTCTGTTGTTGTCTCAACAAGATCATTCAAATTTTGATGTATTAATTCTTCCCAAGATCTTGTATCTTCATTTATTGAAGAAGGCAACGAGCGTTCAAAAATAGAATAGTATAATACAGTATCGCGTTGTTGCAGACGATTTAACACTTTACCAATTAACTCTGTTTCTTTGGTAATTTTCATCAAACTTTCTTCCATTTGCTTGTTATGCAAATGGTATTCTTTTTCTTGTTCACTATCCCAAAGTAACGCATAAACGGTATAACTTACAGTTGTAACGGCCAATAATGTAAAAAAAATCTGACAAATTTTCTTGAAAACACGTTTCCAAGACCACCGTAATTCCTTATAGGTCAAGTTGTCGGGATTGTAGATATATTTTTTCATTTTGGTTTATCTATTCATATAAATCCGTACCTCCGCCGGATTTTAATGTTGTTGCTTTTTCAAACTGCTCTTCGGTCATATCCATTGTAATATAATTTACCGGATTTTCGGGGTGATTTCTCAATAAAATTTCAAAATGAAGATGAGGTCCTGTTGATTTTCCAGTGGAACCCATTTCGGCAATAAGTTCTCCACGCTTTATCTTCTGACCTTGAACAACATTAATTTTATCTAAGTGAGCATAACGGCTTTTATAGCCAAATCCGTGATCAACCACGATTACTTTTCCATATCCTCCGGTGGTATATGTTGCCTGTATTACTTCACCTTGTCCGGAGGCATAAATTGCAGTACCTTTAGGCCCTGCCAAATCAATACCCTCATGGAAACGTCTATTTTTGTAAATAGGATCTATGCGATAACCAAAGGCACAACTTAAAAAAACTGACGGCAATGAAAAATTAACCGGAGGCATGGTTGGAATGGACAAAATCATGTATTCTTTATTCCTGACCAAAAAAGTAATTTCGTCAAAGGACTTGGTTTGGATATACATCTTTTTCCGAATACGATCGAATAACATCAGCGATTGTGCCGATAAAGCATCACCGGTTTCCTGCGCTAATTCTTGATAATATTGATTTTTTCCTAACCCCACCTCACGTAACCAATTGGGAATGGGCTCTGCCTCAAAAACAGATCTGAAAATATTATCGCGTTGTGTAATGCTATTCAATTCAACATCAATATTAAGCAATCTGTGTAACTCATAACTCAGCGTAGTTTTCAAAACTTCATTTTGATGAGACAACCATACGGTTTTAGGAAGAAGAAAATATTGATTGTAAAAGTAAATAATTGCCACTGCACATAGCAGATAGATGAGGGCAAAAATACAAAAACGGCGTATTCTTACTTTTAACGGAATAAGAATTGTTTCGTAAGAAAGAGTCTCAGGATTGTATCTATAATAAACATGACTCATCTGCAACCTAATTGATATGCTTTGATTTAGACATTGGCAAAGGTAGTTTTTTTTGCCGAAGCTACAAAATCTTAGTCGCAGAGATTGAAGTATGGGGAAAAAGTATTACCTTTGCCTCTCATTTTATATTTTAATTTCAAATTACATTATTAAATCACTATGAATCAGTACGAAACCGTTTTCATTCTAACTCCCGTTTTATCTGAAACTCAGGTAAAGGAAGCGGTAGAAAAATTTGTCGGTGTGATTACCGAGAGTTCCGGAAAAATTACTAATCATGAGAATTGGGGACTCAAAAAATTAGCCTATCCGATCAACAAAAAATCGACCGGATTTTATACCTTACTTCAATTTTCTGCCGAACCGGACTTAATTGGAAAATTGGAAACCGAATACAGACGTGATGAACGTATTATGCGTTTTTTGACGTTTAAATTAGACAAACATGCTGCTCAATACGCAGAAAGAAGAATTAACAAATTGAATAAAAAGGAGGAATAATTATGGCTATAAATAATAACAACACCGGAAATCAGGAAATTCGTTATTTAAATCCTGTAACCGTTCAAGTAAAAAAGAAAAAATATTGCCGCTTCAGACGTGCAGGGATTAATTATATTGACTACAAAGACGCTGAATTTTTGAAAAAATTTCTAAATGAACAAGGTAAAATTTTACCTCGTCGTCTTACCGGAACTTCATTGAAATTTCAAAGACGTGTTTCTCAAGCTGTTAAACGTGCAAGACATTTGGCACTATTACCTTACGTTACCGATTTAATGAAATAATAACTCTTTCAACACAAAACACTATGCAAATCATATTACTTAGAGATATTCCCAAGTTAGGAAACAAAGAAGATATTGTAAACGTAAAAAACGGTTATGCTAACAATTATTTGATTCCCCAAGGACTTGCTCGCTTGGCAACCCCTTCTGCACAAAAAGCACATCAAGAAAACATAAAGCAACAATCTCACAAAGAACAACAACGATTAAACGAAGCACAAGAATTGGCTGCCAAAATTGAAGGTACAAATATTGTTGTATCGGCAAAAGTAAGTTCTACGGGTAAAATCTTTGGTTCTATCAATACCATTCAATTAGCAGATGCTTTAGCACAAAAAAATCTAACGGTTGACCGCAGACAAATTGCAATTCAACAAGACAGTATTAAAGAATTGGGAAATTATACTGCTGAAGCAAAATTATATAAAAATGTAGTAGCAAGATTTACCTTTGAGGTAGTGGCTGCTGATTAATAATCATTCGTTTCATAATAGAAAGGAGTTGTAAAAATATACAACTCCTTTTTTATTCAAGTGAACTACAGTGGTAGAGGGATTTGCAGTGGTTCGACTACGCTCGCCAACAAGAACAAGTAATACTCGTTTTAGAGTATATTTCATTAACCGTTCATGATTATTCTTTACGCCTTGAAGAATCGTTTGGTGCGATAAAGGTAATAGACGATTAAAAATACTACTGCTGCTTGAAAAGCGGTAAGGATAAGAGGATAAAACTTACCCATGTATTGTTGAAGACCGAAAAAAAGTGAGTTGGCAATACTTCTGAAACTGACAACAAAAAACAGAGTATAGGCAACAATAGAGTTTAATCCGTAATATTTAAGCCAGTCTAACCCTTTGAACTTTTTAATGTCGATGACATAATAAAATAAGGCCATCAATAAAAAGCAGTAGCCTCCACTGAGTAATGTCATAGAACTGCTCCAGATTTTCTTAATGATCGGAAATACAGGGTCTATCAACAAACCTGCGACTACACATAAAACTCCTATGAGCAATAATTGGTAAAACTTTTTGATGGCAGAGTAAGTTTTATTATACAAAATATTACCTGCAAAAACTCCGAACATCACCGTAACTACAAAGTTTAAACTACTCAAAATCCACGTATAGCGATAATGCGGAGAGAAACTCCATGTGTTATCTTGCCAATACACTCCGTCGCGGAATGATCCTAAGACTGTTTGGTCTATAATTTCGGCAATATTTCCTTCCGGCGTAAAATTCATTTTACCGATGAATATAAAGACTAAAAGATAGATGGAGAATAAGACCGCCGTAAGAATAATTTGCCATCGTAAGGAAAAGAAGACAAAGAAAATTACCGAAAAGATATATCCTACTGCAATAGCCTGTAAAGTGTTGGAAAATATGTAGAACCGATTAGGGTCAAGTCCTAATAGATTACCTTGTACAACCCAACCTAAGGCAAAAAGAATCAAAAACCGTTTAAGTAACCGCTTCCAAAAAAGTCCGTTAATTCTCATGCCTTGCTTATATTTACTCATTGCAAAAGGAATGGTAATGCCTGACATAAACATAAAAAGCGGCATGATAATATCCCAAAATGAAAATCCATGCCATTCTACGTGGTCAAATTGTCGGAATATAGGTTCGAGTGCAGGTAATTGAAGAATTGAAAAAAGTTGATATAATATCGGTTGAAGCATCAACAAGCAAAATAAATCAAATCCTCGTAAAATATCTAATGACAGAAGGCGGTTGTTGTTCATTGTTGAATATAAAATTTAGGGTATATTGATTGTCGTCAAATGATTATAGCCTTTCTCTTCTTGCCATACATTTTGATTGGCAAGTCGAATAGCATAATATGGATTGTCTTTGATAGATTCTGCTGCATCGGGCATCCACAGTGTCAATTGGTAACTGCCACTTGGTAAATCTGCCGGGATTGCAATGCTTTCTTCAATGAGATGTGATTGACGAGAAAACCAATAACAGGGCTCTGATTTCATTGTATGGGTTACAATAACCTGATTGGTACTGTTCGTCAATAACAAATATGCAAGGCGAGGATTATAGGGTGCTGCAAAGCCATTGTTTTTTATCAGCATTTTCACAGTACAGTTTTCTCCTTTCTTTATTTCTACAGGTATATCAAGATATTGTAATACAAACCGATAGCCGAGTGATTTTTGAATAGAGTCAAAACATTGATGTTGCTTCCAACCATTGATAACCTCACCTCTGTAATTAATATTCAAATAAGACCAGTGGTAAGCATTAAGTTGTTCTAAAGCATTAGTACAGCCGGAATAGTCTGAAACAGCGCAGGTTTCTCCACCCATAGCCACATACTTTGCGTCGGCTTTATTGTAAGTACGTTCGGCTTGAGAGCCAAATGTACCCATATCACTTTCACTGGCTAAAAAGCAATCATTATGGTATGCCAATCGGGCTTTTGATGTTTTTTTGTAAGCTTCACTGACTGTGAGTGTATCTGTGGTTGAGAGTTGTAAGATTTTGAGTTTGTAATTCGGTGTTCTCAAGCAGATCATTCTATCTTCAGGCAGGGCATCAAGTAAAGCATTGACTAACGCAGTTCTTTTATCCCAGTTGATAAATGCGCCCTGACCATAATTTGTGGTATAATACCACTCTCCCCAAGCACCGATAAAGCCAGCTTCAAGAACGGCAATTACGTCGGCATTGGCTTGAAGAATGGGTTTCAGTTGTTCGATATGTTTTTTGGCTTGTTCTAAAGGGGCATCAAAAGCATTGATACCTTCATGGCTTTGACTTTTACTGTAAGCAAACCGAAGTACGACCTTGAAACCATTATCACGTAAAGCACTCATTTGGTTTTGGAATAAAGTTAGGAAAGCATCATCTAAATCCTTGCTTTTATAATCCGAAAGGTAGTAAATATTTAGCAATAATGTATATCCTTGTCTTCTAAGTGAAGTAAAAGTGGCTTCCGGCGTGGGGTTTCCTATTGCATTGTCCCACTCTAAATGGCTATAAAACCCGCGTTCGGGATTACAAAAGTTTTCATCACTTGCCATAAATCTTACTCGCTCAAAACCCTCTTTTAATAAGGTGTCAATCGTAGGTACTTCGACTGTCGGAGGAGGTGTTTCTCCTTTGTCGTTTGATTTACAAGCGGTAGAAATGAATAGAAATACTATTACAAATAAATTAAGTGGATGATTTGTCATTTTATTGATGGTTGTATGTAGGTTATTGAAAGTGATGAATATTGCACTCCACCTTCAGGAGGTTTTATGTGAGTAAAAAACACCTCTAACATTATTGATACTTAAGAACAAATATGATTTACATATTTGCCATAAGGTCTATATATTGAATCCCATTTTGCTAATGTTTAGAGGTGTTGTATATTACTCTATTCAAATGTTTTGGTAGAGATATTGTAAGTAAAATAGTCGTTATTTACTGCGTCGGCAGGCCCGGGACAACAACCGGCATCAGCCCATGCTGCGTCTTGCATGTAGAACCCTACTTGTAAATTAGTCGTAGGGAAGTTTTTAATCAATGACTTTTTCATTGATATTTCAATGGCTACCAAATCGTAAGTTTGACCATCGAAGGTGGCTTTTTTAGTAATTGCCTTAATGCCGCTGGCATCATAGAGTCCGGAACCTGCTTCTACCATGTTGTAACGGTCTGCATCACCGGGCCAAGCATTTCCCAAATGTTTGGTAAATGCAATCAATTCAGGGTCTTGTTCGGGTGTCCATTCCGGTGAAGAGAGGTCAGTAAATTGTGAGAATGCTTCGCAAGGTTTATTTCCATACATCCAGGGATTATACGTACCGGTAGGATTTTCTGCAAACTTAAAGTATAAACTCAAATGTCCTGTTACTTGCTTGACTAATTCGGCATAAAAATAAATGTAGTTTGCATCATCAGTAACTTTACAATGACTAATTCCATACATACTTTGCAGGTCTGTAGGTAAATCATACGTTGCTGTAACATTATCCCAATCAGAAAAGAGGCCATCTATATCAACCGTTGGGGCTTTGTTGAGGTCAATTTCACTTGAATAGGTATCAGAAAAATCACCATTGGTAACGGTTAATGTTACCGTGTATTTTGTTTTTGTGGCAGCATATTGGTGAGTGGGAGATTCATCTGTAGAAGAGTTACCATCTCCAAAATCCCACTCATACATTTCAGCCTCCTCAGAGTTATTGGTAAAAATAACAGTGTGGTCGGATTTCATTTTGTAAGCAAAATTTGCTACCGGTTGTGTTCCTTGTGCTTCTTTGTCTTTACAGGAATAGAAGGCAAGGAGAAGTGCTGCGAATGATAACATCGCAACGGATTTGAATGTTTTCATGATTAATAAAGGTGTTAAGTAAGTAAAATAAATATGATCGACTTTTATTTTGTATATGAGAACACGTGGTAACACAGGTTGGGCGTGATAGGCCTGATAATATAGAGAACCAATACGGTCAACTTCGGTTATCTGTGTTTTGTAATATGATGTAAATATTAATTCTGTATAATCCCTGAGGTTTCTATTTCCATTGAAGGAATGTAGTAAATAAATCGGTCGGTGTTAGGGTTGACAGTAACGGCAGGGTGAGCACCGGGGTATTTTCTGTCAAGAGTCATTTTATTTCTGAAAAGGTCAATGGCTCTGTGTCCTTCAAAGCAGAGTTCCATACGTCGTTCATCTAAAATATCATCAAGCGTTACAGAGGGTAGTGTCGGAATACCGGCACGGTTTCTAATGATATTTACATCATCTTTTGCACCATCAGGATTATTTTTAAGAAACCTTGCTTCGGCACGATTCAAAATGACTTCTGCAAGTCTCAACATTACCGGAGAGGAGAGCATAGGGTTATCATTTTGATAAGAAAACTTGGTTACAAAATAGCGTGGATAACCTGTGGCACGGTCATCTTCAATCTCTGGAATCAGGTACCCTTCCTTGGTAGTACCGTTGACAGCCAAAGTACCAGCAATGCTTAACGAGCCTTCGGGAGCAGGCGAAAGTGTAACTTTGGTTCCGCCACCGCCTGTAGTTGTAAAATATTCCCCATTCCAGTAATAAACCGGAGTAAGTATTGAGGTTATTTGCCTATTGGCACCATTGTCAGAAGCAACTTCCTCAAAATGGTTAAATATCGCTTTTTGATTGTTTTCGGTTGGTAGTAATCCGTTTCCCAAGTATTTGGGTTTAATAAACTTATGTCTTAAATCATTGGGATTCTTATTCAATAAATTACGAAGAGATTGTGAGGCATAGATTTCACCCCAGCCAATTCCGTCACTGAGATACATTGAGCCTATGGAGGATTGTCCTCGGTCATCGTTCAATGTACAACTAACGGCAAACAGCGTTTCATTGGAGGTTGCGGCATTGGCAAAATATTTTGTGAAGTTGTCACCTCTTTCTAAGTTTGTTTCCGGACGAATGGCTAAACAGTCATCGGCGGCTTGAATGGCTTTTTCATAGTCTTGCATATAAAGATATACACGAGAAAGTAATCCTAAGGCTGCCGCTTTACTCGCATAGGCTCCACCTTTATCAAGGGTCATCAATCTTGCTGCTTCTTTCAGGTCAGCAATAATCTGGTCATAAGTTTGACCGACAGTAGCCCGTTTTGTCTCTGTAATATTGGTTGATGTTCTGATGACAATTCCCAAATTATCACGTCCGTAGGAATATGGTTTGGCAAAAAGCGTAACCAAATGCAGATGCGTCAACGCACGAAGAAATAAATTCTCGCCTTTCAGTTGGTCGTTTTCTGCTGAAACACCTTCTTTAATCATAGCATTAACAGTATTGGCAGACATAATGAGTTTGTAACCGGCAAACCATAGATAGGACGTTGGAGTATTTTCCGGGGTATGACGATAGACCATACATTCATAAAACTGGTCGCTGGTAGGAGTAGATATACTGATGTTGTCTCCCTGAAATTCGGTACTCTGAAAATAATGCCTGATATAGGTATTTCCGGTGGCTACAGCATTGCGGAAAAGCAGAATATCTTTCAAAACAGAGTAATTACCTAATGTAACATATAATGCCGCATTGGGGTCTTCTTCAATGGCTTTTTGCGTTAAACCGTCGCTGGGAGCAAAGTCCATATTGCAGGAAGAAAAGAGTAATGCCAATAGCATTACAGTCATGGTTATTGGTGTAAAGGCTTTCATAAATAAACTTTATTTAATGGTTAATGATTAATGGTCGTTGCATGCTTTGTCTTTTTTTGTTATAGTACCTACTATAAAATACATTCTATCGCTCTAACGTTGGAGTGAGCCTCA
>CAYVGO010000013.1:16380-27521 GCA_964450725.1 uncultured Muribaculaceae bacterium
AACGTTGAGTATCCTGTTGTACTAAATTTGCGGAACCTTCCTCCACAACGTTGTGGACAGCCTATCCACAACGTTATGGACAGTCTATCCACAACGTTATGGATAGGCTGTCCATAACGTTGTGCACACACTGTCCATAAATAGTGGCGTGTGTCTATTTATTTAAAATGTAATTTCAAGTCCGCCTAAAAACTGTCTGCTGATAGGATACTTAAAACTTTGCAAGCCGGGTAAGACATATTCACCACGCTGAAAACTTACTTCAGGGTCCATCCCTGAGTATTTTGTGAAAGTAAAAGGATTATCAACAGATACATAGAGCCTCAAGCCCGTGCATTTAAATTTGGCTAAGAGGTTCTTTGGAAAGTCGTAAGCAAGCATAATGTTTCTTATTTTGAAATAACTGCCATCTTCCAAGTATCTTGAAGAGGTTTTTTCGGCATTATTGTTTCCGCCTGCAATAGGTTTTGGGTGTGTAGCAATATCTCCGGGTTTAGTCCATCGGTTCCATCCTTTGGCAAGTACCATTTGGTTTTGGTCAGTAATACGTCCGTCGGAATCAAATGATTCTCGCTGCAAGTTGTAAATCTTATTACCGTAAACAAAGTTACAGTTGATGTTAAGGGTAAATCCGAAGTAAGAAAAAGAGTTATTAAAACCACCCGTAAATACAGGGTTTGCACTACCCACTTTTTGAGGATTTGCCAAAGCATAATCTGTCGTCAATTCGGGATTTATCTCATTTCCGGCTTCATCTTTTGTACGCCACCACTGCGGACTTCCGGTCTGTGGGTCAACTCCCGCCCAATTGGGCATATACCAAGTGAAAATATCGGTACCTTCTTCAATAATTTGTGATAAAGTGGTTGAGCCGCTGACAGAGGTAGAAAAGGGTGTACCTCCGGGGGTGCTAAGCATCCGGTTTCTATTGGCCCCTATATTAAAGTCGGTTGTCCACTTGAAATCTCCGTCAATATTTAAACTCGATATTTGTAGTTCAATTCCCTGATTTCTTACACTTCCGGCATTACGTAACTGTACTTCAAATCCGCCGGAAGGAGGTAAAGGTACATTGAGTAACAAGTCACGGTTATCTGTGTTATATAAATCTAAAGAAACATTGACACGCTTGACTAACGCAAAATCAATTCCCAAGTTTGCCATGTAAGCACTCTCCCATCCTAAAGCAGGATTACCGAGTTGAACGGGAACCGCGCCAATACGTCCGTCATATTGAGCAGATAAAGTGTAGTTTGATAAATAGCGATATTGTCCGATGTTGGAGTTTCCGGTAACACCAAAACTGCCGCGTATTTTTAGAAATGTAAGATAGGGATTGTTCTTTAAGAATGATTCTTGACTGATAACCCAAGCCAGCGAACCTGCCGGAAAAGCTCCCCAGCGGTTCTCCGGACCAAAAGCCGAAGAAGCATCAGTACGGAATGAAATAGAGGCTAAATAACGTTCTTTGTAGCCATATTGTATTTGTCCCAACACAGACATTGACGAGCCTTCGATAATATTACTCATTCCGTCTTGATAATTGGCTGCCACAGAGAGAGAGGCAAGTCCTACGGCTGGCAAATCAAGTCCTCTTACTCCTAATGCGCTATTTTTCCAGTAGCCAAACTCTACGCCGGCAAAAGCATCAATAAGATGGTCTGAAAACTCTTTTTTGAAACGTAATAAGTTAGTATTCCCAATAGACATGTTATTGGTGGTTGTTTCATAAATCATTCCCCGGCTTGCCCACTCCGGGTCAAAAGTTCTGGGGTCTCTGAAACTTCCTGACTTACCTCCACCCACTGACCCTCGATTACGGGTTTCAAAAGATAGCATGTCTATGATTTGCCACGTCAAGGTAGCATCTGCTACCAAATCATTACCGGAATACCGGTCAAAGTTATATTCTTCACTCTGTAAAAAGTTCATTTTACGATTACCGTACCATACTTTTCCGTCGGGCCTTCTGTTGGAGTTAATAAATATCGTATTGCCGTCTTTATCATAGGGATTATCCCAAGGCATGTTTTTATAAGCATCCTCCAGCGTATACCACGCATAACTCTTGTCAGAATTATTAGTAAAAGAGATATTGGTAACCAATCTTACCTTTTCGTGCAATACAAAGTTTAAGTTCCCTCTGATGTTTAATCGTTTATAATCTGTATTAATCAGTGTTCCTATTTCGTCATACCAGTCGGCACTGATACGGTAGGCTACCTTGTTAGAACCTCCGGATACTGAAAGATTATAATTTTGTACCAATCCGGTTTGAAATGCTGCATTGAGCCAGTCAAAGTTTTGTTTTTTTAGTGCCGCAGGGCGTTGTACAGCAAAAATCTCAGGATTCATTGCCAACTTGTGAAAGTTGTACAACTGCTCACCATTCATCAATTGAAAGTTATTGTTGTTGATTAACTTTCCTCCGACAACACCTTTAAAGGCTACAGCCGTAGGTTGTTGTAGATTTCCACGTTTGGTCGTAACAATAATTACTCCTCCGGCAGCCGCCGAACCGTAAAGAGAGGTTGCCGCAGCATCTTTAAGTACAGTCAGCGTCTCTACATCGTTAGGATTATAGGAACCTCCGGCAATTCCATCTACCACATACAGTGGTGTGGCTTGTGCTGTGATAGAGCCTGCACCTCGAATCATAATTTCAGGAGTTGAGCCGGGTGCTCCCGTAGCACTGTTAATTTGTACGCCGGCAATTTTACCTTGCAGTGAATTGGCAATATTAGAAGAGGTAACATCTTGCAGTTTGTCTGACGCAAGCGTAACAACACTACCGGTGAGTGAGGAGCGTTTTTGAGAGTTATAACCCATGACTACGACATCTTCAATGGTTTGAATATTTTCTGTCATCACAATATTCATTGGTTCTTCTGTAATTAATAATTCTTGGGTAGTATAATCTATATACGAAACAATAATGTATTGAGCCGAAGAAGGCACTTCCATCGAAAAGTTTCCCTGAGCATCGGTAACAACTCCGGTATTGGTATTTTTTATTTGTACCGTTGCTCCTATCATAGGATTGTTTTGTGTGTCGGTAATTTTTCCTTCCACACGTTTGCTTTGTGCATAGATTAATGGAGTAGAACAAAGCAGGAGAGATAAAGTAAAAATCTTTAAGTATGTCATTGGATTAAAATTTTAAGGTTAATCATTTAAAGTTGACCTTGTAATTGCTGACAAAGGTATAGTAGTATTATTTTTTGTATTGGGTAATTTTTGTTCTTTTTAGGGGTAAAAATTGTTTATAGACAAAAGAATGTGAGAGTAAAAAAAGGGGAAAATGTAATATTGAAAGGCCTTTACCTAAACAACTATTGCCAAGATATAGGCTGAGTTTGTGGGGAAATTCAAACAATATAGAATAACTAATCAATCTCATTTGTTTTCTATTAAATCATAAATTGCCGACCATTCATTTTAAATAATGATTTATGGCAATAATTATTATATTTGCATTATGAATCAATGGTTTGTGAAATATATTTTGTTCTCCGTTCTTTTATTCGGACAGTTACTTGTAAAAGGGGAAAGTCCACGCTTTTTTCACCTTACCTCTATGGAGGGTTTAAGCCAAAGCGAAGTTTACTCCTTTCTTCAAGACCGTAATGGCTTTATGTGGATTGGAACATTGGACGGTCTTAATCGCTTTGACGGATATGACATCATTACTTTTAATGTAGATCAGACGGTTTCCAACGGATTATCGAATAATACCATTCGCTGTTTGGCAGAAGATGACAAAGGACGTATCTGGATTGGTACCGACGATGGTCTTAATGTTCTTGACCATGCAACACAATGTATTACTCAAGTAAAACTGTCGGGTAAATTCGGCTCTTTTTTTCAGATTTATGACCTGCTGGTTGCAGACGGACAACTGTGGGTTGTCGGAAATCGAGGGCTCATTACGCTTGATGTGCAACACTCGTCCTTGGAAAACATTAGCACTTCTCTTCATATTCCGCACTTTATAGACATCCATGAAACCTATTTTAAAATTGTCAGATTATCTAACGGAAATTACTGGTTAAGCAGTAACATCTCTACCATTGCTTTTCAATTTGATAGGGAAACAAAAGATTGTCGTCTATTACCCATCCATCAAACGATTGCCGACAAAGGATTTACTCACATTTGCGAAGATCGTCGCGGAGATATTTGGATGCTACGCTCTACAGACAATGAAGGTTTATATCGTTATATTTCTTCTACAGGAAAGTTACTGCATATCTACCGTTCTACTACAAACAATACGATTGCTTCCAATGCCGTTTCTTCTCTGGCGGTTGATTCTGACAATAATATCTGGGTGGGTTCTTATGATGCCGGATTGACTAAAATTATCTCTACGGATGAACCTTCTGAAATGACATTTATTCATTATCAATACCAAGTCAATTATCCGGAAGGATTAAAAAGTAATCAAATCTATTCTTTGTTTTTTTCTCAAGATAACATGATCTGGATTGGTACTTTAGGCAGTGGAGTTCATTACCTGTCATTGTTACAAAAACCTTTTCATAATTATCAAATACGTACTATAGAGGGACAAGCACTACAAAATTCAAACTTTGTCAGAGCCCTTTGTTATCATCGTCAACAACTTTATATCGGTACGCAAAATGACGGATTATATGTTTATCATCCTGTAACACAACATTACCAAAAAGTAGGATTTGGTAATGAGTCTATTTTTCACCTCCTCTCCATTTCAGACAATTTACTGCTTGTATGCAGTTCCCAAGGTAGTTTTTTTCTCAACCGCCAAAACAAAATAATTCCTATTCCTCAAATTGACAACTCAATGTTTTATGCTATTCATAGCGAAGCAAATATTTATTGGCTTGCCGGTTATTTTGGGCTTTACAGACTTGAATTGAAAGGAGAATTGGTAGATAATGTTATTCATTATCACACACAAAGTATCCCTTCTCTTTCCGCACAAAATGTCAGGGTACTTTTGTATGACAAAGTACACCGCGAATTATGGATTGGCACGCAGGGAGGAGGACTTAATATTTTTTCACTCAATGAAAACTTGTTCCCACTCACCAACAGAATTTATACTAAATTCCATAGCGGCACTATCTCAAATAATTATATTCGCTCTTTATGTCAAACTGCACCGGATACTTTTTGGATCGGTACTTTTGAAGGACTAAATGCTGTTGTAAGAGAAAAATCCGGAGCGTTTACGTTTACAACCTACCTGAAAAAAGACGGGTTACCCAATAATATGATACAATCTATTATACCCGATGATGCTGGCAACTTATGGATAGGTACCAACTACGGACTGAGTAAATATGATGTCAAAAATCAATTGTTTTCAACCTTTACTCAAGTTGATGGCTTGTCGTCAAATGAGTTTTCTGAACATACAACAATAAAAATTGACAAGGGCAGACTTTTGTTTGGAACGATTAATGGAATTACGGCTTTTAATCCTCAAACCATTATATCTAATCATGAGCACACTCAAGTACAGATTACCGAATTTCAACTTTTCAACGAACGGGTAATGCCCTATCAATTGATTAATAAACGTATTATTTTATCTCAACCCATATTTACCACCACATCTATTACCCTTAAAAGTGAAGAAAATAACTTTTCGTTTCTCTTTTCGGCAATGAACTTCAGTGCGCCTCAAAAAATAAAATATGCTTATAAGTTAGAAGGTTATGATACTAAATGGCACATTGCAGATGCCGATCACCGAATTGCTACCTATACCAATATCAGTTTCGGACAATATACTTTTTGTGTGAAATCTACTAACAGCGACGGCATTTGGAGTAACCATATACGTACAATTGATGTTTACATTGAGGCTCCTATTTATTTTACATGGTATGCTTTTATCTTTTATTTACTTGTGTTGTCGGGGATTATCCTTTTCATTACACGGTTTTCTGTGATGCACATTACAACCAAAAATAAAATATTGCTTGATGCAGAACATAATGCCAGATTACATGAGTTAGACAATATCAGAACTCGGTTTTTTATCAATATATCTCACGACTTAAGAACTCCGCTCACACTCATTACCGGTCCGCTCAATAAAATATTAGACATTCAAACTTTACCCGAAGGGATATTTAAACAGTTATCGGGAGTTCAACGGAATGCCAATAAACTTAAATATTTGGTAGAACAACTGCTTGACTTTAGAAAAATGGAAGTAGGAAAACTAAAGGTCAATCTCCGTTCCGTAGAAATCAATCAATTCATTAAAGATGAAGTTGATCATTTTGATTTTATCATTAAAGATAAAGCATTAGATCTTATTTATAGTTTCAGGTTTGATAAATTGTGGGTAAAGATTGATACAGAAAAAATAACCAAAATACTCTTCAACCTTTTATCAAATGCCATCAAATATACTGCCGCCGGTTATATTGAAATTGTTGTAGATAAAGTTACAGAAGGCGACATCAATCAAATCATTATTCAAATCAAAGACACAGGTATTGGTATTGCCCACGACCAACAACAGTGCATTTTCGATAGATTTTATAACGACACGTCATCTGTCAATGTCAACAGTTATGGCATAGGACTTTCGCACTGTAAAGATCTTATTGATGTCATGAAAGGGTCAATTGAAGTACAAAGTCAAACAGGGAAGGGTTCTACTTTTACCATTAAAATACCGGTTGTTGTATGTCCGGAACTTCCTCAAAGCATAAGTAAGAGCGAAAATGCCAAAGTACAATTAACCGAAATAAAAAGAAAGTACACCATTCTTATTGTTGAAGACAACGAAGAGATGATGGAATATATTGGCAGTTGCCTTGACAAATATTATTACCTTATTACGGCATCGGGAGGAGTAGAGGCACGAGAAGTAGCACGTGAAAAATTGCCGGATATGGTCATCACAGATTTGGTGATGCCCGGTATGGATGGCTTTGAATTATGTCATACCCTCAAATCAAATATTGAAACGAGTCATATTCCTGTCATTATTCTGACTTCTCATACCGATATACAAAGCAGATTACAGGGGATTCAGCAAGGTGCAGACGACTATATTAACAAACCTTTTGAAGAAAATTATCTGCTTACCAAAATAGAGAGTTTACTACTCAACCTCGAAAGGTTTAAAAACTCTATTACGAAAGGGACAATATTTTTAGAACCTTCGAAGATTAATCTTACACCGATAGATAAAACATTTTTGGATAAACTGCTTCAAACGATTGAAAACGGGATTTCAGACTCTACCTTCTCTATTGAAGATTTAGAAAAGGAAATGAATATGGGACATGCCAAGTTTTACAAAAAGGTCAAAGGCTTAACGGGTATGTCTGGAAAAGAGTTACTGCAAGATTTCAGATTAAAAAGAGCCGCAGACATTATAATGACTACCGATTTAAACATTTCAGAAATAGCCTATCTTGTAGGATTTACAGACCCAAAATACTTTAGTATCTGCTTCAAACAAAAATATGACCTGTCGCCTTCAGACTATAAAAAAACTAAAGCAGAAGTGAAAGAATAATATATACCTATCTTAATCCCTATTTATCTTATTTTGTCTGAGTCCGAATCTCTTTTTTTAGTAAAAAACTGCTGTATGCACTTCACTAAATAATAACAAAATGGAGAAATATATACACTGGCGGGACAGACCTCTTTCGTTTTAATGAAAATTAAGATCTATTAAGTACTTTATAGATGTTTCTGCACAATAATTGGATACGACAATCCGTTATCTTGATTAGACGTAGTTACAATGCTCTATAATGAATAATCATAATATAGACTACATTGTAAATGATTATTTACGTAGTGTTATGAAAAAGTCCATTTTTGTTTTCGTTCTGTTTTTGTTTTTCTGGTTCCAAGTTCTTTTAGGACAAGTTCCTGTTTTGATTGATGTAGGAGATATTTTATATAAAGATAATAGTGTTAGTCGCCCGACGGTAGAGGAAATCAATAGTAACATTGCTGCGGGTAAAGAGCCGAAAGGCGTAATTTTTTGGGTTGACCCTGCTGACCCTGTTAAAGGTTGGGCTGTTGAATTGAAGTATGCTTTTTCGAATGGGGTAGTGTGGGATGCTCTGGGTACAGATATTCCGACTTTAAGTAACTATAATACCTCAAGAGCCGCTTTGGCTGATACCGCAGGTCAGCAAAATACTGATGCAATGAGGACGGCTATGCCGGGAGGCACTGCGGCCGATAAGGTAAACTATGCCGATGGGTGGTATTTACCGGCAGCAGGGCAGTTGCGTTTGCTATACTCAGAACAAGCGCGCGTAGATGCTTCTTTAACGGCATTGGGTAATTCCAACTTCGGTTTTGCAAATGTTGAAAGAATTAACAAGTTGTCTCACTGGACTTCTACTGAAAATTCATCGAGTGAAGCTTACTATGTATTCTATGATGGTTCATTAGATAAAGGTAACAAACAAACTTCTGATAATGTAAGAAGTTATAGTGCTTTTACTGCCAACATTTCCCCAACATCACTTATTGTTGAACATCCGGACGGAATGAGTGCCACAAACTATAAAAATATAGGAGATGTCATTACAAATTTTGACGGCACTCAGGCTATAGTTTATCGGGTAAGTAGAACTTCCGGAGAAGATTGGGCGGTAGCTCTTTCTGACGTGTCTTCATTGAAACAATGGTCTGTAGGAGGAGTTTTTGTTCCCACTTTACCAAATATTTCCTCTTCGGGTAGCAGTTGGGATGGATATTTATCGGTATTGAAAGATATGGATGGATTTTCCAGTACCCAAAAAATTCGTAACACAGGTGATGCCGATAAGTTTCCTGCGGCATATAGTGTTGATTTTAATAATGGATGGTATCTCCCTTCAAGTTCTCAATTAAGTGAACTTTACGCTTTACAGCCTGCTCTTAGTGCAATTCCTGATTATGTTGCTATGAGAGAGAATACTTCCTATTGGAGTAGTACTCAACAAAGTCTAACAAGTGCATGGGCTGTAGATGGTAATACGGGGAGTTATACGCCTTATAATAATAAAATGGCATCTTATGTTGTCCGTCCTGTACGGTCGGTGGCTACTTATAAAAAGAATTATGGCGATTTACTTTCGGTAACGGCTATTGTCGGCTCTACTTATCAATGGTATGTTGATGGCGTGGCTATTGCCGGTGCTACTTCAGCCACTTGTCCTGTAAAGGCAACCGGCGGATATTATGTGGTGGTGAGTAATGGCGGTATATCTGAAACTTCTAAAACAGTACGTGTCATCTTAGGTTGTACCATTAAAACGGATGTTTCTCCTACCGTTGGCGGAACTGTATCCGGAGGTGGTATTTATATTTATGGCTCCTCGGCTTCTCTGACTGCCTCTCCTAATCCCGGTTATCAGTTTTTGCAATGGTTTGACGGTAACACCAATAATCCAAGAACTATTAACGTAACCCAAGACAGTGTATTTACTGCATTGTTCTGTAAAATACCCGATGCCACCATTACGGCAACACCCTCTGCGATTTGTGAAGGAGATTTTGCTACTTTGAGTGTAGCATCTGCTTCCGAAATCAAATGGTTTGAAAATGGTACAGAGTTAACTGAATTTGTCAATCAGAATACTATTGCTGTCAATCCATCAACCACTACAACATATGATGTAACTGTAAAAAATGAGTATAAACATTATGTAAAAGGGGAACGTGCCGCACTTGCCAACATTAATATTGGTAATATTATTACCACAGACAGTCTTTTGATTGCATCCGAATATTGGGCAGTAATGAAAGCCGCAGGCAAAGTGGCTATGGGTATTGTGGTGATGAAAGATGATATGGGTAATATACGAATTTTAAATTGCTCTATTCCCAGTGATGAAAGCCTGTATAAGGTCATGTCTCTTGGAGGTTACGGTATAGATATTACAGGTATTCCCAATAATTTATCTACCGGTGATTTTAATGGAAAGGCAAATACTGATGCTATGGTCAATGAATTAACCGGAGCAACTCCTGACAACTGTGCAGCAAAATGGGTACGTACTACTTTAGGAGAACAGTGGTATATACCCGCATTGGGAGAACTTGGTGCCTTGTTTGATAATAAAAACACTATCAATAATACGTTAGGAATACTTGATATCCCAACTCTTGAAAATCAAACGATTTTCAGTTCTTCGGAAGTTTCCGCCAATCAACAGTATGGATTATATATAGGTGACGGAACTTCCCAAACCATAGAAAAGAATGCAAATCGTCCGGTCATGGCGTACATGATCTTTGAAGGTGGAAAGTCTATTTATTTCGTAGATTCAATATCGACTTCTTGTGATGCTACGGGAAATCAAGAAATTACCGTACAACAAAACAGTACTATTACTTTGACCAGCGCTCCGGGAACTGACAATCAAACGCTATGTTTTAACACACCCATCACCAATATTACATATAGCACTACAAATGCAGAAGGTGCTACGATTACAGGGTTACCGCAAGGAGTAACCTATCGTTGGGAAAATAATACGGTCATTGTTGGTGGAACTCCTACTACAGAAGGGATGCATGATTATACTGTAACATTGACAGCAAATTGCGGAGCAGCAACAATTACAGGAACAATAACCGTAAATACAGCAACTGTAGGTGGAACAGTTTCCTCCAACCAAGCTATTTGTAACAACACTGCGCCTGCAACATTAACACTTTCGGGTCATGTGGGTGATGTTGTAAAGTGGCAATCTTCTGTTGACGGTACAACATGGACAGATATTACCAATAATTCAACATCTTATACACCGCCGGCGTTAACAGTAACAACCTATTACCGTGCGGTGGTTAAAAGTGGAGTATGTGCAGAGCAGGAGAGTAGCACTGCCACCATCACCATTTTGCCGCCAATGACTGTGGTTGCCAACAATCCTTCACAGACAGTTTGTTCGGGTGCTTCACTGACGGCATTAAGTGTTACAGCCGGTGGTGGAGACGGTATTTATAGTTATCAATGGTACAGCAATACCACCGCCTCAAACTCTGGAGGTACACTGATTAGCGGAGCAACAAACAATACTTATACTCCAAATACTTCCACACTCAGTTCACTTTATTATTATTGTCAGGTTACTTCTTGTGAAACAGTGGCAAGTCCGGTAAGTGGATTGATT
>CAYVGO010000013.1:27621-31581 GCA_964450725.1 uncultured Muribaculaceae bacterium
TTATTGTCAGGTTACTTCTTGTGAAACAGTGGCAAGTCCGGTAAGTGGATTGATTGCCGTAAGTCCTAATCCGGTGGTTAGCATTCAAGCGACCAACAACCCCACCACTCCCGGAGGTAACGATGGTTCTGTCAATATTTCTGTAGCCGGTGGTACTTCTCCCTATAATTACTCTTGGAGTAATGGATCAATAACACAAAATATTACAGGTTTAACTGCCGGAACTTACCATGTAACGGTAACAGATAATGTTGGATGTACGGGCAATGCTTCAGCAACATTAACCAATCCTACTCCTATGACATTTACAGCCTCAGCAACCGTTCCGAATGTATGTTTTGGATCTTCAGACGGAGTTATTACGGTTTCTAATGTAACCGGAGGGGTTTCTCCTTATAGTGTTTCTAAAGATAATACAACGTGGGATGTTTATACTGACAATTATCAATTTACAGCATTATCCGCAGGAACTTACACTATTTGGGTTAAAGATGTAAATAATTATACCGTATCACAGCAAGTAACCATCAATGCTTATGCAGAACTTTCCGGAGGAGTGATTGGCAGCAATCAAACTATTTGTAACAATACTGCTCCCGCTTCATTTACCAATATCACTTCCGGCAGTGGTGGAAGTGGAACTGCCAATTATCAGTGGCAAATTTCTACGGATAATATTAATTTTAGCAACGTTGCAGGTACTAATGATAATTATACTCATACAGTTTTGTCTACAGGAAGTTATTATTTCCGTCGCCAATTCAGCAACAGTTGCGGTACTGCCTATAGTAATACGGTAACGATAACGGTTTATTCACCCCTTGCCATTACCACCAATCTCTCTACCGTACCGCAAACTGTCTGTCAAAATAGTCCATTTACAACTTTACATATTGTTGCTTCCGGTGCAGCCAATGATTATCTTTATCAATGGTATAGCAATACATTGTCATCTACTTCGGGAGGAACATTAATATCGGGTGCTACAAACAGTTCTTATACTCCTTTGAGTGCCACTGTCGGAACAAGTTATTATTATGTTGTAGTAACATCAACATTGTGTACTACAGAATCAGTAACAAGTCTTGTGAGCGGAAGTTTTACGACAGATGCCTTAACGGTAGGCGGAACAGTTTCCTCAAGCCAATCTATTTGTAACAACACTGCACCTGCAACATTAACACTTTCGGGTCATGTGGGTGATGTTGTAAAGTGGCAATCTTCTGTTGACCGCATAGTATGGACAGATATTGCGAATACCTCAACTTCTTATGCACCGCCGATATTAACAGCAACAACCTATTACCGTGCGGTGGTTAAAAATGGAACATGTACAGAACAAGAGAGTAGTATGGTTACCATCTCTATAACCTCAGATAATATAATTACTTTGACCAGTGCTACGGGAAGTAACAATCAGACAGTATGTATCAATACACCTATTGCTAATATTACATATAGTACTACCAGTGCTACAGGTGCCACATTTGCTGGATTACCGAACGGAATTACCGGCAGTTGGGCGACTGATGAGGTAACCATTAGCGGAATGTCAACACAAAGTGGGACTTTCAATTACACTGTAACGCTCACCGGAGGTTGTGGTGCAATTACTACAACTACGGGTACGATTAATGTAACTCTGGCAAATACAATCACATTAACCAGTGCTGCTGGCACAGATGCTCAGACAGTCTATCGGAATAATCCCATTACAACCATTTCCTACATTACAACGGGTGCTACAGGTGCAACTTTTACAGAGTTTCCGGGCATAACCAGTAGTTGGGTAAACAATATAGTAACGATTTCAGGAACACCGGTTACCATAGGTACTCACACCTATACAATAACGCTTGTTGGTGGTTGCGGTAATGTCAATGCGTCTGGTACGATTGATGTTTTAGATAATGCTTTTATTTTAACCTTTAACCCTACCGGAGGTACGGTTGACCCGAATGTAAAAGGAGTCAATTATAATGAAATAGTGGGTACTTTACCCACTCCGGTTAAAACAGGATATATCTTTACAGGGTGGAAAATTGGGGATGCAGACATTACTAATACCACTGTTTGGAATTACACTTCAAATCAAACTGCAGACGCTCAATGGCGACCGATTAATTATACAATCGTTTATCAGGGGAATAAGCCTTCTACATCGAGTCATGGGGTAACCGGAAATACACCTTCTACAGTTTGTGCTTATGACGTGGAAACAAGTCTTCAAACCAATGGTTTTATACTTACAGGATGGAAGTTTATGGGTTGGGCAAATACTCCCAATGCTACCACACCTAACTATATAGTACCCGGTGCTACGGTATTCAATCTTTCTTCTACAGACGGTGACCGGATATTCCTTTATGCTTTGTGGGAATCTACAACATCAACCATACACTTTAATATTACATTGAATGGAGGCACGGGTCAACAAGAAGATGTAACGGCAACTTATGATGCTCCAATGCCTCGAATTACAACAATACCGACTAAAACAGGATATACATTTTCAGGCTATTGGGATGCTCCAAAAGGAGGAGTGCAATACTATAGTAATACTTTAACCAGTCTTCGTAAGTGGAATAAAGTAACCAATGATACTTTGTATGCTCAATTTAAGCCCAAAAGATATAAAGTTACTTTTAATCCGGGACAAGATGCCTCTATGACCCCAAGAGTCATTTATGTATTTTATGATTCAATTTATGGAAAGCCCGAAAGTGCAACTACCTTAATGCCATTTCCAATACCAAGGAGGCAAGGCTATGTTTTTGATGGATGGTTTACTTCATTGAGTACTACGGGAGTTAAAATCACAGAACAGACTAAAGTAAAAATAACCCAAGATATTATTCTTTATGCTAAGTTTATACCCATCAAACTTACTCCCATTTCTGATAGTACAACATTGAAACAGAGTATATGTATTAATACCCCGATTCAAGAGATTCGTTATTTGGTTGAAGGTGTAAAAATTTATAACACAGATAACTTCCCTCAGGGTATTGTCGGAAGATGGGATGGAGATACATTAATTATTGCAGGAGCTCCTTCCAGAAGCGGAGATTTTCATGCTTTTCTGATTATTGGTGAAGGTGATTTTTCGGTTGAAGTTTATCTGTCTGTAAAACCCGAAAGTCAAATAATCTTACTTTCTGATGTTCACAGTGAAGAGCAAATTATCAGTATGCCTAATCCAATTTCTACCATCGAATATAAAATTACAGAGGCAGACAGTATTGAGTTTTTGAAAATCCCGACATGGATGACTTACGACTTGATAACAGAGTATTCAACCAACAATTTATTATTGTCTTTGAAAGGACAACCCAATAAATCCGGAGTTCATAATTATCAATTTAAATTAATTAACGGATGTGGAAACTTAACAGGTTTCGGAACGATTAATTCCCTGTCATTGAAAGGAGATGCTTTGGTCATTACTCCTAATGGAGATGGTTTAAATGATGTTCTGGAAATGCTTGCGGCGAAAGTTTTTCAAGATAATGAATTAATAATATATAATAGGGTAGGCCAAATGGTATATCAACAAAAAAGTTACAATAATGACTTTGACGGATATTCTTTGACAGACGGTATTTATATTTATGTATTTAAATATGTTGATGAACAGAATAACAAACACATATTTACCAATACAATTACTATTGCAAGATAGACAGATTAAAGTCTGATGCTCCGGTCGAGCATTAATAGTCATAAATTCAACAAAAAATCACTTGCAAAACTCTCCGATAGGTCTATTGACCAATCTGTAGATATATCGGATAAAGATTATATTCCCGCAGACTAATCTGTAGATATATCGGATAAAGATTATATTCCCGCAGACTAATCTGTAGATATATCGGATAAAGATTATATTCCCATAGACTAATCTGTGGATATATCGGATAAAGATTATATTCCCGCAGACTAATCTGTGGATATATCGGA
>CAYVGO010000013.1:31681-43829 GCA_964450725.1 uncultured Muribaculaceae bacterium
TGGATATATCGGATAAAGATTATATTCCCGCAGACTAATCTGTGGATATATCGGATAAAGATTATAGTCTGTTGCTCGACAGCCTTTTGATCACTCGACTCTCTTTGAGTGTACATTTATTATAAATTACGCATTAGAAATTTACCCCAATGCGTGTAATTAGGCTTAGAAACAACAATCATCATTGTCAGCAAGTTCATGATTGAAATTTTCTATACCTTTGTATGTGATATCATACACAAAACAACATTTTAGACTTTATTATGTTACAATCTTCTTGGGTCAATGCTTCACGCTTTTTCAGTTTAGTGAAGTTTTCACATACACTTTTTGCATTTCCTTTTGCTTGGATAGGTTTATTGCTTGGCATTTCTTCCAATAATAATCAATTTGAATGGACAATACTATTATTTGTAGGATTGGCATTTACTGCATTGCGAAATTTTGCGATGTCTTTTAATCGTTATCTTGACCAAAAAATTGATGCTGAAAATCCGCGGACTAAAAACCGTGAATTACCGAGTGGATTGTTGAATAAGCAATCAGTAATAGGGTTCATGATTGTCAACTTATTGATATTTTTTGGTTCGGCTTACTTTATCAATAGCCTCTGTTTGATTCTGTCGCCGGTTCCTGTGTTGTTGACTATTTTTTACAGTTATACCAAAAGGTTTACTGCATTGTGTCATTTTGTTTTGGGATTATGCTTGGCTTTAGCTCCCGTAGGTGCAGCATTGGCAGCATATCCTGTGTTATTAAGCAGTTCGATTTTATTAGCCTTCATTGTTATTTTTTGGGTAAGCGGTTTTGATGTTATTTATGCCTTACAAGATTTCAATTTTGATGTTGAGTATCATTTACATGCCATTCCCTCTCGGTTTGGTATTGTAAAATCAATGTATATTGCTCGGTTGCTTCATTTGATTGTCGTAATACTATTACTTGTTTTAGGATTTTCGTTTCATTTCTGGAGTTGGGGGTATTGGACAGGTTGTTCAATTTTTATTGTATTGTTATTTTTTCAGCACTATGTCGTTGCAAAATACAAACTACAAAAGATTAATACCGCTTTCTTTACTCTCAACGGCATAGCCTCAGTTCTTTTTGCCATCTTTTGCAGTATGGATTTACTATAGAAAATCCAATTATCTTTTTCTGTTTCTAAAATACATAGAGGTTCTTATCAGCAAAGTTGTAAACTTCACTGAATTTTTTTATTCTCTTGGTGTGATACTATTATTGATAAGTGGTATTTAAACACTAAAGATTTCCATATAAATCTTAAACGATTTGTCGTTAAATTTTACGGGTAAATGATAAGTGATAAATTGTAGAAGAGCTTGAATGAATGTACTGCGAATTTGTCTTGATAAAGATAGTGCCAATACGTCTTCAATGGGATGAGAAAGTATAAAGTGGAATAAATCACTTTGAGTAAGGTTCATGACGGCGATTTTTTCTTCTTTATTTGTAAATACACCTTTGTCAATATGAAAAAGTTCTTCCTGCATTCTTTCAGACTGCGGAGAAATTCCCAACTTTTTAATCAATTCAACCATAAAGTAGAGATGAAAATTGGCAATTCCATATTGTAAGTTTTCTAAAAGAAGAATTGACGATTGAATGAAAGTAAATAAAGATGGGTTACACTCTTTTTCTTGTATTGTTCTATGTAATAATTCGGCTAAAAATAAGGCAATATTTCTTTTTCTTACGTCTAATACAATGTTCATTGTGGGGTAGGCATAAGACATTTTTTTTAAATAAAGTATCTCTTTTTTTTGGGCATGATAATACTCAATTTCGCTGAGGGTAAAAGGGAGTAAGATGTGTTGATTTTGCTTGGTATTACGTTTGCAGAAAAACGATTGTTTTCCATTACAAGCACTATATAGCGTAACAATATTACTGCTTTCGCCGTATTTGATTTGATGTAATAATATGGCTTGGGTGTTGATAATATTACTCATACTTTATTTTTGTGGGACAAAGATACTATTTTTATGAGTAATGGCGATTTTATGCTGTTTATTTTTAGAATGGTTATCTCTGAAAAATTATTTCAAATCTTTTACCAACATTTTTAGTAAAATTACTTGTAGATTTTAAGTGAGATGTCAATCATTGAAAGGTTTCAAGGATGACATAATACAAGAAAAGAACAACTGAGTAGGAAATACCCTCTTTTTCTAACTCTTCGCGGAAGAATTTTAGTGCTAATCTGACATGAGTTTTGACAGTATTTTCACTGATATTTAATAGTTCTGCAATTTCCTTGTAAGATAATTCACTGTCTCGGCTCATTAAAAATACTTTTTTACGTTGTGCCGGTAACTTGCCAATGAGTTGGTAGAGAAACTTTATTAAGTCAGCACTTTCTACCACTTTCTCTTCTGCAATCAATTGATGTTGTAACTCTTCGAGTGATGTATTCAGTAATTTCCCGTAAAATTTTGTACGGGTTAAGTTATAAATCGCATTACGCGTAATAATGTAGAGCCACGCTGAAAATCCTTTTTCAGTATCAATTTTGGCTCTGTTCTCCCACAATTTTACAAAAACTTCTTGTGTTATTTCTTCTGCAGCGATTTTGTTGCGTAATAGAGAGTGTGCAAAACGGAAAATACGCTTTACGTATAAGTCGTAGATTGCTTTAAAGGCCGTCGCATTACCACTTTTCAGTTGTTGTAGTATTTCTTGTTCTGAAAGCATTAGTGATATTCATTGAGTAACCTCAATGCAGATAAATTAATCAAATGAACAGACTCACAAAGATAACAGATTTTTTTGTGGTAATATAATCGTGCCAATTTGTTAATTAGCACTAAAGAGCAATTTGTCATTCACCCCTCCATCTATTTTCTGTGTATTACATAATATAACTCAAAGTTATTATGGAATTTCAGTCAGAAAATATTATTCCCTTATTATCTAAAATCGTTAATCATGAAAAATTGACGAGCGATGAAAAAATAATGCTGCATCAAGTTTTCGGTTCTGAAAATGGTAAAGAATTATTTTTTAATCAAGTACTCCATTGCTGGACTGAATGTCAAGACAGTGTAGACTTTGATGCAAAACAATTATTCAAAAAAATAGAACGGGAAATTGCGACTTCTCAACAGCAGTGGGTTGCTAAAAAAATATTACGTCCTGCTTTCCTTAAAATTGCTGCAGTAATCTTGTTACTCATCATGGGCAGTTATGCCGGATATTTTTATAGCAATTACAAAGCACAACTTATCATCAATAATATTTTAACGATTAATCCCCAAGTTGTGGCACAAACCTACTATGCTCCTTTAGGATTACGTACTAAAATAGTTTTACCGGACAGCAGTTCTGTATGGTTGAACGGAGGTAGTAAGTTATTTGTAGCATCAACATTCAATAACGGGATAACGCGAGATGTATCATTGGTTGGGCAAGCATACTTTGATGTGAAGAGTAATAAAAACTATCCTTTTGTGGTAACGGTGGGAGATTTAAAAGTCAAAGCCGTGGGTACTGAATTTTCAATAAAAGCTTATCAAAATGATGAAACAATTGAAACAGTGTTAGTCAAAGGTGCGGTGGTTTTAGAAAAAATCGGTATTGAACATCCCATGGCTGAATGTCAGCGTGCAGTATTACAACGAACTTCCGGAATATCTCTTCAGAGCAGTGTCGGAATTGCGGCAGATACTGCCATTAGAACAGAAAATAAAATAAAACTTCAACGAGTGGATGTCGAAAAATATGAACGGTGGAAAGATGGGATTTTGATTTTTGAAGATACACCAATGAGTGAAGTTATTCGAGAAGTTGAACGCTGGTTTAATGTGAAAGTTATGGTAGATAGCGATGATATTTATCAATTTAAATTTACGGCAAGACTTAATAATGTTTCACTATCACAAATATTACAATACATTGCTTTAACCTCTCCAATTTCTTATCATATTGACAAAAAAGAAACTACTGTGATACTCAAAAAAGAAAAATACATAAAAATGTAAAATAGAAAATAAAAATATAAGTCCCACCATTCTTTTAATTACTTAAAATATTTTATTTATGAAGAATATCTATAACTTTTTAGATAGAAACACGCGAAGAATATGTTCACTATTACTTTTTCGGACAATGCTACTCCCGGCATTATTTGTTACCGCTTTTTCTGTTTACGGACAATCAAATCTCACGTTGAGTTTTAATAACGCCACCTTAAAAGAGGTACTTAATGAGATTGAAAAACAAACAGGTTTTTATTTTATGTACAACACCGGGTTGATTGATGTGAACCAACGGGTGAGTGTGGAGAAAATCAATGCCACTTTGGAAGAGGTATTGTCATCGATTTTAGACAAGAATAAGATTTTATTTAAAGTGGTTGATCGACAAGTTTTACTTTCTCCCGCCGACTTGGTGGCGCCTAAACCCAATGAAAGTGCAGCAATCTCAGGAAATGTGGTTGATGTAAACGGAGAACCTTTGGTCGGAGTGTCGGTTTTACAAAAGGGTACGACACGCGGTGTGGTAACTGATGCTGAAGGGCGTTTTACGATAAGTGTTCTCGCAGGTACAAGTCTTAAGTTTTCATCGGTGGGTTATAAAGATTTAGAGATGACAGCTACACAGGGAATGACAGTGAAAATGCAGGAAGATGCACAAAATATTGATGATGTGGTAGTGGTGGGTTATGGTACACAGAAAAAAGTAACATTAACCGGTTCTGTTTCAAGTGTAAGTGGAGATCAGTTACTTAAACGTTCTGCCGTTTCAACATCAACCTTATTGCAAGGAACAATGCCGGGTATTACGGTACAACAAACATCCGGAGAGCCCGGTGCAGACGGCGCTTCTATCAGAATACGCGGTACGGGCTCAATTAATGCCGGACAAGACCCATTGGTTTTGGTTGACGGTATGGAAATGCCCTTAGATAGACTTGACCCTAATACGATTGAAAGTGTTACGACCTTGAAAGATGCTGCATCTGCATCAATTTACGGTTCACGTGCTGCCAACGGTGTGATTTTAATTACAACTAAAAGAGGTAGAGAAGGAAAAGTTGAGGTGAATTATAGAGGTACTGTAACCACGCAAATGCCAACCAACATGCCCGAAAGAATATCAATAGCAGACAATATGATTTACTCAAATCTTGCCAATCGTAATGCCGGCTTATCTACAGATGTATATTCTCAAGAGGTTATTGACTATTACTCTAAATACAAAGGAGATAATTGGCATTATCCTGAAACAGATTGGTTTAAAGAAATTGTAAAGCCGTATGCCATTCTTACAGACCACACTGTAAATATGTCCGGAGGTGGAGAGCGGTTAAAGTTTTTGGCTACGGGAAATTATACTTACCAAGACGGATTAGTGCAAACAAATGATTATAAACGCTACAGTTTACGGATTAATACTGACTCCAAAATCTTTGATTGGATGCGATTTTCTTTAGATGCTAACTTGTTACAAAGTGAAAGATTGACTCCGATTCATTCTGCACGTTCGTTGATTAGTAAGTCATTGTATTTATTGGGTGAGTTACCCGGTATTAATGCAGATGGAACTTGGGGTGAAGGTAAAAATGGAGATAACCCCATTGCCGTATCAAGAGAAGGTGGTGAAAATATCACTAAAACACCGGAAATATTGGTAAATGGACAACTATTTCTTACACCGATTAAAGGAATGGAAATTGTAGGACAATATTCTCGAAGGATGGTAACTACAGATGTCAGAAATTTTACGCGCGGTTATGACTATTATTCTCAAGGAACTTTTAGAGGACACATGTATGATAAGGGACTATATCAGTCAAACGCAAAAACGGTAAGAAATTATTATAGAACACAAGCATCCTATACTTTTGATCTCAAACAACATAATATTAAGGTAATGGCAGGTTTTCAGGCTGAAGATAATTTTACGGAAAGTTGGGAATCTTCAAAAAGCGGATTTACCATACCGGGTAGAGAATATTTTTCTAATGCTACAGGAGATGCTACGACTAACGGGGGAGCAACAGAATGGTCGATGGCTTCAGCCTATGGAAGAATAAATTATGACTATGCCGAAAAATATTTGTTGGAATTCAGTGCTCGTTGGGATGCTTCTTCACGATTTGCCAGAAACTTAAGATGGAAAATGTTTCCCTCTGCTTCTATTGGCTGGGTATTCACTAAAGAAAAATTCATGGAATCTGCAAATGAAGTAATGAATTTTGGAAAAATACGTGCCTCTTGGGGTGAATTGGGAAATCAAAATTTAAACGCCAATTATCCTTCTTATGCTTTAGTGGAAACAGGATGGAGTTATTGGTTTAACAACGAATTAAACACAGGCGTTGCTATTACAGAAATGAATAATCCCAATATTACATGGGAAAAATCAACACAATATAATGTAGGGATAGATTTAGCATTTTTCAAAAATAGGCTCACCTTTACCGGAGATTTTTACATTAAAGAAATTTCTGACATGATTATGAAATTTCCACCTCCTTATTACATCGGATTAAATCCCGCTTACACCAATGCTGCCAATATGAGAAATATTGGTTGGGAAATAGCCTTAGGATATAAGGGCGAAATTGGAAAAGACTTCAACTATTCTGTTTCATTGGTTTTAGATGATACCCGTAATAAAATTACGGATATGAAAGGATTAACCTATCAAGATAAAAGTTATGTAGTTGGTTATCCTGCCAATGGACATTGGGGTTATAAGACAGATGGTTATTTTCAAACAGATGAAGATGTTGCTAATAGTCCTTACTTTGATTTAAAAACACCCAAGAAAGGATATGTAAAATATGTCAATCAAACCGAAGGAGATAATTTAATTACTCAAGACGACCAGGTATTTTTAGGAGACCCTTTTCCTCACTATAACTATGGTATTAAATTATGGGGAGAATGGAAAGGGTTAGATTTAAATATATTTATTCAAGGAGTAGGAGAACAAGCCAAATTTATGAGTGGTCTTGGTGTGGTGCCTTTTGCTCAGGGTGCGAGTTTATATGCCCATCAGTTAGATACTTGGACACCAGAGAACCCGAATGCTCAATATCCTATTCTTTTGCCATGGGCTCAAGTAGGAAATAATTTTGACAAATCAGATAAATATGTTCGTAGCGGAGCTTATGTAAGATTGAAAAACGTGGAATTGGGATACAGGATTCCACAGTCAATTACAGAAAAAGTAAAAATTAACTATCTGAGATTCTATGTGTCCGGACAAAACTTATTGACCTTCTCTAATTACGTAAAGGGGTTTGACCCGGAAGCAAGTGTTACAGGAACTAATGGTGGTGAATTTTATCCTATTATGAGAACTTTTACTTTTGGTCTTGATATTCGATTTTAAACATTAAATAAATAGTTATCTATGAAATCATATTTTAAATATTCTATACTGTTCATCTCTTTGTTTATGACATTATTATCTTGTGATAATTACTTAGATAGAGAACCTATCAGCGATTATCTTTCGGGTAATTTTTATGACAACGAAGAGGCTTTAAAATTAGGGACAAACGGATGTTATCAGCAGGTTTATCTTGATGTTTCGCAAGCAAGTTTACCTTATATTGAACTTTTTGATCATTATACACCTTATGCTATAGAACGTGCCGAAAATACTTCTGTCGGTGCGGGAGGTGCTTTTGCTACAGCCGGAGGATGGGAGTCCTTATGGGCAATTTCTTATGACGGAATTTCGAGATGTAACACCGTGCTTGATGGTGCTAAACCCTACATGGATAAGCACTCTGTCAATACAAATTCAATGCAATATTTGGCAGAGGTTAAAGTGTTGAGAGCTTATTTTTATTATATGCTTGTGAATCTCTTTGGTGATGTACCTTTAATGACTACGGCGTATATTCCCAAAGAACAATGGTTAGAAATTAAACGCGAAAAAGTTTCTACCATTATTGCAATGATGAATGAAGATTTAGAAGATGCTGCTAAATATTTACCTTGGAAATTTACAAAAGTCGAAGATTATGGTCGTTGTGATAAGACATTTGCTTACGGATTAAAAGCTCGCTTTGCACTCAATGCCGGCTCTATCAATTTAGATGGTAACGGAGAGCAATATTTTAGAGATGCCGCCACGGCAGCAAAAAAGATTATTGATGAATCTAATAGAGATTTAGCCAATAATTTTGAAGATTTATTTAATAATCAGGGACAGGCAAAAGAAGACGTAAAAAATGAAATTATTTTTCCGCTGATTTATGCCAGTATGGGTGTAGGTGCCAATGACCCTAAAAAATTTCATTATTTGGCTTATGGTGCAGGAAGTAGAAATGTATCACAATCAGGACGTTTTCCTACTCAACTTTTGGTAGATACCTATGAAACATTAAACGGAAAACGCATTGACGAGTCGGGCTCAGGTTATGATCCTCAAAAACCTTATGAAAATAGAGATCCTCGATTGAAATACACTATTTATACACATGGAGATATTATGATAGGAAATGTGAGTGGTGCAAAAATAAAATTTAAGGTTGAGTTGTTTAATAAAAATACTGATTTCTGGGATTATACAGCAGAAACTGCCGGTTGGGTATCCAAACAAAATAAAGACAGAGATGGTGGGTTACAACAATATGCTTTTGCGGAAAGTGGAGTGGGATATATGTGGAAAAAATATAACAATTTTGATGATGAATCATTTCATTTGGCTACCAATGATATTATTGTGATGAGAATGGCTGAAATTTATTTAACCTATGCAGAAGCAAAAATTGAGTTGAATGAGATTGACGGAACTGTATATGCAGCCATTGATAAAGTACGTTCTCGTCAAGGAGTAGGAATGCCCGGTATTTTAGTCGCAGATCCAAGCCGAGCAAACAATCAAGTAAAAATGAGACAGATTGTAAGACGTGAGAGAAAAGTAGAATTTGCAAGAGAAGGGCTGCTATTTTTTGATATGAGACGATGGAAAATAGGAAAGTTGTTGAATGCTTATGGAGATGACAATACGGTACGTCCTACTTATGGATTTCCTTTTGCATCAACCGCAGATGCTCCCGCTGTAATAGAGGCTGCGAAAAAGAACTTAGGTTTAGATAATAATCCATTCGGACGGTTAGCACCTACCATGGTTCCTAAATTTGGAACTCCAAATTCTCAGGAGGATTTAAATGATATTGCCGATTATAGAGCCTATAAAGACGTTTTAAGAGTGAGAGATGCAGAGCGTAAATGGGACGATGCTTTTTATTTATCTCCTATTCCTCGTACAGAACGTAATAAAGCTCCTCAAATTACCAATAATCCGGGATATGGAGATTAAAATCATGGACATTATAGAAAGAATATTATTCTTACTCCTTATGCTGACCGTAAAAATGGGTGCGGCACAAGTGATAACTATGGAAGCACAATCTCAAGACCCGACATTGGTGGTCAGAGGAGTTGAAATAAAAATTGATACAATCAATCCTGAAGATGGCAAAAACATAAAACAAGGAGTTGTTTTGTTTACCTCAGATTTTTTACGTGAACAAAAAATTACTTTGACAAAACAGTTTGAAACTGCATTAGTTTGTAATGAACAAATGGTAGTTACGCGGATAATAACGCAAAAAGTTTCTACAAGTAAAATAAATTTTAATACGGGAGGTTTTGTTGTTGTTGGAACATCAAATAGTAAAGAATTTTTTGAGCGGAACTTTAAACAAGGTCATGTCGTAAAATTAAGGATTGACGATAAAATTAGTTCTCTTGCAGATATTAAAAATTTGTATGGTAATAATGTCAGACTACAATTAGACGGAAATGACTTCTTTACAACACAACAATTGAATTATAGCACAACAGGAAAAATTATCAATCCTAAAAAAAATGTCCGTTATGTTTTAGAGGTTACAAGTCCTAATCATTCTAAAACTGTTCGACAAAACATTGTAAAAAGTAACACTTTTACAATTGACTATCCATTGAAAAAAGGGGTAAATTATATTGATATTACACTACTTGATGGCGGAAATTTAATAACCCAGAAATCTGTAGTTGTATTTTCTAAATTTGTTTCACAAAAACAATCAGATGTGGTGATGTGGGTAGAACAGTTTCCCAACGCAAAAACATTGACAGACGTCAATAATATTACAGAAATGGTTTTGAACTGTAAAAAGGCCGGGGTAACTGCATTGGGTTTTGATGTAAAAGGACCGGAAGGTTTTGTTTCCTACAAAAAAAATAACTTATCTCACACGCCTTATTTTACAGCAATTCAACACCCCAAAAAAGCAATGCCCGAATCTGATTTCGATTTGTTGGAAACAATGATTCGAGTGGCACACCAACACGGAATCAGGGTGTATGTAAGTCTCAACTTCTTTACAGAGGGAAATATAACGTTAAATGAATATGCCGTGTTAAAACAACATCCGGAGTGGGAAGAAATTGTACAACGTCCTGAAGATAAAGGAAAATTACTGCCAATTTCTCAGTCTTTTGCCGGTAAAGAGGCACAACAGGGAAAAAGAGTAGCATTGTCGTTTGTCAACCCGGTACACAAAGAAGGACAAGACTATCAAATTTTACGTGTCAAAGAAATTTTGGAAAACTATGATGTTGATGCCATTGTTTTTGACAGAACCCGATATGATAATTTGTATGCTGATTTTTCTACTACATCAAGAAATGCGTTTGCAGAATTTTTAATGAACAAAAATTTAAAACTTGGTCAATTCCCTGAAGATGCTTTTCTCATTGATACAACAGGAAAACTCATCAGAGGCAAATATTTTGTAGAGTGGGTAGAATTCAGGTCAACGGTTATTCGAGATTTTACTACGCGTGTTCGAGAGATAGTAAATCATTATAATGCCCAAACTAAAAAAAACGTACAATTAGCCGCTTATGTCGGTTCATGGTATGAATCATATTGGGAAAATGGTGTCAATTGGGCGAGTAAAAATTTTAGATATAACAAAAGATTAAACTTCCCCGATACTACAGTTTATTCAACAAATTATTACAAGACAAGTTATCTCGAAAATCTTGATTTTTTAATGATTGGAACGTACTACAAGAATGAAGCCGACATTAATAAATATATCACCTTAGGTAATATTTTAACCAATGGTGAAGTCCCCATTTATGGTTCTATGAGTATTCCTGATTTGAAAAATGAACAGCAAGCCGAAGTTTTTAAGGCTTCACTACAATATAGCGATGGTTTGATGATTTTTGATCTTTGCTATATTACTTGGAGCAGTTTTATAGAAAATATGAAACAAGCGTTTACAACAAAATAATCATTTAAGATAAGTCATTATGAAAAAATTATTCTTTTATACCTTATTAGCCTTTTTGGCTTTGAATATAGTAACATGCACTTCTAAAGAAGACAACAGAGAATGGAAAAATGTTACTATTGTTAATGCCTATATTGACGGAAAAATTCAATCCGGTGTTAATGTTACAGAAGAAAAAACTACCATTAATTTACCGGCAGGAACACCTTTAGATAAATTAAAACTAAAGTTGGTAGTTATCAATGGCGAAGCTGTTGGTTTTCCTGAAAATGTAGAATGTGATTTTAGAAAACCTGTAGATGTAAAATTAAAATCGTTTGGTGGCGGAGAGCGAATGCAGAAATTACATATTGTTGCACCTCCAAAACTCACCGACTTTTTTATTGAAGGCGTAAGTATTGACCCTGAAAAAATCTATTTTACCAATAACAAATTGATTGTACAAGTGCCTGTAGGTACAGATTTGACCAATCTAAAAGTTACAATGAACTTCTTGAATGGTAAATCCGATTTTCAAAATGGCATAGCCAAAAATTTTACGGAAAAGCAAACATTTACGATTACCGGTGTTGATGAAATAGCAACTTATCCGTACGACTTTTTGATTACAGACAATGAAGTAGGACCGGCAGCCATAACCTCAATAAAAATTAATGGTAATGAAGTGGCAAGTAAAAGTTATACAACGGCTGATATGGATGGGAATAGTACAGTTACTTATTATGCTGCAAAGATTGATAATTTTGCCGATGCTGCGATTGATTTGGAAGTTGGATTTGGCAATGAATTTGAAGGGTTTATCAATGGAACAAAATTAGATTTGTTCACACAACCGGTCATTAAAGTTGTAGGAACAAACGGAATAACTAC
>CAYVGO010000014.1:0-31263 GCA_964450725.1 uncultured Muribaculaceae bacterium
TTTTCAGAAAAAAAAGAGTGCGGCGACCCTCCGCTGAGATTTTTTCAGAAAAAAATGAATACGGTGACCTTTCGTCTGGAGTTTTTTCCAAAAAATATCGTATCTTCGTACAAAAACATTATGAGAGTACTTTTACAGAGGGTAACTTACGCCCAAGTGACAGTAGAGCAAAAAATAGTGGGTAAAATTACTCACGGATTGTTATTGTTGGTTGGTTTTCATGCCGAAGATACGACAGAAGATTTGTTGTGGGTTATAAAAAAAACTTTACATCTGCGTATTTTCAATGATAACAATGACAAAATGAATCTTTCTGTTACAGATGTCAACGGAGAGTTATTGGTTGTTAGTCAGTTTACACTTTTTGCCGATATTGCAAAAGGTAATCGACCTTCTTTTATCCATGCTGCACCTCCCGCATTAGCCAAACATTTGTATGATACATTTCTTGAATTGTTACAGCAAAATACTACCACCCGTGTTGCACAAGGAATATTTGGGGCTGATATGAAGGTAGAGTTACTCAATGACGGACCTGTAACCATGATGATAGATAGTTTTTCAAAAGGTCAATAAGATGGTAATTGAAGATAATGGCAGCAGTCAACACTTGTTATTCTCTAAAATTCCACAGAGGAAAATACTGATTTTAATACTATATTTTTCATTCTCCATTCTATGTTGTACATTTGTGCTGCAGATAAAATAGTCATTTCCTAATTTAATTATATATTTACTATGAGTAAGCAGATTTTAGTTACCGGTGGCACCGGATATATTGGTTCACACACAGTTGTAGAGTTACAACAATCGGGTTATGAAGTGATTATTATTGATAATCTTTCCAACTCCAACAAAGAAGTATTAGAAGGGATTACTAAAATAACCGGTATAACCCCAACGTTCTATGAAATAGATTGTTTAGATTATCCTAAAGTAGAAGATATTTTTAAGCGTTATAAAATTGAAGGAATTATTCATTTTGCCGCAAGTAAAGCCGTTGGAGAATCAGTAGAGAAACCGATATTGTATTATCGTAACAATTTGATTTCTTTGCTCAACCTGTTAGAGTTGATGAAAAAATATCAGGTTGAAAACATTGTTTTTTCCTCATCTTGTACAGTTTACGGCCAGCCCGATATTTTACCCGTTACCGAAGATGCTCCCATTAAGGTTGCACTCTCTCCTTATGGAAATACCAAACAAATTTGCGAAGAAATTATTAGAGATACGACGACGGCAAAAATGGGTATTCGCAGTATTTTGTTACGATATTTTAATCCTATCGGAGCACATCCGTCGGCACATATCGGAGAATTACCCATCGGAGTTCCTCAAAACTTAATTCCCTTTGTTACCCAAACAGCCGCAGGAATAAGACAGCAATTAAGTGTTTACGGTAATGATTATGATACTCCCGACGGTTCTTGTATCAGAGATTATATCAATGTTGTAGACTTGGCAAAAGCTCACGTCATTGCCGTAGAACGTATGTTGAATAAAAAATCGAATGCCGATGTAGAAACATTTAATTTGGGAACCGGCCGAGGATTGTCGGTATTAGAAGTAATTAATATTTTTGAAAAAGTAAATCAAGTAAAAGTAAATCATAAAATTGTTGACCGTCGTCCCGGAGATATTGAAAAAGTATGGGCTAATCCTACAAAAGCCAATACTGTTTTAGGATGGAAAGCACAAGAAAGTGTAGAAGATACGCTGAAATCTGCTTGGAAGTGGCAACAAAAATTAATGCAAAAATGACCATTGTAGAGCAATCACCCAAAAGAAGAGAACAAATAAGGTTACTCATCGGATTATTTTCCGGTATTATACTGCCAATAGTAGGAGCGATTGTAGTAATTTGGATTAGATGGGGACATGATTATCAATATGAACTATATAAAACCATACTTTTTGAGCCTAAAATGCTGGCATTTGTGATGACCATAGGTTTGTTTATAAATTTACCCGTTTTTTATTTTTTCAATTGGAAAAAACGGGTAAATAGTGCCAAAGGAGTTGTATTGGCTACTTGTTTGTGGGCTTTATTTTTGATGCTCTATGTCTGGTTATCGTAAATACAATTAACAGGATAATTAATTTCCCTCAAAATACTTCAAAAGTTACAGGTATTTTCTTTGCCATTTCTGGTAGAAACTTAGGATATACTCAAAGATTTCATTAGAATACGATACAGTCGCATTTTTTTTATACTTTTGTAATTGGTTGGAAATTCATTTTTTTTTAACTGATTATTTACTCATGAAAACACAATTACAATTTCTTCTTCTATTACTAACCTTATTTATTCACCAATCTGTTTTTTCGCAGGAAATAAAATCAAGAGATACTACTCAATACAACTTTTTTCAAATCGGATTGGCAGGAGGATTGTCAAATACTTTATTGAATTTATCCGTAAATTCAGGCTACTACATTCCTTTAGAATACAACGCTCACATTTCATTTCTTTTTTCTCCCACTCCGCTTATTGGTATTGATTTTCAAGTAGGAACAAACATCAGTAATCTGAATTTTAAATTTTCAGATTTTGACGACGTTATATCTCCCAATCCTTCTCCGGAAGATACTACGTTAGTACTTCAAAATCGCGGATATTATTTTGGTGTTAAAGGAAATTTAGACATTCTTTACCTGTTTCGCTATGCTCCTCGTAATAGAATTTTCAAATGGACACTTGATGCCGGATTTGGAGGAATTTTTTATGAACCCGGAGCAGTGTTTTATCAGTCAGGGTACAATTCATTTAGTGGCAATAAATATATAGGTGAAACAGGTTTATCCAAAATAAAGGCAAAAGGATTAACCCCTATTGTTTATGTTGGTACTTCATTCTGGTTTAAATTAGGAGAACGTTTTACATTAGGATTGAATACAGGATATAATTATCAACCATTGTTTGCCTTTGATAGAAGCGATACAAAGAATTATGTTTCAAGACGTGATTATTGGCAAACGTCAATAAAGTTTTTAGTAACAATCGGAAGTTCTAAAAATAATAATAAGTTTTTTGCACACTATCCATCGGCTGTTCCGGTCTTGCCACCCGTTGAGAATGTAGAACAAAAAACAACCATAGTATTACCACAAGATAGCACTACGGTGAGTGATTCTACAATGCAAAAAAATGGTGCTAATTCATCTGACTTGTCAGATGAAAAGATAGCAACAACACAAGACAGTACAAGCACAGTTGACAGTACACACACAAATAAACACAAACAACCTGCAGTTAAGGATAGTACAAAAAGAAAACCATTACAGTTTGATAAAACTGTTGAAAAGTTAACAGACCAACAGCGTCAACAATTAGATAGTTTGATAAGATATAAAGGATATTTTAGCGGTAAAGGAACTACGTTGACCTCATATTCACAGAAAGGAATGGATAATGTCATCAGGCTGTTAAAAAAATATCCGGCAGCAAGAATAGATCTTAATCTTTATGACGGTACTGCATTGGCTAAAGAAATTCCTGTAAAACTGCAACGTGATGATGTGATAGAATATTTGGTAAAATCAGGAATTGATAGAATTCGTATTGGTGGAAATGCCTTCGACCGGGCTTTAAATCCGAGAGTAAAAGAAACACCCGACAAACAAAGATGTATCATTATATATTTGGCAAAATAAATAAAACCCGCCTGCTTTAACAAATATGCAGAGCAGGTGCAATTACCAATTCTTGATTTAAAATTATTTACATATGAATTTATTTGATGTTTATCCCTTGTCTGCCGTAACTCCTGTCAAAGCAGAAGGGGTTTGGGTTTATGACAGTGAACAAAAAAAGTATTTGGATTTATATGGTGGACATGCAGTCATTTCCATCGGTCACACTCATCCTGTCTATGTTAATGCTTTAACAAAGCAATTGCAAACTATCGGCTTTTACTCAAATGCCGTACAAAATCCGCTGCAAGTCCGTTTGGCAGAACGTTTGGGGAAAATATCGGGTTACCCTGATTATCAACTTTTTTTATCAAACTCGGGAGCAGAAGCTAATGAAAACGCAGTAAAAGTAGCCTCTTTTTTTAGCGGACGTAAGAAGGTATTGGCTTTTACAAGTGCTTTTCACGGTAGAACATCAGGTGCGGTGGCATTGACCGACAATAAAAATATTGTAGCACCTTTTAATGCTACAGAAAATGCCGTTATTATCCCTTGGAATGATGAAGAATTATTGAAAACTCATCTTGAAACCAAAGAATATGCAGCAGTCATTATAGAAATTATTCAAGGTGTAGGTGGTATAAAAATGCCGGACAAAATGTGGTTAAAGGCATTGGAAAGAATATGTAAGACGACTGAAACATTATTGATAACCGACGAAATTCAATGCGGATGTGGAAGAACAGGAAAATACTTTGCTCATCAACACTTTGGGATTACTCCTGACATTATTACTATGGCAAAAGGAATTGGCAACGGATTTCCGATAGGAGCCACCATCATACATCCAAAAGTTAAACCGCAATACGGCATGTTAGGGACAACTTTCGGAGGAAATTATTTAGCCGCAACAGCTGCTATGGCGGTAATAGAGGTTATGGAACAAGAAAAGTTGACGCAAAATGCAGAAAATGTAGGAAATTATTTATTAGAAGAATTATTCAAAAAATGTAAGACCGAAACTACAATAAAAGAAATTCGGGGAATGGGGCTGATGGTAGGTATAGAATTTAATTTTCCGATAGCAGAATTACAGAAAACACTTTTGATCAAATACAATATCTTTACAGGGTCATCAGGAAAAAACACACTGCGATTGTTACCTCCGTTATCTATACAAAAATCGGAAATAGATATTTTCTTGACAGCCTTGGATGAGGCATTAAAAGGTTACTAACACCATTAATTTACAATATTTATGAGACTTATTATTCAGCCCAATGCCGCAAAAATAGCACTATGGACGGCAAATTACATTGTGGAAAAAATCAACAAGTTTAATCCTTCGCCTAACAATCCTTTTATATTAGGTTTACCCACAGGTTCAACACCTTTGCAGACTTATAAAGAGTTGATACGTCTTTACCAAGCCCAAAAAGTATCATTCAAAAATGTAGTAACGTTTAATATGGATGAATATGTGGGTATTCCAGAAGAGCATCCTGAAAGTTATCACTCATTCATGAAAAATAATTTTTTCAGCCATGTTGATATCAATCCGGAAAATATCCATATTCTCAATGGTAATGCAGAAGATTTGGAGCAGGAATGTGAAAATTACGAACGTAAAATCAAGCAGTTTGGTAAAATACATCTTTTTATGGGAGGAATAGGTCCCGATGGTCATATTGCATTCAATGAACCCGGATCTTCTCTCTCTTCAAGAACTCGCGTAAAAACATTAACAACAGATACGATTATTGCCAACTCAAGATTTTTCAATAACGACATTAATCAAGTACCAAAAACCGCACTAACCGTAGGGGTTGGTACAATTTTGGATGCAGAAGAAGTATTGATTTTAGTCAACGGACATACTAAAGCCAGAGCTTTGTATCACGCTGTAGAAGGAAGTATCAACCACATTTGGACAATCTCTGCACTGCAACTTCACCCTAAAGGAATTGTTGTTTGTGATGATGCTGCAACCGTAGAATTGAAAGTAGGAACGGTCAATTATTTTAAAGACATTGAAAAAAATAATTTGAATTGCTAATTCAAGTTATAAGGCTTTCTATATTTAATTATGGCTTGGTTTTTATTATCGCTTGCAGGTTTATTTGAAATTGGTTGGCCTTTCGGCTTCAAAATGGCAAGCATTTACTCAAAATATTTCTATCTTTTTATTGTATTAGCCGTTATTTCTATGGGAATTAGCGGCTATCTGCTTTACATCGCACAAAAGTCAATTCCTATTGGTGTGGCTTATGTTGTTTGGACAGGGATTGGGGCTATAGGTACAGTAATGATTGGAATTTTCTGTTTCCAAGATGCGGTATCTTTATTAAAATTGCTGTTTATTGCGATGATTGTCGGTGGTATTGTCGGTCTAAAACTTGTCGGATAGGTGTTTATACAGTAAAACCGTTGCCATTACGGCAATTCCCTCTTCTCGACCAACAAACCCTATTTTTTCACCTGTAGTGGCTTTTAAAGAAAGATTGTTTTCATTGATTTGTAGAATTGGTGCCAATACTTTTTGCATTGTTGGAAAGTAGTGTCCGATTTTAGGACTTTGCAAAAGAAGAGTAATATCAACATTGATGATTTCAGCCGGAGCAATCAGTGCCATTACAGAAGTCAGTAATATTTTACTGTCAATATTTTTGTATTGAACATCATTGTCCGGAAAATGTTTTCCGATATCTCCCAAATTCATTGCTCCTAAAATAGCATCACACAAAGCATGAATAACCACATCTCCATCTGAATGTGCTACGCATCCTTTAGTATGAGGAATGGTTATACCGCCTAAGACAAGCGGCAGACCTTCTCCAAGCCGATGGACATCGTAGCCGTTTCCCACTCGTAAATTTTTAACGTCGAGGTACTCCACCGGGTTTCGGAATTGAGAAATTGAACATTAAACTTGCCCGTAAGGTATTGGCTAAAGGGTCAACCTGCCCTCTTAAAGAGGCAAGATAAGAAAAATCAAGAGTAACAAAGCGATAGGAAACAGAGGCTCCAAAAGTAAGGTAACGTCGATTACCTTTACGTTTAGAATCGTGAAAATATCCGGTACGAAAAGCAAATATATTTCTAAACTCGTACTCTAATCCTGAACTGATCATAATTTCGCTCATTTCTTCTGAAAATCCGTAAGGAGCATCATAAAATGACTGAATAATCGCTAAAGGAACATTTTCGATTAAGTCATCCTTTCCTTTGATAATACCGAACTCATCTTTGACCGGCGGAGTAGGAACCAACAACTTACTTAAATCCAACATTGCAGAAATGCTATGATTATTATCAAACTTTAGAGTGTATCTTCCACCAATTTTTAAAGTCATCGGTAAAAAATAAGAGGCTTTTTGTGCATTGCTGTACTTAACTTTTGTACCGATATTAGAAAAATTAAGTCCATAAGCAAATGAATGAAATCTATTGACCTCTTTTTGTCCGTATAATGCCAAATCAAAAGCAAAGCCGTTGCCTGCCTTAAAAACTTCATAACTACCACCATCCGGAGGTATGTATCCACCGGTAAGGTCGGAACGAATATAGCGAAAAAGAATACCCATCGATAAATCTAAGGTTAATTTTCGGGCATATCCTATATCTATTGCAAATTCATTAGGATGTACTGTTCCTATAGTTTGTGCCTCTTCGCTGGTTAGTGTCATACTTCCTAAAGAAAAGTAACGCAAAGATACACTGACAGACTGCATCTCATTAATTTTATAATAAATGGGAAGATAGGTAATACTAACGTCTTTAACAATATTGAAAAGCCAAGGAGTATAAGAAAGTCCTATTCCAACTCCTGCCGTGCTTCCGTTTTGAAGTTCTATAAACGGATATTTGGCAATATTCCAGTGCTGTGAATTACCGTCAGGCTTAGAGGCTACTCCGACATCACCCATTCCAGAACTTCTGCTGTCCGGAGCAATTGCCATAATGGGAGAGGCAACAATAATAGGATTAAATGTTTTTTTTTGAGTACTGCCGTTTTGTGAATAACATAAGGAAACTGACAGGAGCAAACCGATGAAAAATAATGTTTCTTTCATGTAAAGCAATTAGTTTATGGTACAAAGATAGTTATTTTTTCTAAATCATGTGAATCCTCTATCTTTATGGTTCATTATCAATGACTCATGAAAGTATGCAGTTGCTCATATGTTTTTAATCATTCCTTATTCAGTATAGTAAAAAAACTAAAAAAGTGATATATTGAATTGCTAAACTCATTTCTTATCTCTTTTTAGTGATTTCGGGATTCTCCAAACTCACTCTTTCGCTCTTTTTAGTGGTTTCGGGATTCTCCAAACTCACTCTTTCGCTCTTTTTAGTGGTTTCGGGATTCTCCGAACTCACTCTTTCGCTCTTTTTAGTGGTTTCGGGATTCTCCGAACTCACTCTTTCGCTCTTTTTAGTGATTTCGGGATTCTTCGAACTCACTTATTTACTATTTTTCGTGAGTTTATATTTTTATAAACTCACTTTTTAATTATTGTTCGTGGTTTTACAAATTAAAAAACTCACCTCTTGTTGGTGTCGGGAGATCTTGTCATGATTAGAACTCTTAAATGTTCTATCATTAGAGATTAATGAAACGGAATGGGGATGCAATAAAAAGATTGCTTAAGGATTATATTAATTATAATACCATGGAGGATGGCAAAGTGTAAAACCAAATTTTAATTTGCTATTGCTTTTGCCGTTACATACATGCCCGGACGAAATTGGTCGGAATGTTCTAACACTTCAGCATAAACATCTAAAGAGCGATTAATGTCACTCACTTGTTGACCGATACTGATAATTTTAGCTTTAAAAGATTTTTCTTTTATGCCGTTGACTCTAAACACGACAATATCATTACTTTTGATGGAATGAATGTCTTTTTCATATAAAACCAACTTAAGAAAAAATCTTGATTTATTGATGATAGAACATATAGCATCTCCGGCATTTAAATATTTTCCTACATTAACTTTTGGTTGTGTAATATATCCGTTGATGGCGGCTTTCACTTCAAGATAGGGTAGAATCTCTTGTTCTTGATGGGTGTTCACTCCCAATAGTGTCAACTGTGCTTTGGCAGCGTCTTTCTTACTTTTCATTGATAAGTATTCTGCACGGCTTTGGTCTACCCGTTTTTTTGTTACGGCATCTTGTTGTGACAAGGTTTGTTGGCGTTGGTATTCAGATTCCAAGTAATCAGTCTGTGCACAAGCGTCAATGTATTCTTGTTGCAGTTTGATAAAATCGGGATTTTCCAGTACGGCAATAATATCATTTTTGTTTACGTAAGCTCCTGATATTACATTCATTTTTTTGACAATACCCGGAATGGAAAGTGATACGGTAATATAATGGTCAGGGAGTAATGTAATTGTTCCTTTGATTGATAATGATGTACTGTCAGTAGTGGCTCCCGATATAGCATCAGAAGAAGATGGTACTTCATTGGAGGCAACTTGGGTTGTAGAGTCTTTTGGTGTTATGTTATTTTGAGACTGAGTATTGCTGCCGCAGGCACAGATGATGAATAAAGAAAGAAAATAAATGTACTTCATAATTTTTGATTAATATTTTAATGGACTTTTTATATATTAAATTGAGAATGCAATGCTATGGCAGGGTTAACTTCCGCCTTGTCCTCCTCCTCCGCTATCGCCTCCACCCTTAACATCATCATTTTCTATACTGCGTGATGCTTTCTTTACGGTGGCTTTCAGTTCGCCAATGCGATAACTGATGTTGATTCCATAATTACGACTGGGGTAACGATTGTAACTTCGAGATATAAAGTTTTCTCCGGTAGTTAAGTTTGAGTATGAGCGATATTGTTCAAAAACATTAGTGGCATAAGCACTGATGTTTAAACGGTCATCTTTTAAGAAAGAGTAGTTAACGTTTAGGCTATAATAATAATACCCTGAACTTCTACCTTGTAGCCTGATGTTGGGTGTACTTCCGCCACCGTTAAGACCGGCGCGTATTTTCAGCGGAAAAGTATATTGTACTCCTCCGTAAGCAGATCCGCTCCAACCGTAGTTATGCAAGTTTTGTGACGGACTTTTGATATCTGAGTAGTTACCGCGTCCATTGATATAAATACGAGCATTGGGAGTAGGATTCCAGTTAAGATAAAAGCTCAAGGCTGTTCCATTGCTTTTACCAATATTCTGGTAGGTGGAATACAAAGCTCCGGCAGGTGCATAATGCGTGTCGTTGTCAAACCACTCTCCTCCTTCGCCAATTAATCTGCTGACGCTTTCAATTCCATTGTTGTTGAATGCGTAACGCAACGATACATTGGCATTGAACTTTGGACTGAAAGTGCTGTAACTTAGATTGAAGGCGTGACTTTTTTCGCTGTCTAAGTTAGGGTTACCCTGACTTATAAACATGGGAGACCTGTTATCAAAATAGGGATTGAGATTCCAAATGCCCGGCCTCCAAATGCGCATATTGTAATTTGCATTTATACTTTGCGAGTTACCTATTTTGAAGCCTAAAGATACAGAGGGGACAAGATTTCCGTAATCTGTGCTAAAATTGGCATCAGAAGTAATGGCTCCGGCAAGATATTTTACTTGTTGGTAAGTATATTCATAGCGTAGGCCGGGTTTGAATGAGAATATTTTGTAAACTAATTTATACCCTAAGTAAGCAGAAAAGATGTGATTAAAATGCTGATAGTGACTACTGCGATTGTTATTGTACTCATAGTTGTTGGCATTGAGTTTGTCTTCAAAGAATTTGTTGTTACTGTTGTTATCCCTGAAAATATATTTTAAACCGGCTTCAATGGTATGTAACTTTCCGATGGGTGTAGTAAAATCTCCTTGAAAAGTGTGTTCGGTAGTGTTTGTTTTTCCTGTACTTTGAGCATTGACAAGTTGTAAATAACGGATAAGTGTGGTGTCAGAAGTCGGGTCAATGTCATAAACACTATTGCTATTGTCGGTTTGTGGTTGGGTGTCGATTTTGTATGAAAGAGTAAGCATACGGTCTTTGTTCTTTTTAAAAGTACGCTGGTAATCAAGATTTCCACGGATGGAATACCATGAGCCTTTACCTTTACTGATTCCATTATATTGATAAGCAAATTGCTCTCGGTTAGCGTTCCACATAGTGGTTAAACTGTTACCATCACTGTTATTACTGCCACCGTACATACCAAAACCCATGGTCAACAGTCGCAATGTGTCTATTTCATAACTTGCTTCAATATTTCCGAACTGAAAACTTCCATTATATTTAGAAGTTCTATTAGATTCAAGATACTTTTGTGTAATCTCTTCAGGGTTGGTATTTTCGCGATATTGTTCAGACATACTGCGAGGTTGGTTGTTGTAATTGTAGTTGTAATTGGCTGTTACGGTAAATTTTCCTTTTTTTATGGTGGCATAAGCACCCGCACCCGCACCATAATTACTTCCACTGGCACGGAAAGTAGCCGTATAACCTTCAAAACCGCCCTCTACAGTAACAATATTAAGGATACCTCCAACACCTTCAGCATCATATTTAGCACCGGGCGAAGTAATTACTTCAATATATTTAATGGTATTGGCGGGCATGCTTTTAAGTACCTCTTTGGGATTATTACTCATCATGTTATTGGGCTTGCCATTGACATGAATTTTAAAACTGCTGCTACCGTTGACTTGAATATTATCTTCACCATCTACAGTTACCAAGGGAACTTTTCGAAGCATTTCCATGACAGTATTTGTTTTCGAGTCAGGATCGTCTTGAATGTTGTATTCAATTTTATCAACATCTACTTTGACTAAAGGTTTTTGTGCTACAACTTCTACTCCTTTTAATTCACTGGCCGCATCAGCAGTATAAAACGTATCAAGATTAATAACTTTTATATCTGGGTTGACCTCAAAACTTTTTGCTACCGGAACTTTACCGATGGAAGAAATAGAGATGAGATAATCTCCGGGAGTGGCCGATATTTTTTCCTGAAATTTTCCGTTAGCATCTGTAACTGACACTTTTATGGCTTTTGTCGGAACTTCTTTTTTTGTAATTTTAATCGTGGCATAAGGTTCACTTTCTCTGGTGATAGAGTCTATGAGTATCCCTTTTAGTGTACATGAAACAGAGGTTTGCTTCTGCTGAGCAACAGTAACAAAAGTTGTACACAGCAATGAAAAAATAAATAATAATCTTGTCGTCATCAGACTTTGTTTTATAAATATTTTAAGAGAATAAGAAGGATGAGAAGTCAATCACTTTGGAAAGGACAGGGACTTTTGCGATGAAAAAGTAATTGTGAAGTATATCTAAATTTTTAGTTTATAACAAATGTAAGCATTTCATTTTTAATCACCAAAATCTTTTTTATTGGGGAGAGAGAAAGGAGGAAATAGTGGTTAGTGATTAACGGGTAGCGGTTAGTGAAATACACTCTGCAAAAAGCAGGTAAAACAATTTGTGTTTAAATGAAAGAAAAAGGATTGGTGGAAGTCCGGGAACTCTCTAAAAAGAAAAATAATGCTCTATAAATTGAATATCCAATTTTATCTTTTGATTCAACTTGTGAATTTTAAATCAACTTTGGCAATAAAAATCTAATTTACACGTTATATCTAATAAAGCAATCCTATGCTTACTTCAAGTTATTATTAACATTAATCTGAGAATGAGTATGAAAAAAATTGTAGTCTTGATGCTTCTTTTTAGCATCTTTTTAACCTGTAAGAAAAAAAATAACGACATGGGGGCGAAGGAAGAGGGTATGAAAGATACAGTCATTTCTCAATCAGACAAAAGGAAAGAGATAAAAAGTATTATTGAAGATGTTTTAGGTAATTCGGTTTTTAAGTTCAAAGCCGGAACTACCGGAAACAATCCTTATTCTGTAAAAAACATTCAGGAGGCTGTTGATAGTTTAATGGCTTGGGGATACGGAGACTCTGTTGCTTACCTTTTGCCTTTATCTAATGGAGGAGTAGAAGCAACTCATATATATTTGCGGTTTGAGCCGGTTACAGAAAGTCAATGGGTAATACTGGGACAAGACACCTCCTTTCAAAAATATGATGTACCGCTGGAGTTTATGCCCGATGCTAACGGTCAACCCTATGTTGAACCTTGCGAAGGGGAATTTGCTTATCAGTATGCTTCTCTGCCGATTGGACATCCAATTCCCAATGTACCTTATACGGTTAGAGATTCTCTTTTCAAGTTATCTGACGAAATGGAAATTCTGATGACAACAACATTGTTGTTTACCGGCAATTTCGACATGAACAACGATTTTATGGAGTTATTGATTGATGAACTTATGCCTGATTATGATGAACTGATACTACTTTACCAAACCGAAAAAGGTCTGGTACAACAAAAAATTGTCAAGGGTATATTTTCAAAACTCTTCAAGGTCTTTAAGAAGGTAGTCAAAGCCGTCATTAAAGTTACCGTTAAAATTGTCAATGCCGTCATTACTGTTGCCAAAACGTTTTTGCCATGGGGTGCTTTTCCTTCCGGATATGTAAAATTGGCTGACGACAATTCAGCCATATCCAATGTTACAGTACTCACTTTTAATTTCGGACTTCCGGTAGAAGTGATGACCAATGAAAGCGGCTATTTTTATATGCCGGTAAAATTTTTGGTAGGTTCATTGTTTTATGTTGTTTATTCAAACAAACAGTGCATTATTCGTCAATGGCACAATGTTAATGCCGGTACTGTTGCCGAATCAGTTTTCAAACTCCCTTTTGCCGCAAGACATTACGACGGGTGGACAAATATAGGACAAATGAACAATGGAATGACCATTCGCGTCAATGGAATACAGGCAAGTATGTGGACACATATTGTCAGAGGAATTGGAGACTATTACAAATATGCAGCACAAGACAATATTAAAACCATCAAAGAGCGGTTGACCGTTTTTGCCAATTATACCAATGGAGAAAGTGCATCTTCTACGCCGCTCATTAGTAAAGTGATTGCTGAAGGACACTTTTTTAGTTGGTCAAAATATATTGACATTGTCAGATTTCCTTATTATGTTGTAGCAGATCTTATTGCTCCCGACCTTATTCTCTCTTTCAAAACAACTGCAGATATTAAAAGTGAAGCAGACAGAATTGCATTTTATTGTACTATTTTTCATGAACTGGGACACAGTAGCCATTTTAAAGCCATTGGCGCTCTGAGTTATGTTCCCCTTTATGTTGAAGCGATAAAAGGATATGGAGAAAAAAACGGAATCTATGCAGGATATATTGCACAGGGAGAATCGTGGGCAGAATTTTTGGGGCAACGCTATATCAATCGAAAATATCCATCACTTTCTTCAAATAAGGATTACATGAAACAATATAGTGAGGAATATTCAGATGAAAAATATACCGGTACGAAATGGATACCTTATGGTGTTTGGTATGATTTAATAGACAATCACATTGATGAAGTACACGAGGATATGCCCGAAGTGATTGATGACAAGGTCAACGCTTACACCCTGCAGGAAGTTTACAATGCCTTCGGTCCGGGTCAACGTACTCCTCAGATATACAGAGACCAATTACTTCAAAAATATAATCACCGTCAACGTTGCGAAGTACTAAAACTCTATCACAGTTACGGTTACGGAGATAGTTATGATGACTACAATAATCCGGACATCATTTACACTCTCGAATGGAAGCCTTTTCCGCTTTTAGATAAATTTATTGAATCGTTTCGACATGTAGATGTCTGCGGAACGGAAAGAATATTTCGTAATAACGGAGATATTGTATATAATACTCCCATTATAGATGCTGCATTATATAATTACCGTTCTCCGGATGGCAGTATGATTAAAGTCTGGACAAAAACCATTGACAACCAAACTTCTGATGACGGTCGAAGTTACCGGGTGGACAGCATTCGGTTCTTGAATAAAACAGGAAATGTTGTACATAGTTACAAACCCGATATTTCCAATTTCTTGATAGATTATTATTTTAAATTCAGATAGTGATGAAAAATACAGTGATAAAATTGATTTTTTGGAGTGTTTTTATTCTTTTTTGTGCCTGCGGAAAACCCTATCAGGAATACTCTATAGATTATGTAACCCTCAATGTATCTCCAACACAAGATACTTTTTATTTGGGAGACACATTAACTTTAAATATTGATTTTTCTTCAGCGGTTACACTCAATGACGGGACTTTAATAGAATTGGGAAACGGTTATTTTGACATACCATCGATTCAAATTAACGAAGTGGAAATAACTCCGGAACATAATCATATTTCATCTTGGGCAGATGCCCGAGTGAAAAGGTATTCCACAAATATGGTTTTTCAGAGTACCGTCAGTTCTCCGTATCCTAATTTTTTAGAATCAAACAATGTGCTTATTCCTTGTATAGATGGTCGATGTCATCAAGAAGTCAAAATAAAACTTACAGAGAAAGGAAATTATATCATTCTATGTAGAGCACATCTTTTTAGTAGAACACTAAGTGAAACGAAAAATAATTTTTATAACAGTGATGGAAAAAGAACCAATACAACGATATATTTCAAGTCTTTACCTTTTGTTCCGCAAAAAATAAACACCACCACAGAGTTTACCTATTATCCGTTTGCCGTTGTTGATCGACCATCAAACTAATTACAGATGAAAAATTACAAACCCGATATTTCCAATTTCTTGATCGATTATTATTTTAAATTCAGATAGTGATGAAAAATATTGGCTGGATATTTATATTTTTATGTTTCTCCGGTTGTATGGGTTGTGAAAAAACACCAACGATTGATTACGTAACTCTCAATGTATTTCCTACGCAGGACACTCTTTATTTAGGAGATACATTGGCTTTACATGTTGACTTTCCTTCTGCGGTTACACTCAGTGACGGCACTTTAGTTGAACTACAAAATGGTTATTTTTATATACCAGAGATTAGTGTTGAGGGAGTGTCAATAGATCTGGGTTTTTATAGTAGTATCAGACCTCCTTATTCTTATAAGGATTCTGATTACTATATTATACCTTGTCAAGATGGTCGGTGTTTTCAAATATTCAAAATGAAACTTAGGCAAAAAGGTAATTTTGTAATCAAGGTTTCTCCATATCATCTCTATCACTATCAATCACCCAATAATTATTATAAGAGCAATGGGAAAAAAGCATTTAATGTGTATTTCAGTTTTTTACCCTTTGTTCCGCAAAAAATAGCAACTACCGGAAGTGTAACCTACTATCCATTCACTGTTGTTGATCGACCATCAAACTAATTACAGATGAAAAATTACAAACCCGATATTTCCAATTTCTTGATAGATTATTATTGATGTTGTGTAAAAATGGTAGCAAATGGGTTTGAATAAGGTTGAAAATAACGAAAACCATTTCTCCAATTTTTTCGGCTTGTGGGAATTCGGTAAATGCCAAAAACTCTTTTTTATGGCTTGCAGTAATCCTGCAAATGTCAAAAACTCTTTTTTGTGGCTTGCAGTAATCCTGCAAATGTCAAAAACTCTTTTTTGTGGCTTGCAGTAATCCTGCAAATGCCAAAAACTCTTTTTTGTGGCTTGCAGTAATCCTGCAAATGCCAAAAACTCTTTTTTTCGGCTTGCAGTAACTCTGCAAATGTTAAAAATAATAAGGCTGTTCAATGCTTTAAATATTGTTTGAACAGCCTTACCCCAATATATTATTTTAATGAAGTATTATGGCACAATGGATGAAGGTAAAAACGTAACTCTAATTTCGTAAAGACGTTTTTTTGCTTCTTTTTTGTCTGGTCTTCTTGATTTATTGACCACCATATAACGGCGTGGTTTGGTAAAGTCTCCGGGTTTTCCTAATGCAGGTGCACCATCAACATTTTCAACAATACAGTTATGAGGTTGTGCTAAAAGAAACTCAAAAATTATTTCTTTGGGCTTTATTGGCAGTGTAATCTCTGTACCAAGTAAATTACCATCCTCAAGTACTCCGCTCAATTGAAAGGGGGGAGTAAATTTTTGACTGTCAAAAAAGTAAACGGCCCCCGGACTTTTATACAAACAAGATGATTCAATAAAGGTATTGATAACATATAGCGAATCACCCGGAGCAGAGGCTAAATACTCTCGCGTTAAAGAATTTTTGAGTATAACGGTTTCTCCCGGCGCTAAGGTTAAAGTATCATTGATCACCACGTCTTCATTGGCTGTATTGGTGAATTCTTTTGCTGTAGTTCCATTTCCGATGTTTTGAGTAGCAATGTATCCTTCCACCCATTTATTCCAACTTCCTTTGGCATAAATTTGGTTTTTAAATAATTCTCTTCCATAGACATTCCAGTAAGGAGTGCCCAATCCTACTTCTTCATAGATATCAACAGGAATTCCTTCATCATATACTAACCCCATTTGACATCCTGTGAAAAAAATTATGCTGACAATCAGCACAGATAACCGATTAAATAATTTCATATTTGTCATAGTTTTAGTTTTATTAATTATTCCATTTAGTGTTTGTCCATCCCGGATTTTGAATCAGGTTTTTGTAGGTAGATTGCAGCGTTGACGAAATTGGATAGAAATAATAACGCGGGTGGTTAAACTTGCGTTCATATGTCTCAAGAGCAGCTAAAGGGGCTGTTTCAAATTTTGGAGTGAAGTAGCTCGGATCGTTATCCGGAACAGCATATCCATTGAGATTTTCTCCTGCTACTTTACTTTCTACACCTTTTCTGAAGATATGTATTCCTCGAGAGAAGGTATTCAATTCTTCAATCGTTGGTTTTCCGGCAGCTTCGCCCCAGCGTAACAAATCAAAATAACGGAAGCCGGGAGATTCAAAGGCAAATTCAATTCGTCTTTGGAGTTTACACTCTTCCAATACATCATGTCCGGCAATGGCAACATCGTAATCTCCAATTCCTGCTCTGTCCCGAATTTTGTTGATATAGGTTAACTCATCTCCTTTGTTCAATTTAATTGCAGCTTCGGCACAATTCAGCAACACTTCTGCATAACGAATATTAAAATAACAAGTGGTTCGTTGCTCTTTATTTAATGCACCGGTTTCAAAAAATTTGTCGAAGCGAGAATATTTTCTGGAATAGTAACCGGTAATGGTTTGCGAAGCGCTTCTTCCGATGGGATATGTTGAGATATTTTCTGTCGTTCTGAATCCTGAGTGAAGAGCACTATACTGGAAACTGTTTACTGTACCGGGAGTAGTGTTAGAATTGTCTATCCAGGTTTGAATTTCATATCTTGCTTCAGAGGGGGGACCCATATAAGCCCCGTCATAAGTTACGGTAGCATAAAAACGGCTGTCTCTGTCTTTAAAAATATTGCGATAGTCTTTGCCGGTGCCATTGATGACTCCATTGGCATTTCCGGTAACTCCTAAGTTCCGGGCTTGTTGGGTCAACCACCAAGGTTTATATTTGTTATCAGCATCATCTTTTTGATAATAACAATCGACCAAATCTTGTGTGGGAAATATTCCGGAACGCATCTCCCAACTCAAAGTAGTGTTATTACCATAGTATCGACCGTCCGGACCATTTTTTTCCGTAGGATTAAATCCACTGCGGTTAGTCAGATTAAATAAAACAGGCCAAATGGATTCAACGGATTTATAAGAGAAGTCAGAGGTAAACAAATCTATATATTTTTCTTCTAAATCATATTGATTGGCATTTATCACTTCTTTTGCTGCGTTATAAGCCAAGTCATAATAGTGCTGTGAAGTTTTGGTAAATTTGAATAATCCCGAAGGGTCGTCATAACTGTGAATACCATTTTCCGATGCTTCTGCAGCGCAGCCGGCAAATAATGCTACACGAGATTTGAAAGCCTGTGCTACAGCAACATTCACAATACCTATATCCGGTGTAACGGTGTTGATTTTAAGATGTAGAATCGCATTATCCAAATCACTCAACATATTATCAAAAAGAGCTTCTCTTTTAATTCGCGGTAAAAATGTTTCGTCAAAAACAGTCAATACTTTGTCAACATAAGGTACGGTTCCCCAATATTGTTCCATTTCAAAGTACACCCATGCTCTGAAGAAATAGGATTCTCCCAATAGCTGAGCCTTTTGTGCTTCTCCAAGTACAGTACTGCCACCAATTTTTTCTATACCGATATTAACGGCTCTTATTTTATTGTAAGAGGTAGCCCAAGGCATGACAAGGAGATCTACAGAAATTCCGGTTTCCGCATCATAACGACGTCTGGTAATTTGCTCTTGACGATAGGTATTCCAGTCAGTTTCATTATTTCCCAAGCAATTGTCTGACCACTGTTCTGATTGAAAATTGTGTCCTGAAGCTAAGGGTGTCCAAGTGTAAAAATCATTAACATAGTTACGAGCCAATGCGGGGTTATTCCAAAATTGCTCGTCTCCAACATGTGTTGTCGGTGTAATATCTAAGGGGTTACATCCCCAAACAAAAACCGTTAAAACCATTAACAGGCTAAAAAACGGTCGGGTAAAGTTTATCTTTTTATTATTCATGATTATATAGATTTATGGTTTATAATGTAATGGTTAATCCGAAAGTATAGGAACGCTGTGTAGGATAACTTCCTAAAGTACCATTTTCGTTATATATCCCTGCCCCTGATGTAATAAACTCAGGGTCTTGTAAGTTTTTCAACGGATATGATTTTTTAGTCCAAGTAAAAGCATTGGTTACGACAAAACTAAGTTCGAGACCGTTAATAAAATTTACATTTTTGAGTAGTACGGTTTTGAAGTCATAACGTATGCTGATGTTTTTCAGTTTCAAATAAGAAGCATCAAATACCCATCTGTCAATGAACTGAGATCCAAAACCACCATCGGGACCCGGATTGGGTATTGGTAAAATAGCATTTGTGTTTGGGTTACTTGGAAGGTAGGCGTATTGAAAAGCATATTGTCCATAATTCCACATATAAGCTTGCTGGCTTCTCATGGGAGAGGGCATAGTACCCGTAACATGAGTAGCTCCTTGAAAGAATACTTCTATATCAAATCCGTTCCAATTTGCTCCTAATGTAATACCAAAGAGGCTTAAAGGCACAGTTCCCGGAAGATTGTTATAGATACGGCTATTGTTAGTAAGAGGTCTTCCGTCTCCGGCAGTATTATTCAAACGTATAGTACCTAAAGATGGATTGTAACTGGGATGTAATACGGAATTATACATTTCGTCCCAAGAACCAAACAATCCGCTTGAAGGATAGACAGTAGAATAAGTAGATTGCATGTTACGTTTTCCGATTTGGTCATATCGGTTATAAAAATATAATGTTTGCTTGTCAGCATGTCTTGTTACACGTTCGTCCCAATACGAATAATTAACCCCTGCACGATAACTGAATTTTCCGACCCTGTCTGCCCAATTTAAAGAAAATTCGACCCCTCCTTTTCTACTGGTTTCATAAGGAGCATTGATTTTAGGTGTATTAGGCATTCCTAATATATCTGTACTAATGGCTTCCGGAGCCATAGGTGTTTCAGAGCCGCTGTTGAGATAAAGGTAGGTATCAAAAGATCCGGTAAGTCTGTCTTGGAATAAACCAATATCCAAACCTCCGCTGAATTGATTACTGTTTGACCATGTCAAATCATTGGCTACCAGTGATTCACGCCATGCCAAATTTGAACTATAGTCTCCGAATAATACTTTTGATTCACTTTGTGAATATTGATTTTGATAAGAAAACGGATTTCCTAACTCATCACCTACACTACCGTAACCGGCACGTAATTTAAATTGATTTAAAATTTTGGGACTGACCAAGTCCTTAAACCAATTTTCTTGGGTAATGGCATAAGCGACAGAAACCGCCTGAAAATATCCCCAACGTTTTTTAGGACTATAATTTACGGAACCGTTATAGTTGGCACTATATTGAATAATATATTTTCCATCATAGTCATAAGAAACCCGTCCGACAAATCCGGAAGAAGCCCACTCAGAGGCATTTCCATCAGTCGGTATTGTTCCATCAGTCTCTTTTCCTGTAAGTATTTGTGCTCCATACTTAATTTGAGGAGTAAAGATGGTGGGGTATCCCTTTGCTTTTGCTTGTGTGAAATTCGTACGGCGTGTTTGGTGTTGGTAGTTTACCATGGCAGCCACATTGTGTTTGCCAAAAGACCGACTATAATCAATTTGATAAATTCCGGTTAACAAGTAATAGTTAGACCATCGTTGAGTAAGGTTTGCATTATCAGGATTGTAACTGTTAGCATTTTTTGCGGCAGGATTATCATAAACATTCAATTGGTCATAGTTGAATGTTTTATTCATATCATAACTTGTATTGAAGTTTACGTTTGCTGTAAGTGCCAATCCTTTTACCCATGGTAAATCCCATCTAAGGGCTGTACTTCCCTGAAATCGGTAAGCATCAGTATTATTGAATCCGGTACCCAATAGTGCATCAACCGAACCTGCTCGTGCTTTTCCTGTACTCCAAGCGGCGGGACGAGTTGGCATAGTATGTCCATACATTGCATTGTTAAAAATACTTGTTCCGGCAGCCGGTTGCTTTTTGTTATTCATATTGCCGTTGATGTTGAATGTAAATTTTAAACTTTTATCTTTTAGAAGATATGAGTCTGTATTTAAAATAAAATTTACTTGTTGGTAGTCAAAGGTCGGGCTGATACCGTTTTGGTTTAAATAACCTAAACTGGAGTAATATTTAATACGTTCACCGCCTCCTCTGATGCTTACATTGGTTTGAGACATAGGTTGGACATGGTCAAACATTTCCCAAGGGTCATAAGTAGAATAGTAGTCCTGTATATTTCCTTTTACGGTTTGATAGGGGTCAAACAGTTTATTGATGTCATCAAGAGTATAGCCTATTCCGTATTCCGTATTTACCCTATCTCTGATCTGTTCAAAAGAGTTTCCTTTTTGCCACAAATCACCCATATAATATTTTGAAAGTTCTGTGTTGCTATAAGTTGGTTCTCCGGCAAAAGCTGCAAACGCTAAATCATTTCTTGTCTTTACATATTCATAAGAACTCATTACCTTAGGTCTATATGCCGGAGTCATAATAGATACTTTTTGGCTCAGAGTAATTACTGGCGACCCATCTTTTCCTCTTTTTGTGGCAATTACCACTACACCATCTTTTGCTCGAGGACCGTAAACGGCAGTGGCAGAAGCATCTTTTAATATACTCATGGAAGCAATATCGTCCGGACGTAATCTGTTGAAAAATTCGGTTCCCTGCTCTGTTTCCATCACTACATCATCAATCACATACAAAATGTTTGCACCTCCTCTAATCCAAATTTTAGTATTTTCACCCGGAGCACCCGAAGATTGCTGGGTAATCACCCCGGTAACACGTCCTCCTAATCCTTCTCCAATAGTGGTTACGGGCAATTTGACAAGTTGGTCCATCTTTACATTGGATATACCTGCAGACATCGTTTTTGCTTTCTGTACTCCTCCATAACCAACAACTACCACATCATCAATACTTTGAGCACCTTCTTCCATTACTACCGTCATGTTACTTTGTGCCGCTACCTCAATGTCAATATAACCGATGGATGAGAATTTTAATATTGTACCCGGATCAACATTAAAGTTGAAAATTCCGTTAACGTCAGTAACTACACCTTTTGTAGTTCCTTTTTGGATGACAGAAGCACCGATTATCGGTTCTCCGTTAGTATCTTTAACCGCACCGGAAATTTGGGCAAAAGAGACTGTGATACTGGCTAAAAAAGCCGTTAGTGTTAAAGAACACCTCTGAATTAAATGCTTTTTGTACTTCATGAACTAAAAATTAAAAAATGGATAAAACTTATTAAGTAGGTAATACTCAATAAATACAAAGAGCAAAGATAAGTAATCGAAACAAAATAGCAACGTATCAAAAAAAAAAAACGTTAAATTGATTATATTTAACGTTTTTTCACTCTTCCACTTTTGGAATAAACGTATTTAAAATGTTTATTGTAAATAATTTAAATACATTTTTAGAAGGTCGAATACTGCCATTAAAGAGAATACAGTTATATTTACATATTTTCTATACTAAAATGGTATTAAATGGATTAATTATCTTAATTAGTTTATAATGGAATTGAAAAAAATCGGCCGCTATTTTTAGTTGAGAACCCAATAGCGACCGATGATCTTGATGGTTTTATTATCCTAAGGTGTAATAGTAACAGTAACAGTCCATATTTTTTTCGTTCCGTTAGCGGCTTTTACTTCATATTTTTTTGCTCCGTTCCAATCTCCGGGGACTCCTAATACGGGAGCTCCTTCTATGGGAGTAATTTTTGCGGCAGTTGAAATGGTAAAATAACATACAATGTTAGATAAAGATACTTTTTGTCGCTCTTCGGTATTCCACCCTGTATCAGCGCTGTTGGATTCTGCATCAGGTATTCTAAAAGTTGCCGTTACCGTCATGGCTACGGTATCAATATTCATACTGGTGCGACCGAGTCCTTTATTGATTACCACATTTTCTCCTGTTACCCATGTTTGCGGTCCTAAATAACGATATTCTCCACTGATTCCTGTTATTTTTGCCTCGCTGAAAGCCGGAAGTTCATCAAGATTATAGCGAAGACAAGAAGAAAATATAGTCAATATAAAAACTGACAAGATTAAATATTTGATTTTCATATAATAATTTATTTTTTAGTGAAACATTATTCCCATCCGGGATTTTGTAGTCCCAAATTTGGATTTTTCTCCAGTTCCTTTTTTGGTATAGGAAGTAGATAGCGACGATTATTAAATTCGAATTGTCTTTTATGAACATCTTGGAATGAGATTACACCCACAAAGAAAGCATCTGTATTGTTAGATATTTGAATAAATGTAGGTTCTTCCAGCAAATGTTCTGCTTTTCCTTTTGCCGGAGTATCTTTATTGGCATCTCCTCCATGAAGTCCCCAACGCAAGCAAGACCAATAGTAATCATTTTCATAAGCCAACTCTGCCCGTCTTTCGGTAATATAATCCTCCCACGCATCTCTAGAACCGGAAGCGGTAGAAGCCGGAAGATCTCCATGCGTTGTTCTTGTTCTGTTTAATGTTGCAACGGCATTTGTATATTGACCTTTCCAAAGTAGTGCTTCAGCTTTATTGAGTAAAGCACGTCCGAAACGGAAAAGTACCCAGTGGTAGTCTGTTAGATTAGACACAAATGCCCGTCCTCCTTCAGGATTGTTATAACATTGTTTTCGAAGATAATAGTTTGACGGTGATCTGTAATATCCTAAATCAGTTCCTCCGGCAGAATATCTGTCAAGGTTTCCTCGAAAGCGTGTATATACTTTTTCTTTATACCACTCAGAACTGTCATGAACAAATGTAGCATAAAATCGTTTGTCTCTATTGGAGTACATCAGTGCAGATAAATTGGTTCCCGGTGTTCTCGCTTTTTTACCCATTGTTATTGTGCCGGATTGCATCTTTTCCAATATTATATCTTTTCCCCACCAACTATTTTGTCCTACAATAAATCCGTCTGAAACAGTATAAATAGTATCAATCGTTGCAGAGGTCATTATGTTGGTTTGATGCCATACTTTAGCTGTCCCGTCATTGTCTATCATCAAATAAGCATCGGCAAGGTTTTGGGTAGGATACCGCGTACCCCATGCTTCAAATACGGTAGTAACACTAAAGTTGTATTTTTCGATAAACTTTTTCATTAAAGCGGCACTGTCGCTTTTCCCTACCAATGTTTTGGCATAAGCATCGTTGATTTGAAAGTTGCTGGCATTGGGTATTGTTGTTTGCATATTTGTACTCTGACAAGTAAACCCTGTGGCTCTTGATTTGTAGTGAGCAAAAATGACTTCATTAAGTGTTCCTCCCACATTTTCATTAAACATATTACCAAACTGGTCTGCCCCTACCAAAGAGTACCCTAATCCTTCAAGATCATCTACTGCTTTAATACATTTATCTAACCATGTTGTTCGTAATGCTTCATCACCGGTATATGCCGCCGCAGTTAAACAAACTTCACTCAGCAAGGCATATGCTGCTCCTTTATTGAGTTGTCCGGGAGTTTTAGATTCGGTCATATTCGGTATGGCTTCCTCAATGTCTTTAATAATAAGTTTGTAAGATTCATCAGGGTTTGCAGTGAGTTTAAATTCTGTTTTTAATCCGTTGTTGACTGTGTCTTGAAAGGTCAGTACTTTGTCAATGTAGACAATGCGTCCTACACCGCGTGCCTGACGATAATAATATAACGCTCTGAGTAATTTGCCCTCTGCCATCAATTCTTTTGTGTCGGTTTCAGTAAGCCCTTTGTTTTCATACTCTTTCGCTTTTTGAATAATCATGTTGATTTTTCGGATAGTACCATATCCGCCAAAAAAACCCAAATCATCTCCATTGGTGATTAACTCTTGGTTAAATCCGTTTTCACTTTGATTGTCTTGCACTTTATTAATCATATTAGGGGTTCTGCATTCCCATGTGGTGATCTGCCCTTCTACATAATTTGGGATGACATTGTTATAAACATCGTATACAAAAGCTTGTGCCGATATTCTACTACCAAATACAGTCGCCTCATCATAAATTGCCGTAGGTTTAGTATCCAATACTTCATTACAAGAGGAAAAGAAAATTATTCCGAAAAGCAATAATACTATATTATACTTTATTTTTTTCATACTTAAATAATTTTAGAAGTTTGTTAATCTTATTCATTTAAAATCCTATACTGAAGTTTAGTGCATAAGTACGTACTACAGGATATCCGTAATTATCCGTACTTGCGGTTTCCGGATCATACCCATATCTTGTAGCCTCGGAAGCGGTCAATAAGTTATTTCCGCTCAGACTGATTTTGAATGCAGAAAGCCAGTTGACTTTATTGAGTAAAACTCGTTTAAAATCATACCCGATTTCTACGGTTTTCAGACGGAAATAAGCTGCATTGACTAACCAAAAGTCTGAACCGGTATAATTATGACTATTATTTCCAAGTACATTGTTGGGATGTTGAGGGCGAGGAAAACGGGCATCTGTATTGTCGGGTTTCCAGTAATCTAACTGTAATCCGTAGATAAAAGCATTCTGTCCGTTGGTTCCCCGTGTTGAAGCACTGATGGGAATATCACGACGTGTAGCCCCCTGAAATAAAATATTCAGGTAAATACCTTTCCAATCCATATTGGCATAAATCCCGTAATTGCCTCTTGGAAAAGAATTTTTACCTATACGAGGTTGGTCTGCACCATCAATTTGCCCGTCACCGTTAAAGTCAAAATATTTTATATCTCCGGCAACAACACTTGTAGAACTTAATCTTCGTGGAGCATTCATAACATCACTCGAATTTTTATAATACCCTTGATTAATATATCCAATACCATAGTATCCCGTTTGTTGAGTTACACGTTTATACGGATTTTTAATGTCTGTTTCAGATTCTTCCCATGTCTTGGCTATCAGTTGATCAAAGTAAGTAAAGTTTCCTCCTATTTCATAGTTAAAGTCTTTGATATTGTCTCTCCAAGAAAGACTAAACTCTACCCCTTCACGGCGATGTTCTCCTTTAGATAAAACCATAGGTAGTGAAATTCCCAAAGGGTCTGTATAACTTGTACTTGAAGGAGAGGCAAGATAACCTTGAGTTACGATATAGAAATAATCTACACCTCCACGTAATCTTTCATTCAGTGAAGACAAACTTAGCCCCACGTTGAGTGTATTTCTTTTATACCATGAAATATCCGGGCTGGGCAGCGCACCTTCCCCAAAAGTAGGGTAGATATTTCCATTAAGGATGTAACCATTGGCATTATATCCGTATGAAGTAAGATAAGCATATCTGCCAATATTTGAAAGTCCGGTTTGTCCGTAGGAAGCCTGTAACTTGGCATAATTCAAAATGTTATTTTCTTTAATTATTTCAAAAAATGGCTCAGAAGATATTGCCCATGCTGCCGAACCTGAATAAAACAGTCCCCAACGTTTGTCTTTGGGAAACAAATCGCTTCCGTCATATCTTAAAGTTCCCTCTACAATATATTTGGAATCGTAGTCATATTTTAACCTGCCAATCCATCCGGCTCGCCCTTCTTCCCATTCATCACTTGAGTTTTTTTGAGTAGAGGCAGGTCCGGAGTTAAGTTGGTCAACAGGTATAAGATAAGACTCTCTGCTACCCATAAGATTTTCTCCTCTGGTGTAGTATGCTTCATATCCGACAGTTGCCTGTATGCTGTGTTTTTTAGCAAACGTTCGTTGATAGTCTGCAAAATACTGTAATGTCCAATCATAATTACGACTTAAGGTTTTAGATAAACTCATGGGTTTTTCAGATATTCGTAGTCCGGTAAGGTCAAATTGTGGCGCTGTTTTATTCCAAGATTTGTTTGAGGTAAAGAGTGTTGAATAATTACCTGTTGCTCTGAAAGATAATCCTTGTACCCAAGGTAAAGACCACTCAAATTCCAATTGTCCTCGAATTCTGCTGTTCGCACGTTTGTGATAACCCGATTCGGGAGACATTTCAACCAATGGATGATCTACTGTTTCTGAAGATAATTGACCAAAAGAGTTTCGGGCTAAAGACATAGGGCTTTTGTCTTGTATATGACTAAATATCCTTCCATAATACCCATCAATGCCATCAGGACCATAATTACTAAGAGGTGCAATAGTATTTTCAATATATCCTTCTGCAGCGGGACTGATTCTTAAACCAATAGCCTTTATATTGGTAGTCTGAGAAAATCGAAAGTTGTAGCGTTGTTGATTGTTGGTATTTTCTTTAAAAATGGTACCCTGGTCAAGAATTCCGATGGACAAATAATAATTACTTACATCGTTGCCGCCCTGCATCGAAATGTTATATTTTTGCTGCGGAGCCACTTTTTTCATGCTTATTTTTTGCCAATCAGTGTTTGGATAACGATAAATATCAGAACCCGTTCTATATTTTTCTACATCTGTGTCTGAGTAAAAATGGGGTTGGTTGTACATGTCGTCAATCCCATTACGAAATTGAGTGATTTCATAAGAACTCAATTTTCCTTCCAACATGGTTGGTTCTGTAAGCATCAGTTCGGTAGAAAATCTTACGGTAGGTTTTCCCGTTCCCTGTTTTGTGGTAACCAGAATAATTCCCTCCCCACCTCTAACTCCATATACGGCAGTGGCAGCGGCGTCTTTTAAAAGCGACATAGAGGCAATGTCATTAGGATTTATCAGAAGAAAGTCATTGTAACTTGAAATTACTCCATTAATAACTACTAATGGTTGTCCACCTCCTCTAATAGAAATAGAGCTGTTGGCATTAATTCCTCCTCCGTTTTGTGTAACAATTAAACCGGGAGCACGACCGGCCAAACTTTGAGCAATAGAGACGACAGGTACATTTTCCAGTGCAGAAGCTTTAATAATTCCAACTGATGAAGCCAATTTTCTTTCAGAACTTTTACCATAACCCACAATCACTACATCATCAATATTTTCGGCTCCCTCCTGCATGGTAACCGTCATATTATTTTCGGCGGCTAATTCTACATCATTATATCCTACAGATGAAAATTTCAACGTTTCACCCGGATCTACATTGATGTTAAAAATACCATTAATGTCAGTCACTACGCCTTTGGTAGTTCCTTTTTGAATGACGGAAGCGCCAATGACGGGCTCCCCATTAGTATCTTTGACCGTTCCGGCAATTTGGGCTAAAGATACTGTTGTGAAGGCGAAAAATGCCATTGAGATCAAAAAAAACCTCAGAAATAAACCTTTTTTGTACTTCATAAAATAAAATTTAATGTGTAATATAGAAAAGAATTAATTGTTTGATGTTCTACAGACATCAGAACAAAAGTAAACAATTATCTCAGTATATCAACGTATCAAAAAAAAAAAACGTTAAATAAAATTTATTTAACGTTTTTTTAAAGTATTAATGCTTTTTTGCACTAAGATTTATTGAGTAAAGTATTTATAATCAGTAATATTTTACATTTATCACTCTGGCGTCATTGAAAAGTGTTAAAATGAAAATTTATCTTCTTATTGACGGGTATAAAATTTTACCCAATCAATTTCCATCATGACAGGTAATTCAAGAGGATTGATTTTTCCTACCCATGAACCTCCTAATTGAGAGTCAAGCAAAAGATAAAAATCACTTTCATCAAAAGGAAACTGTCCTTGTTTATCTGTTTGAATTCGTGGATACGTCATTGTCGGATGATCATTGACTAAAAAAACAAGGCTATCTTTATACATTTCTACCCCATAAACATTCCACTGATTGTGGTTATAATGAGGTACTACACCGGGCTTAGGGTTATCTTTAATGCCGAGCACATAAGTATAGTATGTATGTATGGTTTGGTAAACTACTTTGTCATGGTTAAGGTGTTCCATAATGTCGATTTCTCCGCCATTAGGCCATTGTGCTTCCATCGGTAACATCCATAATGCAGGCCAGAACCCTTGTGCAGATCCTAATTTTGCCCGAATTTCAATACGGCCGTTGTTAAATCCTTTTTTCCCTTTGGTAAAAATACCTCCGGTCAAAAATTTAGCAGTATCGTTCAAATATTTTTTATTTTCAATGGCATGGAGTCTGACGGTTCCTTTCCCAAAAGTTACCAGTTCGTCAATAGTGTCACTCATGTGTCTGTTCCAATCAGATTTACCGCGAGGAATGCGTCCCCAAACAGCAGTATCTAAGTAAGGTTTTTCAAACTCTTCTACCCATGTTAGTTTCCACGTCGAAGAGTCAGGTAATTTAGATGTAGTTGTACATTGCAAAGCAAGTACAAGAATGAGAATGTAGTAAGGTTTCATAAGTTTATAAATTGAAAATTAAAAGCAAAAGATATATTGTACTGATGTGATTAAATAATGTAATCTAAAAGTTATGACTCATCACTTCTTTTATCGGCATAACAAAGTTTGAATTCTCAGGCTTTTGATGTTCTCTGAGAACAAATTGCTTTATTGTTGTTACAACAGCGGTGTTGTTTGCAATGACATTGGTGGTTTCCGTAGGATCAATACTCAGGTCATAAAGCATATATTTGGGTGTTGTTTTTACATCTTGAACATAAAACTTCCACTTTCCCCATCGTACGGCAAGTTGTCCGCTACCTTCCGGAAATTCCCAGTATAAGTATTTATGTTGCTTTTGTTTTCCTGTTTCTAACATTTCATTAACTAATGATATTCCGTCACTATCTTTTAAAGATTTTGCTCCGGCAAGTTGTGTCAGTGTAGGTAACCAATCCTGAAAGCCGCTGATCATGTCAGAATGAGTGTTTGCGGGAACTTTTCCTTTCCAAACAACAATGGTTGGTACGCGAATTCCCCCTTCTCTCAATGAAGTTTTACCCCAACCTCTATCACTGCGAAAAGGGTGAGCACTGTCGAACCAAGGAGAATCTGTACCGCCGTTAAAAGTAGGGCCGTTGTCAGAAGTAAAAACAATGATTGTATTGTCATAAAGATTGAGTTCTTTTAATTTAGCAACAATAGCCCCTATCTGGTCATCAATCGTTTTGACCATGGCAGCATACGTAGCGTGAGGGTAACGGACGGGGTAGTAACTTCCACCCAAAAATGGCGGTTCGTCATGACCAAACTTTGAGAGATAATAATCTATATTTTGTTGTGGTGCTTGGAGCGAGGCGTGAGGTAAAGGAGTGGTCCACCAAAGAAAAAAGGGTTTATTTTTGTTGCTCTCAATGAAATTTAGCGTTTCTGCAAACATCAAATCCGGAGCATAATCATTCTGGCGGAAACTTTCATAACTTGCTGGATTGAGAGGGTCGGCACCTTCAGGTAATCTTGTATCGGGTTGCATTACTTTATTGTTAAGATTTTCTCTTTGGTTATTTTTCCACAGAAACGGCGGATAATAAGTATGAGCCATTCGTTGACAGTTGTATCCATAAAAAAAATCAAATCCCATTTTATTAGGTTCACTCACAGAACCCGGATAACCTAACCCCCATTTACCAATACAACCGGTAGTATATCCTGCATCTTTGAGTTGATGTGCTAAAGTACGTGTGTTTTCAGGCATGGGAGCCTGACCTTCTAATCCCGGATTGTCAAACATGGCTTGGTGAGACCATACATTCCCGCGTTTTCCGGCTTCATCATTTCCTCTTACTACCGCATGTCCTGTATGCTTACCGGTCATTAATACACAGCGCGAGGGAGCCGATACGGGAGAGCCGGAATAGTGTTGCATAAAACTTTTACCGGCTAAAGCCAAAGCATCTATATTGGGAGTTTCTATTTTCTTTTGACCGTATGCCCCGATTTCGGCATAGCCTAAATCGTCCATAAGGAAATATACGATGTTGGGTTTTTGTTGTGCGAAACCCGAATTTACCAGCAAAGTAGCGGGTAAAAAAGAAATAATAATTGATTTTTTCATAGCATGAATAATCTTTAAATGAGTTTTTATGTACTAAAATGAAATGTTGCATTTTAGATTTTACAAAGTTGCAAAAGTTTTATTGATAAATCAAAGAAATATTGGTTTTGTGAAACCAATCATCTAATATGTTTATAATTTTATCCTCTAAATCGACCTTTCTGTGGCAGAAAAGTACTTTTTAGACCTCTAAAACTGACTTTTACACTGC
>CAYVGO010000014.1:31363-42396 GCA_964450725.1 uncultured Muribaculaceae bacterium
TTTTAGACCTCTAAAACTGACTTTCACACTGCGGGAAAGTACTTTTAGACCTCTAAAACTGACTTTCACACTGCAGGAAAGTGCTTTTAGACCTCTAAAACCGACTTTCACACTGCGGGAAAGTCAAATCCGTGGGTATGTTTCATACTTTCTACCAACCGTTATTTTGTTCTATCTTTTTATTGAGTACCAATTGGTTGGTTGGAATGGCATAAAGATAATATTGGTCTTTCCAACCTTTACCGAGTGTTTGTGGATTGTCAAAACGTTTAAGGTAACCTTCGGTGGTTGCCGGCGAAAAATCTCTATTGACCAAAGCCAAATTATTCCATGCCGCAGGAGTTGTTGCGGTTGCTCCTGAAGCATTATAAGTTACATAATCCGATTTTTTGATGTATGTACCGATTTGTATGCGATTGAGATACCACTCACCTTTTTTCCATCGACGAATGTCTTGCCAGCCGAAACCATGACCGATTAATTCTACAAAACGTTCACGCCTTATTTCCCATAAAACAGGGTCAACAGTTGGGTCTCGATTGGGGTCAAACAATACGTCAATATCTGCAATTGACATATTGGCCACACCGGCACGAGGACGTAATTTATTGATAGTATTATCTGCAACTGATTGATCAAATCCTCCTTTTTCAAATTTAGCCTCGGCCAAGTTTAAAAGTACTTCTTCAATCCAAAATAAAGGTTTGTCGGCCGTGTTGAGTGCAGCCATATTGCTGTTTGTTTCCCAAAGGTTATAATATTTCCACATATAATAACCCGACCTTGAAGCCATTGGAGCTTGACCCGGACCGTTAATGTTTGGAGAGAGCCAATTCATGGTACCAGACCAGTTAAATACGGGCAAACGTTTTCTTGAGGTATTGGGCAATAGTGTTTTCAATAAATCTACATATTCATTTAAGTTAACTCCTTCTGCTTTATAGTATCCTGTGTTGTTATAGGTTGGCGTTGCCGTAAAATCAAAACTTGGAGGATTTAAACCGCCAATCATTTGACGTGCCATGCAATAAGGAGGCACAACATTAAATAATAATCGCAGGTCTCGATGACGAAATTCGTCATACATATTGTCATCACCCTGATATTGAGAAGAGGTTGTCACCGGTTTTCCGTCGGAACATAAAAACATTTCAACCGAATATTTTGGCATTTCATAGATACCGGAAGAGGTTCTTTCCGTATGACTTGCAGCGTGGAGTAGTATCTGCGGTTCATATTGCTTATAGAGAATCATGCCCGGGAATCCTGATAAATTATCTGTATTCAATAACGCATCATAATCGTTAGAGAGTGTAGGATAAGCGGCAGCCAAAAGTTCAGATACTCGGATACATTCATCAAGGTATTTGTCATAATCACCTAACCCGTGATATTTTCGCCACGTTCCTTCAAAAAGGCAAAAGCGGGACATTAATGCGCGAACAACATTGGTATTGATGGTATTTACACCATCTCCGTCTGTTTTAATTTTTGTTTCTGCGAATTGTAGATTTTCAAGAATTTTGTCGGTTACAGTTTTGCGAGCATGGCGTTCGCCAAAGATTATTGCGGTGTCTGACTCTGAAATTACATGCTCAATCCAAGGTATGTCTCCAAAGCGTGATATAAGTTCAAAGTAGCGGTATGCACGAAAAAAGTAACCTACAGATTTCCAATGTTCTTTATCAGTATCAGTCATATCACTTTTGTCAATATTGTCTAACATTAAGTTGGTGCGGCGAATAAATCCGAAGTCCCAACCATTTCCTGATGCCGGTGCTACAATAGTACCGGAACGATATTGATTAGGTTCACTTGTTGCATAGGTAGATAAATAACCAGCCAGCATATCTCCCTGATAATTTGTGCCGTAGTTTCCATATCCACGTATATAGTTGGTTCCATCACTAAATGTTGAATAAAATCCCCATGCAAAGGTTTTGAAGTTTTCATAGGTTTTAAATGCCGTCTTCTCTGTTTGCTGGTTAATAGGATACTTTTCTAAAAACTCATCATTACAACTACTCAAAAGGAGTAAAATAAAAATACTGAATGTTGATATATACTGTTTCATAAAAAAAGAATTATAGTGTTACATTAAGGCCAAAAGAATAGATAGCATAGAAAGGATAACCCCAATCTAAACGTTCCGGGTCATATCCTTTGGGAAGCGTACTGATGGTGAGAATGTTTTCTGCAGAGAAAAACAATTTTAATCCTGCAAGTTTGATTTTAGATAAAACGGGCGGTTGAAATGAATAACTTAGGGTTATATTTTTTATACGGAAATAGGCTGCGCTATAAAGATATTTTGTTTGTGTACGGTAATTTGAACCGCTTGCACTAGCTTCATTATAGATTCTTGGGTATCTGGCATTAGGGTTTTGTGCTTCCCAATTTCCATTTTTTGCATCTACGGGCTTCCAGTAGTCCAGTTGATTGTAGAATAAAGTTCCAAATGTACCGGAATTTAATGGCCAAATAAGATCACCGCTTAGAAAAACATCACGCTTGCCGGTTCCGTTCATAAATATTGAAAAGTCAAAACCTTTCCATCCTACATTGGCATTAACGCCAAACTGATAACGAGCAGTATTATTACCAATCACTTTTTGGTCTCCGGGATTTGAGACTGTATTATCTCCGCTATAAATCTCGTTGATACTATTGTCATCATCACGTAGATTGACAAATTTTACATCACCGGGTCTTATATTACTATTCCCACGAATCTTGACGACCTCGTCTTTCAATTGCCAGTTTCCGTTTTGCCAACCTTCTTTAAAATCGTTAATGGTATAGTAACCGTCAGTAGTATATCCCCAAATCTCTCCTAAAGTTTCTCCTACATAACGCTGTTTATTACCGTCTTTATCGAAAAGTAATCCTGCTTCATTTTTAAATTTAGTTATTTTGGCTTTGCTGTCGTAAATATTGAATCCTACGCCATAATTCCAATCACCAATATTATCACGCCAACTCATGTTGAGTTCCCAGCCGGAGGTACGCAAATCTGCCGCATTTTGAAAAGGAGCAGTAGTACCTACTACAGCCGGAAATTCTGCACCCGGAGCCAACATACCTTTTGTATCACGTCTATACCAACCAAACGTACCGGTCAATCGGTTGCTGAATAATGCAAAGTCAAGTCCAACATCTAAAGTTTCAACAATTTCCCAAGCAAAGTTGTTACGTACCATTGCGGGCATGGAGAGTGTAACAGGTTTTTCCGTACCTACAATCCAATCTGCTCTTTGAGATACCATTGCCGGAGTGTAGAGGTAATTATCAATAGATTGATTACCCACTTGTCCCCAAGAAAGACGCGGTTTAAATTCATTCAACCAACTTTTACTCCAGTCCATAAAAGATTCTTTTGCAATTTGCCACCCGATTGATCCTGAAGGAAAAAATCCGAATCGGTTTGATTTTGGAAACCGCGAACTACCATCATAACGTCCGTTGACTTCTAAAAGATATTTATTCATAAAGTTATAATTGAAGCGAAAATAACCACTTCTGATAGTAAAATCAGAAAAGTCATCATTGGCAAGAATTTCACCCACAGCACCGTTTATTGAAGGCATATCAGGGTTAATCATATTTTTTCGATTGGCGGCTAAAGATTCATAATAACGTCTTTCCTGAGCAAAACCTCCCATAAGTTTAAAATTGTGTTGAGTTTTTGGGATTGTGTATTCATAGGTTGCATAGGCATTTAAAGAACTGTAACGCGTTGTGTTTTTAGTGTTGAAATAGGTTGGTGTGTTAGAACGGTTTGTAACTGCCATTTGGTCGTTGCGGAGTTGCCAATTGTTGGTGTAGTACTTGTAATCATATATATTTTGGTCAAAAGTATATTCTATAATTCCCTCAAAACCTTTAAACGGAGTAATACTTGTACGCGAAAAAATACGAGGGTTTTCATTACGATGTTTTAGAGGGTCGTTGAATCGAATATAATTTGCGGGAGTACCGGCAGTTACTTTTTCTCCGGTTAAATCCGTAGAATTTGGAATGGCCGTGATAGGATAAAATCGTCGGAAATAAGTATTGTAAATATTACCATCTGTTCCCGAAATATCAGAAGTATTCGAAAACGCATAACTCATGTTCAAAGAAGTAGTCAACCATTTGGTAATCTCTCCACTTACATAAGCAGAAGTACTGAGCCGTTCCCATTGGTCTTTATTGGTAATAAGAGGTCCGTCGTTGTTAGTATAACCTAAGGAAAGACGGTATGTGATTTTTTCGCTTCCTCCGCTGGCAGAAATATTATGGGTTTGCTGAAATCCGAACTTGTCAAGAATTTCTGCTTGAGGATTGTTATCACGCAGCCAATAGTAAATAGACTCACCGTTAGGAACAAATGCACCGTCTTTAAGATAGGAACCGGGATAAGTATCTAAAAGTTTTTGAGGACTTTCATTATAAAGATGTACAAAACCAATCCATTTTGAAAGATCCTGACTTTGAGCAAAATATTTACCATCATTATCAAAATCAAGATGTGCCTGTAATATCTCTAAAACGGAAGCTTGCACGGGCACATTGATAGATTTTGAAAATGAAAAATTATTATTGTAATTCAATTGCATTTTGCTGTTTTTCTTTGCTTTTTTTGTGGTAATAAGAATAACGCCAAAAGCGGCTCTGGCACCATAAATTGCAGCAGAGGAAGCATCTTTGAGTATAGAAACAGACTCTATGTCTTCAGGATTAACAAGATTAATCTGAGTTTCTGCCCCATCAACCAAAATTAAAGGAGAGCCGCCATTAATAGAAGTTGTTCCTCTGATATTAAAACTCAAGGCAGACCCCGGATTCATATTTCCGGTAATGACTAAACCCGGAATATTTCCTTGTAATGCTGCTCCAACAGAAGTTATTGGACGGTCTCCAAGTGCTTTATCCATTGATATGGCAGCAACGGCACCTGTAATATTTTCTTTACGTTGAGTGCCAAATCCAACGACCACTACGTCACCAATTTGTTGTGCTCCTTCTTCCATAATGACGACCATGTTGTTTTGTGCTGCCTGCTCCATATCGTTGTAGCCAATAGATGAAAACTTAAGTATTGTTCCCAACTCAATGTTAATATTGAAATTACCCTCAGCATCGGTAACAACTCCTTTTGTTGTACCTTTTTGGATGACGGAAACACCAACCAAAGGTTCTCCGTTAATATCTTTGACCGTACCTATAATCTGACCAAAAGATACTGTAGTGAAGGCCGAAAAGACCATAAAAGGCAAGAAATTCCTCAAGAAATAGTTTTTTTTGTACATCATAAAAATAGAAATTAAAAATGAGATAAAAAGACTTAAAATTGAATATCACATCAAATAACGAACAAAGATAACCAATTATAATATAATATCAACGTATCAAAAAAAAAAAACGTTAAACTATGTGTAGTTAACGTTTGTTAATATCATTGACCGTTTGAAGCAAATTTTATTTTGAACTTAAATCGTTTATAACAAAATACTTAAATAATATTATAGGTTATGTGTATTTCTGTGGTGGAAATAATTACAATCTAAAACTCAATATTTATTTTTCTACACCTATAATTTAATTTCTGAGGTCAATTGATGACAGTATTTTATCAATCCGAGCCAAATAGTGTTATAAGTCTGTTGGGCATAATTGCAGTATTTGTTTTTTTTACAATATGTAAAGAAACAAAACCGATTGTAAATTCACTCACAATCGGTTTTACAATATTGTTATAGGTTATAGAAATCAAAATCCCCCGACATTTCCGGGTGCTGTGTTCGCAATTCTTTCCCAACCCGGATTTTGATAAATAACCGAGTTTTCCACATTTGCCGATGAACCGTTTGGCGGAGTGGGTGTTGCATCTAAGAAGTGTGACGAAGCAATAGGATATAAATAATGTGCCGGATGCCAAGATACACCATCCTTATAGAGGTTGTTTGCCGTAAGATTAAGACGGAATGGAATTAAGTACTTATTGTCAGCATATGGGTCATTTTTTGCAGACACACTACCGGTTTCAATTTCTGTAGCCTCTCTAATCTCCGGAGTTTCCGAAGGTGCAGAATATGGAGTATATCTCATGTAAAAATTACTCCATAAGTTAAATCCTTTCGGCATAAATTTGTTATTTTGCAGTTGGTCTAAACTTCTCCAACGAAGTAAATCATCCATTCTCATTCCTTCAGCAATAAATTCACAACGACGTTCACGACGTATGTTGTATTTTGTAGGATCAATAACATTTTCTGCAGTATAAGCCCCTAAATCATTTTGACTTTCTATGGTCATGTTGGTTTGAGCAATCGTTAGAGGGTAATTTTCATCTACGTTTGCTCTTTTACGGATGGCTTTCCAGTATTTATCGGCATCACCGTCTAAACCCCCTGTTTTTTCATAACACGCTTCAATGTAATTTAAATAGGCTTCTGCGGCACGAAAAATAATAGAACCGGTAGTTCCCCAAGAACCTGTGGTGGTTTGAGATGGATCACGAGAAATTCCTTTTTTTATCATATACCCTGTGATGGATTGTTGCTCTTGCAGGTCAAATAGAGGTGCTTTATAAGGTTCTTTATTTTTGGCACCATCGTTTAAAATTTCTCCTTGCCCTTTGACAAAAAGTTGAAATCTACTGTCTCTGTCAGTTTTCATGCAATTGACAGAATCATCACCAACAAATCCGGATCCGGCAGCATAAGTCGGTAATCCGTTACGCATAAGAAAACTCATCATAAATTGATGGGTGTATCCAGTATTTCCGCCGTTAATCAGGTAAGACCCTGTATAGTGCGCTACTTGTTGGCTGGCGTTATATGCTCTGTAAAGTAATACTTCTTTGAATTGGTCGGCATCTAATCCCTGATTAATTGTACCAAACATTTCAAAGTAGTCAGAAGTAGGATTATTTGATCCGTCATTTTTTGTATAATCATAGGCTGGCGGATTTTCAGCCAGTGGGTAATTGTCCGCAACTTCTTTGGCACTTTTCATGGCTTCATTTAAAAAATACTGGACTTCTTCAGCATTGTTATATTCATATGAAGGATGAGTCGATTGTCCCGGCCATCCTTCTCCGTTAGGAACAAAGGCTGTTCCTGCAAAATTCTTTTCCCATGTACCTTCAAATAATGCTACCCGCGATCTGAAGAGTTGAACAGCTGCGGGTGTTAATCTGTTTTTACCTCCTTTTGGAGTACTATACATAAAATTGTATGCTGAATCTAAATCGGTCAGTATCATTCGAGCCACTTTGTTGCGAGGCTGTCTTATTGAAGCCTCCAATAAGGGTTCTTTTTGGTCAGGCAATGCAGTATAAACAATGGGTAAGTCTCCAAGGGTTTTTAATTTTGAAAAGTAAAAGTAAGCCCGAAAGAAATACATTTCTCCTATACAATGCTTTACTTCTGCTTGTGTTCCGGATATTTGTTCATATTTTGGTACTACGGTACGTAGAAAATAATTGATATTGTATAGTTTTATCCAATTATCTTTTTTACTCCATTCACCTTCCGATTGCGGTACTTTCCATTCTCCGGGAATCCATCGAGAACCCATTGTTCTCTGAATTTGGTTGTCGGTTCCGTTATCGGCACTTTGTAATGCTCCAATGTTATATCCGTTATGGGTAGGAAAATCAAGATAACGTGGTAAAACATAGGCCAACAAGTCTGCATCGGTTTGAAAAAACGACGATGGATTGACGCTATAAGGCTGTTTGTCTAAGAATTCATTACAAGCAACCATGGCATAACTTGTCAACAAAAGAAAGAGTAATATTTTATAGTTTTGATATAATTTTTTCATGATATTTCTATTTTAAAAGGTTATACTTAATCCTCCGGAAATTACTTTTGACAGCGGATATACTTTTCCGTCTCCCCATCCTCCGGAAATTGTTTCAGGGTCAAAAGTCGACACTAAGTCAGTAAAAGTTAGCAGGTTGTCTCCAGATATGTAAATTCGTAACTTATTACAGCCGAACTTTTGAGTGATTGATGCAGGTAGTGTATAGCCCAATTGAATATTTTTAAGTCTTAAATAGGCTGCATTTTGTAAATATCGTGTTTGCTTTTCTTTATTTTTACCGCTTCCCCAATCGGGTCGAGGTAAGTATCCGCTGGGATTTGCACCGAAATAATTGTAGTTAGGAGCATTTTTGTCTATAGATTGTGCATTGGCGGGTCGCCAAAAGTCTAAGTGATTTTCAAAACCTGCAGACTGCCACATTCCACCGTCTGCTCCCCAAAAGTAAGCACCACTCACCCAATAATCTCGTTTTCCTACGCCTTGTATAAATATTTGTAAGTCAAATCCTTTCCAAGCAATATCTCCATTAAATCCATAGGTATATCGAGGAGTACTATTCCCAATAATTTTTTTATCTCCCATATTTCCCAAAACTCCTTGTCCACCGTCAATTTTGCCATCACCGTTAATATCTTTATACATAATGTCTCCTGCTTGCCAATTGGTACCTAAGGCATTTTGTCCGCCATTATTGAGGGTTGCCAGATGTGCATCCATTTCGGCTTGAGTTTGAGCAATACCAAGGGTAGTATATCCCCAAATTTCCCCGGATAATTTTCCGGCATACCAATCGTCATCACTTACTTTGTTGGTAGGATTGGGATAACGTGTAACTTTTCTGGTATTATCAGCAATATTGAATCTCACACCATAACTTAATCCAATGCTGCTGACATAGTCTCTCCATCCTATTTCTAAATCCCATCCTTGACTAAGAAGGTCGGCATTGTTTATGTTAGGAACATTTACCCCTAAAATTTCCGGTAAACTTGGAGCTGGACCTACCATGTTTAAAGTTCTTCTTTGATACACTTCAAAAGTTCCGGTAAGTCTTGAATTGAACAATTCAAAGTCTAATGCAGCATTCCAATCTTCTACAGTTTCCCAAGTTAAAAGCGTGGAAACCAATTCCGGAGTTTTTTCTACATATATTGAAGGCTTTTGTCCGTTAAGTAACCAAGAGTGATCTTTTTTTATAGGAATAGTGGTGTAAAAAGGATACCAGTTTTCAGTGTTTTGATTTCCTAATTGTCCCCAAGATGCACGCGGCTTAAGTACTTTTATCCATTTAATATCTGACATAAACTCTTCATTGGCAATATTCCAACCGACAGAAAAAGAGGGAAACCATTGCCACCGTTGGTCTCTTAAAAACCGAGATGACCCGTCATAGCGTAAACTTGCCTCAAACAAATAACGCTCTTTGTAATTATAATTTACTCTGCCAAAGAAACCCAAAGTAGCCCAGTGGTCAAAAGTTCCTGAAGAACGAGGGTCTACAGTGGTGTTCGATACCGTAGGGGTGTTTACAGTAATTAACCCATCTCCTCGTGCCGAAAGGTCGCGGGTTTTGGTTAACTCACTTTGAAAACCGACCATTACTTTAAAGTAGTGTCCACTATCAAAAAGGTGACTGTAATCAGTATAAACATTGGCATTGTAGTAGTTTTCTTTCCATCCATAGCCATATACCCGTGTTAATCCGGGAGTATAGTCAGATCCGCCACCGTCAAAATCAACAAAATCAATTTTCCCCGAAGGCTGCATCATATATATCGGTAAAATCTCCCATTGTTGAAAATTTGTTGTTTGTCTAAAGTTACCATCGGCAAAAATTTTCCAGTTTTTTATAGGCTCAATTTCCAGTTGTATTTGCTGATAAATAAAATCTTTTTCGGTTTTATCTCGTCCTCCGGACCGTAGTTGTTCTATTTCATTACAATCACCATAGTTAGGATTATCAAAAGGAACACCTTCTTTTTTAGGATAGGTCAATGGCAATGTAGGCCAACGTCTGGCAATGTTGTGATAAAATAATGCGGTTTGATAAGCCGACCGATCATAAGTTTCACGAATAAATTTGGTACTACTTCCGATTTTAAGCCACGGAAAAATTTGTGCCGTAACTTTTGGAGATATCGTATAACGACCGTATTTATCTTTAGAGAATGTCAATAATCCGTTTTGGTCTAAAAGATTTCCGGAAATAAAATATTGTACTTTCTCTGTTCCTCCGTTGACCGATAGGTTATGTTCCTGTGAAAATGCCCAATTTTTATATTGCACATCAAACCAATCATTATCACCCCAAGAATTTGTATAATTTTTCCAACTGTCTCCGGTTGTATTGGCTTCTGTTTGGTCAGTAATTAATCCTGCCCTGAAATCCCGTATTTTTTGTAACGTATATTCACTGAAAGGTGCTCCTTCTCCCGACTCTTTGGCTGCTAAATTCCAATACTCTGCAAAATTTTCTGAATTAAGCATTTTCGGCATTAATAAAGGGTCTGACCATCGAAAGTTGTTATTGTAATTAACAGTCACTTTTCCTGCCTTTCCTTTTTTCGTAGTAATTAGAAGTACTCCGAATGGGGCTCGAGAGCCATAAATAGAAGACGCTGCTGCATCCTTTAAGATCGAAATACTTTCAATATCCTGTGGATTCAGCGCATTCATATTTCCCTCCATACCGTCAATCAAAACCAATACACCCGCTTTAGATCCTTTTCCTAAAGTTCCTCCGCCACGTATAGACAAGTCTAAAGTATTGTTTAACTCTCCTCCGGAATTGTTTACGGTTAAATTTAAACCCGGCACCATTCCTTGCAAAGCCTGTCCCACATTTTGAACAGGACGACTTTCAAATGCGTCAGACTTTACAACCGACACCGAGCCTGTTAAGTTAACCTTACGTTGCTGTCCAAATCCCACAACAACTACATCGTCAATGTTTTGTGCCCCCTCTTCCATGGTAACAGTCATCTCGCTTTGAGCTTCTAACTCTATATCGGTGTATCCGATAGACGAAAATTTGAGTTGTGTCCCGGGTTCAACATTCATGTTGAAAATTCCATTTGCATCTGTCACCACACCCTTGGTGGTTCCTTTTTGAATCACAGACACTCCAACTAAAGGTTCTCCGCCGGTATCTTTGACTGTACCCGAAATTTGGGCAAAAGATATTGCCGTGAAGGCGAAAAATACCATTGAGGTAAAAA
>CAYVGO010000015.1:0-27074 GCA_964450725.1 uncultured Muribaculaceae bacterium
TATAATGCCAGCAGTTTTGTTATCGGCTGTTTGAGCAATGCCGGCAGTTTGGGCAGTGATGGTATTCGTGGAAGAGTGGTGGGTGGTAATGGCGGCGCAGTAACAGCCTGCTATTTCACGGTTCTTGAAAGTGTAACGGCTATTGGCAGCGGCAGCGGCACGCTAACCGATGTAGAAGAAAAAACCATTGCCGACATGAATGGGACAACAGAACTTGCAACCCTTAATGCGGCTTTGGTTTCCGAAAGTTTGGCATTTCATTATCGTATCAACAGCCCGGCTATGCCGAAACTTGTTTCTAACAGTTATACACACTTGCTAAGTTTTGACCCTGACGGTGGTCAGATGACAACTACCTATATTGATGTAAAAACAGGAGATGCCATTGGTACATTACCTGTACCCACCAAAACCGGAGAATTCTTTGCCGGCTGGAAAATCGACGGCAATCTCATTACGACAACAACTACTTGGACTTATGCCGCAGATCAAACAGCGATAGCACAGTGGGTGGTTCAATATACCCTTACGTTAGAACCATCCGGAGGTACGGTTAACCCAACAACTATAGCGGTTGGCTCGAATCAGCCTGTGGGTACTTTACCTACGCCGGAACGTACAGGTTATACTTTCGGCGGCTGGAAAATCGACAACGATGTGATTACGGAAACAACTCCTTGGACTTATGCCGCAGACAAAACAGCGGTAGCACAGTGGAGTGTCAATAGTTATACGTTGGCATTTGATGCTAACGGCGGCAGCTCGACAGGCTCACTGACCGCTACTCATGGTAGCACTATTGACAAACCCACCGACCCGACCAAAGACGGCTACACCTTCGGCGGCTGGTATAAGGAAGCCGCATTGACTACCGCGTGGAACTTTACTACCGATGTAGTTACTGCGGATATTACGCTGTATGCTAAGTGGACAGCAGAACCCACGGGTATTTTGGATTTGAAGATTTTGGAGTTAAAGATTTATCCTAACCCTGCCACCACCGTGTTGAATATTCAAAACATAGAACAGACTAACGCTCTATCTGTAGAATTTTTTGATCTTTCGGGTAAGTTGGTTTTACAAGTTCCGGCAGCAGAAATTGTTGATGTGTCAACTCTTCCTCAGGGTTTTTACACGATGAGGGCTGGAAATTATAGAGGAAAAGTGATGAAGAAATAGTGATTACCTGCACATGAAAGGATTTGGGGTTGTAGAGAAAGTCTCTGCAACCCCAAATTATTTTACAAATAAACAACTGCAAGCAATGGAGACGTTACAATAAAGGGAGAAATGGCAAATGATACTATGGTCAGTTATTACAGCAGATTTTCTATATCAAATACAAATTTCCGATTTAACTTTATGATCACAACCGTTATTGATATTATAACGGTGTTCATATTTTTTTTAAAGAAAGATTTTGTACTACCTTTGGGTGTTAAATTACTATCATAACACCACCCATGACAGATATTCTTGATAAAATACTTGCCAACAAACGTGAAGAACTGAAAACAATTTGCTTTGACGGAATGCGCGAAAAAGCGGAAAAGTCATCCCGTCCAATCATTTCAATGTCGCACGCTCTTCGTAACTCTTCGACTGGAATTATCGCTGAATTTAAGCGTAAAAGTCCGTCGAAGGGGTGGATTTTTGAAGCCGCAAACCCTGAAGAAACTGTACATGGATATGCCTTGGCTGGTGCCTCGGCATGCTCGGTATTGACCAATGAAGAGTTTTTTGGAGGAGAATTAGAGCATTTAATCAAAGCGCGTCAAGCAGTAGAAGATATACCCTTGTTACGTAAAGAATTTATTATATCAGAAAATCAAGTTTACGAAGCCCGGGTGGCAGGAGCCGATGCCATACTGTTAATTGCGTCATGTCTTACATTGCAACAATGTCAGGAATTAGCGGAAATAGCACACAGTGTCAATCTTGAAGTACTTTTAGAAGTACATACGGAAGATGAATTAGCATATCTCAATCATCATATTGACATGTTAGGAGTCAATAACCGCAACTTGGGAACATTTGTTACGGATATTAATAACTCTTTTAGGCTGGCTCAATCTGTAACAAATAAAGATATTGTATTGGTTTCCGAAAGCGGAATTGGTGATAGCACGACCATTAAGGTTTTACGTAAAGCGGGGTTTCAAGGATTTCTGATAGGAGAAACATTTATGAAAACCCACAATCCGCCGCAAGCATTGCAAAAACTGATGAGTGAATTATGCTGATAAAAGTATGCGGAATGAAATATTCCGAAAATATTATGGCAGTAGATGCTTTAAAGATAACCATGATGGGTTTTATCTTTTATGAGCCATCGCCACGCTTTGTTACAGGAGATTTACCAGTTACAAAAGTTTTACGTGTCGGAGTGTTTGTGAATGAAAGTCTGAATAAAATTCTGCAAGCGGCTCAAAAATATGGCTTAACGCATATTCAACTACATGGAAATGAACCTGCATCGCAGTGTAAACAATTACAGGAAAAGGGGTACAAAGTCATCAAAGCAATTCCTCTTTCAACCGTTGAAGATATAAATAAAGTCGAAAACTATGACGGCAGTGTTGACTTCTTACTCTTTGATACAAAATGTAACAGTTACGGCGGCTCGGGACAAAAATTTGACTGGTCGCTACTCCAACACTATCACGGAGAAATCCCTTTTATTCTCAGTGGCGGCATAACACCGGAGTCTGCTCAGGATATAATCGCCATAAAGCACCGCTGCTTTGCCGGGATAGACCTTAACAGTGGGTTTGAAGATGCTCCCGCACATAAGAATATTGAAAAATTACAACAATTTATAACGCAAATACTATGAATAAAATTGACGCTCTTTTTGCCGCAAAGCAAACCCATATTTTATCCGTATTTTTTCCGGCAGGGTATCCTCAACTTGAAGATACGCTGACAATATTGACTGAACTGCAAAAACAGGGTATTGATATGGTAGAAGTTGGTATTCCATTTTCAGACCCTATGGCAGATGGTGTGGTGATACAGGAAGCATCGTCGAAAGCGATTACCAACGGCATTTCACTCCATAAAATTTTTGAACAACTTCAAGGAATGAGAAATACCATTACTATGCCAGTTATCCTTATGGGTTATCTTAATCCTTTGATTTGTTATGGTTTTGAAAAATTTATAGAACAATGTTCGCTTGCGGGTATTGATGGTTTAATTATTCCGGACTTACCCTTTAATGATTACATGCAAATCTATAAGCCCATCGTTGAGCGTTATCATCTTAAAATGATCATGTTGATTACTCCCGAAACCTCTGATGAACGTATTCTGATGATTGATAATAATACCTCAGGATTTATTTACATGGTTTCAAGTGCTTCTACCACCGGTGTACAAAATTCTTTTGAGGGTGAAAAAACAGAATATTTTACACGCATTGACGCGATGAAACTTAAAAATCCGAGACTGATAGGTTTTGGAGTTTCTAATCAGCAAACCTTTAGTGCCGCATGTCGCCATGCCCAAGGGGCTATTGTTGGCAGCCATTTTGTAAAACTACTCTCTACTGAAAAAAATATTACGGAGGCTGTTAGAAAATTAAAAGATAGTTTAATTCAGGAACAGTAACGGTTTGCCGAAAATCTACTAACCTTCAATAAAACAAAAATAGTTGTAGTATGAAAACAAAAATTTTTCTATTATTTTTCACGATGGTTTTATGGATTTCACTCATAGGGCAAACAGCACCATCGGGAACAGGTACTTCCGCAGACCCTTACAAAATATCCACGACAGACCATCTCAAATGGCTCTCTAATTTAGTGATGAAAGAGACAACAGCAGGCGCTGCTACTGTTGGAAAGTATTTTAAATTGATGAATGACATTAACATGACTGGCATTGATTTCACTCCGATAGGTGGTTGGAACAGTACAACAACCAATGCTCCCAATCGTCGTTTTGCCGGCAATTTTGATGGTAATGATAAGACAATTTCTAACCTGACGATTAATAAGCCCGATAAAAACTACATTGCGTTATTTGGTTATACTTCTAATGCCGTTATTGCCAATCTTGGGATTACCGGTGCATTCACGGGAGCCGATTACGTTGGCGGATTAATCGGGAATCAGGGTAGTGGAACAGTGTCGAATTGCTCTGCCTCCGGAACAGTTTCGGCAAAAGGAGCCGGCGTTGCAGTGGGAGGATTGGCTGGGTTTCAAAGTGGACCCATGTCAAATTGTTATGCTACAGTCTCTGTATCAGCCACAGGAACTAATGCTGTTGTTGGCGGGTTGGTTGGATTTCAAAATAGTACAGTGTCCAACAGTTATGCTACGGGTGAAGTATCGACATTAGGTATTGTTGCGGGAGGATTGATTGGACATCAAAATAGTGGAACAATATCCAACTGTTATGCTACAGGAGCAGTATCAGCAACAGGCAGTGGCGCTTCTATCGGCGGGTTGGTTGGATATCAAAATGGTGGCACTGCAATTAATTGTTATTACAACGGTCAAACATCCGGTACAAACTTAACAAATGCTATCGGGACTCCTAAAACTACCTCAGAAATGAAAGCTGAGAGAATGTCCGTTTTACTCAACAACTCTCAAAATCCGATGATATGGTATTCCGATTTAAGTAACGTCAACAATGGTTATCCTGTTTTCAGAAAACAAATCAACGGTTATATTATTATCTTTAATTATCAGCAGGATAACAATATCTCCTCTCTTGTTTATCAAAATAATTATACTCTTAATGCCTCACCGGTTACTCCAACTCATTTAGGATACAACTTTAATGGTTGGTACAAAGATGCGGCATGTACTATTCCATGGACATTCCCTATAACCATTACTTCAGATATGGTTTTTTATGCCAAATGGACAGAAAAAGGAACACAACCATTCACTTTTACTCAATCGGTTGGTGGAACAATCAGTGCAAGTTATACTTATGGAAACGGTACAGCAACAGAAATTATTGCCGGAGGAGCAGTACCTTTAGATGCTGTTGTAACCGTCTGGATTCAACCTGATTTAGGGTGGTTGTTTGTATCTGCCAAAAAACAGGAGGGAGATAATGTTCCGACGGCTATTTATGCGTCTGACCTGAATAACAATTATCTCATTTTTACAATGGCTTCTACAACTTCATTCTATGATGTGATATGGAAAGATACAACAAAATTTACAGTAACTTTTAATATCGACGGAGTAACGGTTGATTCTATAACAGATATTGTGTCCGGATCTTCTATTGCTCGACCGCCAGACAGCAATAATTACAACTACACTTTTGTCGGATGGTTTAAAGATGCAGCATTGACTATACCGTGGAACTTTGCCACCGATGTTGTTACAGGAAATACAACATTGTATGGAAAGTTTGTAGAAAATATAGCAAAATTCAATGTAAATTTTAAGGTTGATACAGTAACGGTCAGTACTATTACTGACGCTGTGTCGGGAAGTATTATTGCTCAACCGACCAATCCTGAAAAGCAGCACTATACTTTTATCGGATGGTTTAAAGACCCTGAGTTATTAATTCAGTGGAACTTTGCCACCGATGTTGTTACAGGAAATACAACATTGTATGGAAAGTTTGTAGAAAATATAGCAAAATTCAATGTAAATTTTAAGGTTGATACAGTAACGGTCAGTACTATTACTGACGCTGTGTCGGGAAGTATTATTGCTCAACCGACCAATCCTGAAAAGCAGCACTATACTTTTATCGGATGGTTTAAAGACCCTGAGTTATTAATTCAGTGGAACTTTGCCACCGATGTTGTTATAGGAAATACAACATTGTATGGGAAATTTGTAGAAAACATAGCAAAATTCAATGTAAACTTTACTATTGACGGAGTAACAGTTGATTCTATTACTAACGCTGTGTCGGGAAGTATTATTGCTCAACCGACCAATCCTGAAAAGCAGCACTATACTTTTATCGGATGGTTTAAAGACCCAGAGTTATTAATTCAGTGGAACTTTGCCACCGATGTTGTTATAGGAAATACAACATTGTATGGGAAATTTGTAGAAAACATAGCAAAATTCAATGTAAACTTTACTATTGACGGAGTAACAGTTGATTCTATTACTAACGCTGTGTCGGGAAGTGTTATTGTGCAACCTACCAATCCTGAAAAGCCGAACTATACTTTTGTCGGATGGTTTAAAGACCCAGAGTTATTAATTCAGTGGAACTTTGCCACCGATGTTGTTATAGGAAATACAACATTGTATGGGAAATTTGTAGAAAACATAGCAAAATTCAATGTAAACTTTACTATTGACGGAGTAACAGTTGATTCTATTACTAACGCTGTGTCGGGAAGTGTTATTGTGCAACCTACCAATCCTGAAAAGCCGAACTATACTTTTGTCGGATGGTTTAAAGACCCTGAGTTATTAGTTCAGTGGAACTTTGCCACCGATGTAGTTACAGGAAATACAACTCTGTATGGAAAGTTTGTAGAAAATATAGCAAAATTCAATGTAACCTTTACTGTTGACGGAGTAACGGTCAGTACTATTACTGATATTGTGTCGGGAAATGTTATTGCGCAACCGACCAACCCTGAAAAGCAGAACTACACTTTTGTCGGATGGTTTAAAGACCCTGAGTTAATTGCTCCATGGAACTTTCCAACTGATATTGTTACAAACAACATGACATTGTATGGGAAATTCATAGAAAATACTGTAAAACTTACTGTAAACTTTAATATTGATGGCGTTATCACTGGTTCTATGACAGATATTCTGATAAGAAGTTCTATTATTCAGCCTGTAAATCCTGAAAAAGCAAACTATACTTTTGTCGGATGGTTTAAAGACCCGGAGTTATTAATTCAGTGGAACTTTTCCTCCGATATTGTTACCGGCAATACAACTCTGTATGGAAAGTTTGTAGAAAATACTGCGAAATTGACGGTAAACTTTAAAGTTGACGGCATTACGGTTAAGTCTATGACCAATATTTCCTCAGGAAGTTCTATTGTGCAACCCGAAAATCCGGAAAAACCAAATTACACTTTTGTCGGGTGGTTTAAAGATTCTGAGTTAATTATTCCATGGAACTTTACGACTGATGTTGTTACCGGCAATACAACATTGTATGGGAAATTTGTAGAAAATATAGCGAAATTTACGGTGAACTTTAAAGTTGACGGTATAACAATTAGTTCAGCGGCAGACATCTTGTCCGGAACTTCTATTGCTCAACCTGTCAATCCAGAAAAACCAAACTATACTTTTGTCGGATGGTTTAAAGACCCTGAGTTAATAATACCGTGGAACTTTATGACCAATGTTGTTACAAGTAATATCACACTGTATGCAAAATTTGTAGAAAACACAACAAGGTTTACCGTAAACTTTAATGTTGATGGAGTTATCATTAATTCTATGACAGACATTGTAGCCGGAACTTCTATTTTCCAGCCCTCAGACCCAGAGAAACCAAATTACACTTTTTCCGGTTGGTTTAAAGACATCAATTTAACAACCCAATGGGATTTTACAACAGATATTGTAACCGAAAATATTACACTATATGCAAAATGGACTTCAGTAGTGGGCATTGAGAAAACTAATCACGGATTAAAACTATATCCAAATCCTGCTACAACTATTTTAAATGTTGAAAACTCAGAGCAGATAGACGCAACCACCATAGATTTTTTTGATATTACCGGTAATTTAATGTTAGAAGTTCCTATGACAGATGTCATCAATATCTCTACACTTCCACAAGGTATCTATTCTGTAAGAGCCGGAAAATTTTACGGAAAAATCATAAAACTTGAAGTTTCAAATGAAGAATAATCAATCAATAAACACAGAGAAGTGGATTTTATAGTGGTTCGCGGCAGGATAAAAAATAATTGCATCAGTTCGTTTACTCAACAAAAAGTGTTCTGTAGATTTCATTACCTTCTTGGTCAATTGCCGTAATACGGTATCGTCCTGCTTGAGGTTGTAATTCTATTTCATGAAAATTTTGAGTTGCCGTAATATATTCCTGATCTAAGTACCAGTAAATTTGAATATTTGAGTTTTGGTGAGCAAGTCTCAATAATACCTTTCCCGGAGAACCGTCAAGTTTACGTGGAATGCGAATAATTCCTTTTGACAGAGGATAAATAAACTGCATAGGAGATTGTGTATTAAGTTGCCGGCAAGTTTTACTTAACGGCGGTAACTTGCGATATTCAAGGTGTTTTTTACTGTAATAATATTCCCATGCCGGGGGTAAGACAAACCAGCTTTTTAAAAGATAATTGTCATGAGGATTGCTGCACTGCTGGTAAACTCGTTCGCGAAGATCAGTAGTTACCATAATTTTTGTGCAATATTTACAAAGAGGCGTTGCTGTATTGTCAACCTCTAAAACTGTATCAATCGTTGCACAATCTTTACCCGCTTTCATACCGCTATACTTACATATTGCAGTTTGTTGTAATTCGTGGTGTGGTGTTGCAAACCAGCGAGTAGCCGGTAAACGTCCGAAAATGTCAAACACAATGGGTGCTGCACATTGTCCGCCGACTAATTCCGGACGACCTTCTCCGGAAGCGTTACCTACCCAAACCAATACAACATATTCCGGCGTTACTCCTACAGACCATGCATCGCGAAATCCAAAACTGGTACCTGTTTTTAGGGCTATTTTTCTTGATGTTGCAAACTTTCTGAGTCCGGTTTCATCTGAATTTACTTCGGACAATGTTTCAAACATAAGATACAACGCTCCTGCTTCATAACGAATAGGTTCAGATTGTATCGTAAATTCTTGTTGACTGCTTTTTTGAACGAATGACAATGGACTTAAATCTTGGGTAGAATAGTTAAACTCTTGATTAAAACGGTTTAAAGTTCTTGCCATTTGGGTATAGACAGAGGCGGCATCCCATAATGTAATTTCAGCACCTCCCAGAATAAGAGATAATCCATAATGTTCAGGCTTTTGTGTCAGTGTTGAAAATCCTGTTTTTTTTAAGAAATTATAAAAAGCAGTAATGTCACACTGACGTAGTAATTCTACAAATGGAATATTGAGAGACCTTATCAATGCTTCATTGGCGGGAACAGCACCGTCGAAAGTATTGATATAATTAGTCGGAATAAACCCTCTCAGGTTGATGGGTAAGTCCGGTAATAAGGTTTTAGATAAAAGTTTACCATCTGCGAGCATTTTGTAAAACAGTAATGGTTTGAGTAAACTTCCCGGACTACGTTTTGAATCAATAATATTTACCCAAAAACCTTCACTGCGGTCTTCCTTTACATTGCCACAATATCCAACAATCTCATTTTTTTTCACATCTACGACCATAGCAGCAATATGATTGATGTGATTTCCTTTTAATTCCTTATGATGAGCATAAAGAATACCTTCTGCCGCTGTTTGTATTTTACGGTCAATCGTTGTATGTACAATTTGCCCTTTGAATTGTAGATGTAATTTTTCTATTAAATGGGGAGCAATATCCGGAAATCCGAAAACTTTTTCAGGAAGTTCTTCTAACAATGCCAGTTCATACGTTAAACTATCGATACATTCATTTACTAACAGTTTGTGAAGGAGTGTATTTCGCTTTTGATACAAAATAGTTCTATTTTTCTCTATGTTGACCGACGAAGGTGCATTGGGTAATACAGCAAGAGTGGCGGCCTCAGCCCAAGAAAGTTCATCCGCACTGTGTTGAAAATAGCGATGTGCGGCAGTTTCCACTCCCACAATATTTCCGCCAAATGGGACATGAGTGGCATACATTTGAAAAATATCTTTTTTAGAATAGAAAAACTCTAACTGGAAAGCTTTCCACATCTCTATCATTTTTTGCCTATAATTTCTATTGGCTTTTTCTGACAGCCGTATAACCTGCATAGTAATTGTACTTCCGCCACTCACAATTTTTCCGGCTTTCACATTGCCATACAATGCTTTAACGATAGATACAGGGTTAATCCCTGGGTGGTACTCAAAATATTGGTCTTCAAACTGCTTTACACATTCATAATATTTTTCGGCAATGTTGTTTGTCTGTGGAAATTTCCACTGCTCATCTGAAGCAATACGTGCCCCTAAGATTTTTCCCTCACTGTCAAATACTACAGTTGAATAGACAGAGTCAACAAAAGGCTTTTGATAAGTAAGAATAAAAAACAAAAAGAAACTTCCAAGAATTAGCCCTATTATTTTTTTTGTCGACAACTTAAAACGTGCTTGCATGACATTGGTTTTTGCGGCAAAATTACAATTTTTTGGCATTGGATTTGTATATTATTAAAACATTATGGATAATTTATAGTAGAAGGCAGTTTTTTTAGTCAGTAAATTTTCTCCAATATTCGCTTCTACTCTAACATTGCAGCCACTTTTTATTTCATGTTTTTTTGGAGATAGACAAAATTTCATTACTTTTGTGGAGTTTTAATTGTTACACCAATTTCTATTGATGATGGAATACGAAAAAAGAGAGGATCAAGAAATTTTCTCAAAGGCAGTAAAAGCAGGAAAGAGAACTTATTTTTTTGATGTAAAAAGCACTCGAGAAAATGATTTTTATGTTACCGTAACTGAAAGTAAAAGACAAGTTGACAGAGATGGAAAGTTTACTTACAAAAAACATAAAATCTTTTTATACAAAGAAGATTTTATTAAGTTTACAGAGGGATTACAAGATGTAATTAATTATGTTCGAGAAAACTCTACCACAGAAATCGTAGAACGTACTCACGTTGATTTCGAAGACTTAGGTAAATAAAATTTTACGTTTTATGGCAAAATCCCCTTTTGAATGAACTTCAAAAGGGGATTTTTCTATTGTAAAATTTAAGTTTCGCGTTGACCCATTTTTTGTCTTAATTGTTCCTTTGCCCTAAATATTTGAGTTTTTACGGTACCCAATGGCAGGTTCAAAAGAATGGCAATTTCTTCGTAAGGTAAACAACAGAAGTAATGTAATTCTATTATTTTACGATAAATCGGCTTTAATTTTGCTACAAATTCTCTTGTAATCAACACACTTTGTTCTTTAATCAGTTGTTGTTCCGGTGTCGGATTACTGTCAGATAATTCAAAATCCTGCTCTGCCACTTTATCTAAAGATAACGGCTTTTCTTTCTGTCGTCTAAAAAAATCAATGGCTGTGTTAGTGGCAATTTTATGAAGCCAAACTCTAAAAGGATATAGCGGAGAATAAGTATGCAGCGATGCAAATGCTTTACAAAATGTTTCATTCGTTAAATCCTCAGAATCATTTTCATTTCCGGAAAAGCGAAGATGAACATAGTAAATATCTTGTCGGTATTTATTATACAAAGCACGAAATGCTTCTTGATTACCTTGTTGCGCCAGTTCTACCCACTGATTATCTTGTAATCTGCTGTGATTTACATTTTGCTCAATATCCATACGTTGTCAAGCCAATTATACTTTTCTTATCTTTACGGTATTGGGACGACAAAAATAGAGGAAAATATAAAAACATGGCGAAAACCAATCATAAAGAGTGAGTAAATAAAGAGAGTTGATTTTGAAATGTAGTCGCTTAGAAATAGAATGGTAGAGTAATGTAATGGTTACTTTGCGAACAAGAATTAAAAGCAGTAATATAATCGGAATAATATAAGATTGGGTATAATATGTAAGAAAAACTCCTGTTACGATACAACTAAAGTATAGTAATCGAGAAAGCAGTTCAACAAATGGTGTTGTAGTTCCTCTCTTAGAGTGAGCAATAAGTGCCGATAATTCTTTTTTTCTTAAAAACCACCATTTCCATGAGAAATTTTGGTGAGTAGATACCATCCCTTCCGTTAAACTGTTCCCCTCACTGTTTTTTCGACAAGTATTAACAATAAATGTCGTTTCTTCTGTAGGAAGGTTATGCAAAGTTCCAAAGCCTTTATGCTCTATAAAGAGAGATTTATGTAATGCAAAATTATAAAAATCGGCATAATAGGCATGCCCAGATTTTGCCGCACAGACAGATAATACCATTGAGAAAAGTTGGTCACTTTTTATCCATGAAGAAAATTTACCCATACGCTCATAAAAATTACATCCTACAATCATTTTTATGTGAGGTCGAATGAGACTTTGATAAGATGAAATCCATTTTTCACTTACTGGAGCTGCAGAAGCGTCAGAAAAAAGTAGCCAGTCATATTTTGCGGCTTTTGCTCCTAATGTAAATGCTAATTTTTTATCATTGTGGTGATTGGTGGTCGAAATTTTTGTAAATGAAACCTGTGGGTATTGCTGTTTTACCTGTAACAAAAAATCCTCAGTCTCATCAGTAGAACAATCATCAACAATAATAATTTCAAATAGATTATATTGTTGATTTAACCATAAAGGCAAATGACGCTGCAGGTTTTCAAATTCATTTTTTGCATAAATAATGATTGAAAAACCAACGTCTTCGGGCATAGGGACAGTTTTATTTTTTCTGAAGAAACGACGAAAGCGTATTCCGTAAAAATAAACCTGAAATAATACAACAAAGAATAAAAGAGATGAAAAGTATATTTTTTCGACCGTGAAGTCAAAAAAAAACTCATGAAAAATTGGTTGGAGCATTCGTCAAAATAATAAGTATATCTGATATAACGTATTGTAACGCTATTTTGTATTCTCTTTGTAGTATTTTATCATCTTCGGAATCACTTCATTTAAATCACCAACAATAGCATAGTCTGCCAATTGATGAATGGGTGCAGCAGGGTCATTGTTGATTGAAATAATCATCGAGGACTGATCCATGCCAGCAGTATGCTGTATTTGTCCGGAAATACCACATGCAATATACAATTTAGGACGAACCGTAGTACCGGTTTGACCAATTTGTCGTTGATGCTCACAAAAACCTGAATCTACAGCTGCTCTTGATGCTCCGACTTCTGCGCCTAAAACATTGGCAAGTTCATATAATTGTTGAAAATTTTCTTTACTTCCCACTCCATAACCTCCGGCAATAACGATAGGAGAACTTTTGATGTTGATTTTTCGGGCTTCAATATGTCGTTCAATAATTTCTACCACAAAATCTTCAGGTTTAAGGTACTTGTTGACATCTATTTGCTTCACTGTACCTTTTATAGGTTGTGCCAAAGGTTCTTTCTTCATTACCCCTTCACGTACTGTTGCAATTTGAGGACGACATTCGGGATTAATAATGGTAGCAATAATGTTTCCGCCAAATGCTGGTCGAATTTGGTACAACAAGTTCTGATAATTCTCAGATTTGGTAACATGGTCGCCGATTTCTAAAGCCGTACAGTCTGCGGTAAGACCACTACGTAAAGCACTTGAAATTCGAGGACTTAAATCTCTACCTATTGGTGTAGCACCAAAAAGGGCTATTTGAGGTTTTTCTTCACTGAAAAGTCCTATGAGAATTGAACTGTGAGGAAGGGTGAGATAAGGTGAAAGTCTTTTGTCATCAGCAATATGAACAACTTCTACGCCATATTTAAACAACTCGGTTTCAATACCTTTAAGATTAGAACCTACAACAGCGGCTTCTAACTTGCATTGTAACTGACGTGAGAGTGCATATCCTTTGGTCAATAATTCAAAACTGACATCGGCAATAACGCCGTCTTCAATTTCACAATAAACAAATATATTATTCATAAAGTAAATAAATTAAATGGTAAAAGGTCAAGGGTTAAAAGATGGCATTTTACAGTTTCTGCCCTCTTTTGTGAACTTATCCGATAGTATGATTATCCGATAGTATGATTATCCATTAGTTCTTTAATCAGGGTACTAATATCATGGTCTGAAGATGATAAAACTTTAGATTCTTTGGCTTGAAAAACAATGTTATCAATTTTTTTTACTTTTGTCGGTGAGCCTTTTAATCCGAACTGTACTTCATCTCCCCCTACATCTGTAGTATTCCATTCTGCAATTTGAAGATAATCACGTTGCTGTACCATGTTACTGTAAATATCTGTTTGTTCTTGTAGTTCGGTCGGAGTTTTGGCATACTTATATTTCATCACTCGCTTTGCATTTCTGGGTCTGCATGCAGGTGCAGAACTGTGTACAGTAACCACTACCGGCAATTTTGCAGCCACTACTTCTATACCATGTTCCAATCGTCTTTTGAGAGTGATTTTGTCTTTTCCAAAGTTTACAATTTCTTCTACATAGGTTACTTGGGGCATTCCCATTTTTTCTGCCACTTGAGGTCCTACTTGAGCCGTATCACCGTCTATGGCTTGTCTTCCGGCAAAAATAATATCGGGATTGATTTTTTTTAAGGCTAATGAAAGTGCATAAGCGGTAGCCAATGTATCTGCTCCAGCAAATTTACGGTCAGTCAATAAATAACCTCCGTCTGCACCGCGATAAATACTTTCTCTGATAATTTCAGAAGCACGCGGAGGACCCATCGTTAATACTTCTACAGTGGCATTAGCAACTTTATCTTTAAGTCGCAAGGCTTGTTCCAAAGCATGTAAATCTTCCGGGTTGAAAATAGCAGGCAAAGCGGCGCGATTTACCGTTCCGTCTTCTTTCATTGCATTTTTTCCGACGTTCCGAGTATCTGGAACTTGTTTGATAAGTACAGTAATTTTAAAAGGTTTAGTAGCCATTTGTATTCTATTTTAGAGAAAATGAGTACAAATGTATGGGTTATTTTTCATTTTTCCAATTTTGAAAATTTCGGATTTTGTATCAATACTTCCTCTTGCGATTTAAAATAATGATTACATTTGCGGACATTTAATTTGTATTGATAAAAAATATTTACTTGTGTTATGAAAGAAAATAAATATGACGACAAACTTTTTTTTGAACAGTATGCTCAAATGAACCGTTCGATAGAAGGATTAAAAGGTGCCGGAGAGTGGCATGTTTTGAAAGAATTATTACCCGATATGAAAAATTTACGAGTGCTTGATTTGGGGTGCGGTTATGGCTGGCATTGTAAATATGCTGTGGAACATGGAGCCGAGAAAGTGGTAGGAATTGATTTGTCTCAAAAAATGATACAAAAAGCATCAGAGATTAATCAAGATTTACGGATAGAATATCGTGTAATGGCGGTGGAAGATTTTGATTTTTCAGAGCAAAAGTTTGATATTGTATTAAGTTCTTTGACCTTTCATTATATTGAATCATTTGACGCTATTTGTCGCAATGTGTCTTCATGTTTGAATGAAAAAGGAATATTTATTTTTTCAGTAGAACATCCTATCTTTACAGCTTGTGGTACTCAGCAATGGTGGGTCAATGAGAATAATGAAAAACTACATTGGCCTGTCGATAATTATTTTGATGAGGGTATCAGGAAAACTGAATTTTTAGGCCAGTCTGTGCAGAAATATCATAAAACTTTGACAACATATTTCAATGGTTTATTAAATCATGGCTTTCAAATTTCCAAACTGATAGAACCGCAACCAAGTTCTGAAATGTTGAAATCTTTACCTGAAATGTATCATGAATTACGTCGTCCGATGATGTTAATTATAAAGGCTTATAAAAATGCATAATCTTTTTTCTACTGACATACTGTTGTCATTCGAGGGTTGTACTTTTGTCTTTATAATCAATTAAATATTTTTCAATATGAAACTAACCCCTCATTTGGTCTTTAACGGTTATGCCGAAGAAGCCGCAAATTTTTATGCTTCCGTACTTAACGGAAAAATCGAAAATCTTCACTACTATGACGGAATGCCCAATGTTCCGGAAAACTGGAAAAAGAAGGTAATATACCTCTGTTTTACTTTCGATGGTCAAACGATTGAGATGTGTGATGCCGAACCCTCCACAAAAACAACCTTTGGAAACGGCTATTTATTGACATTACATTGCGACAGTGTAGAACAAATTAAAACCGTTTATACTCAATTAAGCCAAGGTGGAAAGATTGAATGTCCACTGGGAGAAACATTTTTCGCTAAACAGTATGCTCAATTCAACGACCGTTACGGCGTACAGTGGATACTAATTATTGAGTAATCGCAATGAACAGAATTGATCGTATATCAGGTATATTGATACAATTACAGTCACGTCCGATTGTAAAAGCACAACAAATTGCCGAACGTTTCGGTGTAAGTGTACGTACAATTTACCGTGATATACGAACACTTTCTGAAGCCGGAGTACCGATTTGCGGAGATGCCGGTGTCGGATATTCATTGATGGAAGGTTACAGGTTGCCGCCACTGATGTTTACAAAAGAAGAGGCATTGGCATTTATTACTGCAGAAAAGTTTATGCAACATTTTACAGACGAAGGAAACAGTAAACATTTTTGTGAGGGAATGGATAAAATCAGAGCTGTTTTACGCATGGCTGATAAAACGGATTTAGAAACAGTAGAACAATCTATTGAAATTTACAAAAATCGTAAATTGCCCATACCGCAGTTTCCGAATCTGCTGCAAACCATTCTCAAAAGCATTCATCAAAAACGTTCTCTTCAAATGTCGTACTTCACTCCTTCTCGCCATGAAACTACAGAACGTATGATTGATGCCGTAGGCGTAAGTTATATCTATCCTTACTGGTATCTTTCGGCGTACTGTCATTGGAGAAATGAGTATCGATATTTTCGACTCGACCGCATTGAAGCACTTAAAACGACCGATAACTTATTTTCTCGTAATCATCCGTCGCTGAAAGCATTGCTTGCCGATATTGACGACCCTTCCTGCCTTACAGAAGTTGTACTACAAACTACTGCTGAAACGGTTCTGAAAATGGGAGACAGAAAATATCACGCAGGACTGGTGTCCGAAATAAAATCTGATAATCATACGATACAGCAAGTTTACATGACTTACAGTTTAGATATTATGACAGAATGGGTACTACCTTTTTATGATACAGTTACGGTAGTAAAACCTGAAATACTAAACAAAAAATTACAAGAGAAAATTCAACTCATCTTTAAAAAAGTAAAATTATGAACATTAACAATATTGATATTAAGAACCTTGAAGAACTCCATGTAGCGGCAGTGGCGCACATAGGAACTTACCACCAAATTGGTAAAGCTTTTGAAACTTTAGCAGCATGGGCTGTGCCACAAGGATTGATGGTAAATCAACCCTGTATGTTAGCCATTTATCATGACGATCCGTCAAAAATTCCCGCAGAACAATTACGGTCAGATGCGTGTTTGGTCGTGCCATCCACCACTGAAATCAACGGCAATGTACGTCCTTATACCGTAAGCGGCGGTAAATATTTAGTGGTCAATGCCCAATTGACTATGTCCGAGTTTGGAGACGTGTGGTGTAAAGTGTATAAAATTGCAGAAGAAAAAGGATTAAAATGTGATGACAGAGATCATTATGAACTCTATCTGAATAACCCCGGTGAGTCGCCCGATGCTCTATTCTTGATTGATATTTGCATACCTGTAAAGTGAATTTCATGATCATTTGATTGATAAAACAATTATCTTTGCATGTTTCTAAAACGGTAATATGATAATGGAAATGACGAATCTTACCGTTAATAAATTTCCTAACTATAAAATTTATTTTTATAGTTAGGAAATTTATTATATAACTATGAAATTTAAAACGGAAAGCATGCAGATTTAAAATGGAAGTTATGATTGTCAAGAGTCGCGTGATTTGGGGAAAAATTATAAAAAAGTGATTTGATGAGGAGATGGTACAATGTTCTTGAAGAGGTAAACATGAGCATTAATTCATCAATTATTTAAAATCCATGTATAATGATTACTGATTAAATCGGGTAAATTACTTTCGTTACGTATTCAAAAAAAGATAATTATGAAAACCGAAAAAGAAAAAATGCTCGCAGGGGAGTTTTATGACTGTGCCGATAGAGAACTGATTACCCGTTGGCACTTGGCAAAGCGCTTACAAAAAGAGTATGAGCAAACCGATACCACCAACTCCACAAAACTTAATGCTATTTTAGACGAATTGATTGGTTCAAGAGGTAAGAATGTGTGGATTGCGGCTCCTATCTATGTTGATTACGGCGAAAATATTCATATTGGTAACAATGTAGAGATAAATATGGACTGTACCTTTTTAGATTGTAACCGCATCACCATTGGTAACAATTGCGGCATTGGTCCGGGAGTGCATATTTACGCTGTAACACATCCTGTAAGAGCATCGGAACGACTTCCCGAAAACAGCACATTTTGGAAGTCTATTACTGCACCCGTTACTATTGGAAATAATGTGTGGATTGGTGGAGGTGCTATCATTTTACCCGGTGTAACGATTGGTGATAATACCACCATCGGCGCAGGCTCTATTGTCGTTCACAATATTCCAGCTAACGTTTTAGCCGTTGGAAATCCGTGTAAGGTCATTAAAGAACTATCTGTAGAAAATAATGACTAAAAGGTATAACCATGAAGGAAAATATATTTATTGCACAAAAAAGTGATTTACCGCAAATACATAAATTGCAATATGAAGCATTTGGTCGAGTTGCCGAAGTGATTAATAACTATGACCTGCCTCCACTCAAACAGACGCTTTCACAAATGGAGGAGGAATTTCAGACCTACACGACACTGAAATACTGCATTGATGGTCGTATCGTTGGTTCTATTCGGGGGCGATTAGATGATGAGAAAGTTTGTCATATTGGAGTACTGATTGTTGCCACAGATTTTCAAAATATGGGAATCGGGCGAGCATTGATAGAAGCCATTGAAACACAATTTCTCCATTGCAAGAAATACTCTCTCTTCACCAGTCCAGAAACTCCCAATACAAGTTATCTTTATTCAAAACTTGGGTACAAAGAGGTTTCTCGCGGAGATTTGAAGGGCATTAATATGATATTTATGGAAAAGGAAATATGAAAGTAAAAACAGCACTATTGATAATTGATATACAAAATGACTATTTCAATGGCGGTAACAATCCGCTTTGTGGGGCTATAGAAGCGAGTTTGAATGCACAACAAATATTACAACATTTTCGCCAAAAGACGATGCCTGTAGTGCATATTCAGCATGTTGCCAATCGAAACGGAGCAACTTTCTTCGTTCCTAACACTTTGGGAGTTGAAATTCACGACAACGTAAAGCCAATAGATGGAGAAAAAGTAATAGTTAAACATTTTCCGAACAGTTTTCGGGAGACTCAATTAAAGGACTATTTGCAATTGATAGGAGCAGACAATTTAGTAGTATGTGGAATGATGACACAGATGTGTGTTGATGCGACAGTGCGTGCAGCAAAAGATTTAGGATATAATATCACGCTTATTGCCGATGCTTGTGCAACAAAAGATTTGTCTTTTGGAGAGAAAATAGTTAGGGCAACAGATGTTCAAACGGCATTTATGGCAGCCCTCAGTTATTTTTATGCCCAAGTGGTTACTACGACTGAATACATTAAAAAAGAAAACAACATTGAACAATAGAACAAAATAAGGTGAATTCCATTGACTTAACACAACGATGAATTGGAAAGAGATATACGCTGATTGGAATCCATGGCACGGCTGTACAAAGATTAGTCCGGGGTGCAAATACTGCTATGTTTACCGCCAGGACCAAATGTACGGTGCTGAAAAAAGTAGCAGTGATGTAACCTTAAATAACAATTTCAGGTTGCCGATTAAACGCAAGCGCGACAAGAGTTATAAAATTCCATCGGGAAAGATAGTTTTCACCTGTTTTACTTCCGATTTTTTAGTTGAAGGGGCAGACAAATGGCGTGACGAGGCATGGGCGATGATTCGAGAAAGAAGCGACCTGATGTTTTTCTTTTTTACCAAACGTATTGACCGATTTGAAGCGTGTGTTCCCAAAGATTGGGGAAATGGTTATGAGAATGTGATTGTAGGTTGTACCGTAGAAAACCAAGCGATGGTACATTATAGACTATCTATATTCAAACAACTGCCGATTAAGCATAAAGCAATTATTGTAGCACCGATTTTAGAACGGGTAGAATTGACCCCTTATCTTGACAGTACAATAGAAGAAGTATCTGTCAGCGGAGAGTCAGGTATAGATGCAAGAATTTGCGATTATGATTGGATTCTTGATATCCGTCGGCAATGTATAGAAAGAGAAGTACCGTTTCGATTTCATCAAACCGGTGCTAAATTATTCAAAGACGGAAAACTGTACAGAATTATGCGGAAGTTTCAGATTGCGCAGGCAAACAAAGCCAACATCAACTACCGTATAGGGAAGGACTATAAACCAACAACTATAAAATAACTAATTATGACAGAACCAAAAAGAAAAGATTCACGCTCCATTGAAAAAACACTAAATAAATGATTAAAATTACAGACAGATGAAACAGATTATAGAAGTTTAAAATGGTGAAAAATCCAAGTGCTCATAAAATATATACCAAGAAGTAAAATCCAAATATTTTGATTTTATTAAAGAAATTCATGAGAAAATACAATGAAACCTATATTAAATAATCCCAACCAGTTCCCTTCATCAGAAGTTTTACTGTCAGTGATGACAGAAAATTTTCAGAATTACAAGCAGTTACTCTCTTTTTTTGAAGAACAAAATTTGTCTATTGAATGGCATTACTACAACGATGGTAAATCTTGGCTCTGTAAAATACAACACAAAAAGAAAACCGTTTGTTGGCTTTCAGTGTGGGAAAATTGTTTCAAGTTGACGTTTTATTTTACAGAAAAGCATTTGGAAGATATTGCCAAACTTGAGATAAGCAAGAAAATTAAAGAAGACTTCTTTTGTATGAAGCAGATCGGGAGATTATTCCCAATGATAATCACTGTAGATGAGAATCTGAATACATTACAATCTGATATTGCAACAATCGTACTCTATAAAATGAAATACAAATAAAACATAATGAAAACTGCAACCTTACAAAAACTCCTGCTCTTTTGGGCATATTTTGTCGGTATTGGGGCAATTGTCGGCTCGTTAATGATGTTTATTGACTCCAGTGGTGAGACATGGGGTATGGAACCGATATTACCTCTTCTGCGAGATAGATTACCTATGTTTAAAGGCTTTTTCAACAATTTTATTGCATCGGGGATTGTGCTGCTTCTGGTTAATGGATTGCCCAATGCCATTTCTGCAGTTTTACTTCACCGAAAAAGTGCGTTGGCTTCATTAAACTGCATGATTTGTGGGATCATTCTCATGGGCTGGACGTTATTTGAGTTATTTATTTTCAGAGATATTGTCTTTTTAGTTGTTATCTACTTTATATTCGGATTTCTACAAATGATAACAGCATTGTGGTTAATGAAGAGGCCAAGCAAATAATAATTTATATGAATACTCTCTTCGTTTGTTAGACTATATGGAAATGATATAATAACCAAAAGGAAAAGCGAAATCATTAATGAAGATTATCTTGCCTCAAGTATAAAAGCAATCAAATCTTAGTACCTATAAGGATTATTGGAAGAGTTCAAAGCACTTTTAGATGAAATAGGTAATTCATTGTTACGTGCTAAATTTACATAGTACTCACTGCACCAAGGGGCAAAAGGTCCGTAGGTCATACCGCTACTATGACTGAATCCTGCGCAATGTCCCAACTCATGAAAGCAAACTTCTCCATTCCATCCGCCATCATAATGCCCAAAGAAAACATACTGGGCTACTCCCCATGTATCTCCGCCTCCAAGACCGACAGTACCATTACCTGTATAAACTAAACCGACAATAAATTGAGATAAATTCTGGTACCGTTGAACAATTTTTGTATTATCCAATATATCCGTTGTACCGCCGTTGCCATAAAATTCTCCCTGCTTTGCAACAACAGCATCATTAAACTCAGGAAGAGAGAACATGTATGCTGCATTGGTCAAAAATACACATGCTTCACGGGCATGAACCGGTCGTAAACCCATCCAGTTTCCTTTTGGAGCACCGTTCGGAGCATCTGGGTCACCTCCATAGGCTCCGAACATAACTTTCCAAGAGGGAACAATTCTTTTAATCTTTTTCAAATAAGGGTCTTCACTTTCCCATTTATAATTAAAGTTTAATGACTTTAGATTTGTTACCATGGGTTTGAAGATATATTTTCCTGTAGATGTTTTATAATACAATGATTTTTTACTCATCGGGTGTTCAAATTTTGCTTCAAAAAACGGAGGAATTGTATCAAAATGGGCAAACTCCCATTCTGAAGCACCTTCAACTACAGAAATTCTGACATTGGCAACGCCTATTGCTGAATAAAACTTGATATGAAACAAATTCTCATTATCTATATAAGCCTGAATCGGTTGATTGACTCTAAAAAAACGCTCACTGGTATTATAATAAATTGACTTCGGCTCTGTATCGGTTAAAATATGATTGCTTGTCAAGTTTGTATAATGTTGATGTCTTATATACAATAAGCCGTTAGAATCATCCGGGTGTTCGTAATTAATATTAATCATTGACAATCCATTGGCTGCTACCGAAGTTGTGAATGAATAAACTTTCACAACTTCTTCTTCCGTAGGGTCTACACGACCAGCCGTGATACTTATCGTACCCTTTAACTTTTTACCGTCTAAGGTTGGTAGTGAGAAAAACCCGTAATCTTTAGTAATGTCTATTTCTGAAAGTGGTTGATTCCCTAAAAATGTACCCAAGCCATTGACCATACTGTAAACATTTCCTTCGGTGAAACGAACAGTTATTTTTTTTATTCCTCCTTCTGCTGCAAAATAACCGTTGAAGTTTATATCAAACTGCACTCTGCCTACTAATCTTTCCAAGTTCACTGTACTGTTAGATACAATACCGTTTTCAATTTGAAAAACATGTTTGGTATAATAATATTCTTGTCCAATAGGTTTTTCTGGAGTTGTAGTTTGCAACCATGTAGCATTGAAGTTTCCATTCAAGTTATTGACTTCTCCTGTGTTTTCTGAATATTCACTTTCTGCCAGTACAAATAATTGATATGTACCGTTTTTTAAGCCTTCGACACGGATATAAGATAAATCTGTGGCTACTCCACTACGGATATTTTGTATGTTCTGAAGGTTGTTATCAACAATGTAGTAATATATTTTTGAAATTGCTCCCGACGGGAAAAGAGTTCCGGTAGAACCTTTTGGTTTTATCATGGAACTGGAACTGTCTTGTTCTACATTCAGTTGATATCTATCTGAGGTAATTGAAAATCTGATTTCAGAACTTCCAATCTCAGAATTATCCTGCAAAAAATCATTGTTACAAGAATAAAAAATGATGATTTGCAAGAATATGAAACTGTTGGTTAGAATGTTTGATTTGATTATGTGTAAACTAAACATAATGCTTAATCTGAATTAATAATTCTTTACACATCGGACTGTGGCAAAAGCATCCATTTGAAAGTCTGAATAAGTGATTTGTTTCGTTGCTGCTGTGCCTGAAAAATTTATACATTTAGCATGACCGCCAATACCGCTTTGAAAGTTAGTAGAAGAGGTGTACCATAATTTCATTACATTTCCTATATCACTCCCCGGATTCATATTTTTATCCCCTTTATATCCGGCTAATGGGAGATACATTTTATTCCCTGATGTTTGATTATGAAGTACTAAATAACGCGGTTTTACATTACGTGTACCTCCGTTATTTAAGATGAGATTTATATTTGCCGGCTCTTCTAATGAAATATCAACAGTTTCGCCATTATAAGTATATTGACCCGGTACGGTAAAATTATTCGGGAAAATTCGTTCCATCTCTTCCTTTGTTGGTACTCTAAAGCCCGGAGGACAAGGCATGTGTGAGGTGTCTTTCCAAGGATTATTCATTGATTCAATATTGTGTCGTGAGTGTGATTCCCATGGAATATAACTTGTAGGACGCCCCCATTGATAGTAATTTCCTAATGAATATTGCCACTTTGTAAGATACAATTGTTCTATATTATCAATAGCATCTGGATAAATTTGAATATTTTTTCCCTGCGTATTAACTGCCATCCAAGTCAATCCTCCCATGTCAACAATCGGAACATCATAATTGGGTGCTATTTTCAGTACAATTCTATCTCCGTAAAAATCCATCAAAGATTTATTTTTCACATTTAAATAGGATAAATAACCGTGATTGCCGGGTGATTGTCCTGAAACAGTTACCATAAATTTTCTACCGTTGCCGACAACGGGTGTTATGGTAAGGGCATCTCTGTTACCTTCGGGTGTTAAAGTAACTTCATAGTCACTCTCTATACCAAGTGTAAAAGATGCTCCCTCTTTAGGAATTAAAATTGTATCGTTGCTTGAAGCAATCAATACACCGGAGGGAAAGATTGAATTGAGACGATCAACTTTCGGCGATTTTGTAATGTCCGGAGTTGCTGTACTGCTTTCGCCGTTTCGCCAATCAGCAATAGAAACAACCGCGGTAAGCGATGTGCCGATTTTTAAAATTTTAACCTCATACAAAGTATTTCTGGCGATAGTTTTGGGTAAAGTCGTTTTCAATGATACGGATTGCCCATCAAATTTGCCGAAAAGTTCCAAAGAAATCTGACTTTCTTGTTGCTCATTGATGTAAGCAAAGCCGTTTAATGTAGTTTTTAACGGAATGGCAAAGGTCGTATCTTTAGAAAAGAGTGTTCCATAGTTAGGAGTTGACCTGGTTTTTCCGACGATATATGTTCCTGTCGAAAGATTTTTAATAATGATTCTCGAAATTTCTACGTTTGGTTCTGTAATTGTTAAATCTACCCGAGCAATACTTCTCTCCAAACTTACATTGAGGGTTTTGTTCTCTCCGCTCAAAGCAATGCCGGAACTCATTAAAAGTTGTTGAGGTGTTAATGTTTGAGCAAGGTCGGTTCGTAAGTTTTCAAAATCTGCAAGAGTTGTCTTATTCAACTGCATCAACGAGTGAAAGTTTGAAAAAAGGGAGGTGTTGGCAACAAAATAACATTTTGCATTAGATAGCGAATAAGTGGTAATGGTAATGTTTTGAAGATTTCCTTTTTCTAAATCTTTATAGACTTGTTTGAGTATTCCATCTATAAATACATAACCATGCAAATCATTGATTTTATTCTCAAAATGACTACTAAAAGTAGATTGATTGGCATAAGGTGTTGCGTCAACTTTGAAGGTAATATTTTTTAGAATTCCAAGATTGTTTGGGTCTACGCTACTACCGGTATCAGTATTTCTTCGACAAGAAAAAAGTAACACGGCAAAGGATGCGATGATGAAAAACCTCATTATGATGATATTTATATAAACTTTAAATTTTTAAATCCATGTAATTTAGAAAATCACTACTATTATAGTAAACGTCATCCTATTAGTTGTAGCGCTAAAAATAGTAGTAATTTAACGCTGTTAAGTGTTATTTATTATTCCCATTCAATGGTTGCCGGCGGTTTACTGCTAATGTCATAAACTACCCGATTCACCCCGCGAACATTATTGATAATTTCATTAGATACAGAAGACAGAAAAGAGTAGGGGAGTTCTGCCCAATCTGCTGTCATGCCGTCGGTAGAGGTTACTGCCCTGAGTGCAATAGTATATTCGTAAGTACGCTCATCTCCCATTACTCCCACACTTTTTACGGGCAACAGAATTGTAGCTGCCTGCCATACGTCTGCATAAAGATTGTGTTTCCGTAAACTTTCGATGAAGATGTAGTCTGCATTTTGTAAAATCGCAATTTTCTCTGCCGATACTTCTCCCAATATCCGTATTCCCAATCCCGGACCCGGAAAAGGATGACGGTCTAATAACCATGACGGTAATTCTAAAACTCTACCTACTTTGCGTACTTCGTCTTTAAAAAGTAACCGTAACGGTTCTACCACTTTTAATTTCATTTTATCCGGCAATCCTCCCACATTGTGGTGAGATTTTATGGTGGCGGAAGGGCCGTTGACTGATACGGATTCAATGACGTCAGGATAAATAGTTCCTTGTGCCAGCCATTTTACATCTTTCAACGTATGGGCTTCACGGTCAAAAACTTCAATAAACTTACCTCCGATAACCTTACGTTTTTGTTCGGGGTCTGAAATGTTTTTCAGTGCTGACCAAAATTCTTCTTTGGCATCTACGCCTTTAACCTGTAAGCCTAAATGCTTATAAGAATCTATGACGGTTTCAAATTCATTTTTACGCAGTAATCCATTGTCAACAAAAATGCAGTACAACTGCTTGCCGATGGCACGATGTAGTAATAGTGCCGCAACTGAAGAGTCAACTCCTCCCGATAATCCTAAAATTACTTTATCTTCTCCGATTTGTTGTTTTAATGCTGCTACGGTTTCTTCAATAAAGGAGGCTGATGTCCAAGAACCGCTGCAACCACAAATAGAGAATACAAAGTTTTTTAACATCGTACTTCCTTCTGTGGTATGAAATACCTCAGGGTGAAATTGTAGTGCAGTCAAGCGTTGCTTATCTATGGCGTATGCTGCATTTTCGACATCTTCCGTAGAGGCAATTCTGCGGCCATCAATGGGTAATGTTGCAACAGTATCGCTATGAGACATCCAAACCTGCGTAGTTTTAGAAACTTGCGAGAATAAAGGATGGGTGCTATCACTTACCGTTAATTTGGCACGTCCGTATTCTCTGGTGTTGGAAGATGTTACGCTGCCGCCACACTTTTGTGCAATGTATTGAGCGCCGTAACAAATGGCTAAAACCGGAACTTTTCCCAAAAAGTTCTCCAACGGAAGTTGAGGACAATCTTGATTACGAACAGAAAACGGACTACCTGATAAAATAATTCCCTTCACTGAGGAGTCTAAGGTGAAGTCTTTAAAATAGGGAAGAATTTCACAATAGACATTATGCTCTCTAATTCTTCGTGCAATAAGTTGAGTGTATTGTGAACCGGAATCTAAAATAATTATTTTCTCCATAAGTAATTGGTTAATGTTTCAATCTGATGTGACAAAAGTACTATGAAAAAACTGATATACAAAAAGGAGGGAAAATCGAAGAGAGTAAAAATATGTAATTGTTGTTTGATAAAAAAATGTGTTCCATGCAGCTTTGTAAAACCGTAGAAACACTCTCTTTTTATTCCTGCAGCTTTGTATATGGTTAGAAACAGTGGTTTTTAGTCTTGTTCAGTTTGGAAAGTA